>CAYXHB010000038.1:0-8283 GCA_964464795.1 uncultured Gammaproteobacteria bacterium
AGTTAGTCTAGCGGTGTGTTGGAGGTATTGGTCTAATATCACGTTCATATTCCCAATCGTCATAGCCCTGCGGATCGAGGTCTCGTACACCTTTTTGGAATTTTTCCCAGTGTCCAGGACCTCTACCTTGAATACGAGATATTACTTCCGGGGTTAAAACTTTCTCAACTGGTTTGGCGATGATGTCTGCAATGCGTTCTGCTGTTTTTATTAGACCCATATTATGTATTATAAGTTTTGTCAACTAAAAGTTAATTAATGACCATTTTGAATGTGTATTAAATTATGGTTGGGAGGGTCCGCCAAGACGAATGTATAAAGCACCGTTAATGCGGCCGTCTTCTCCATCGATCCCGATTGTTCCGCCGAGGCTGGCGAAGTTTTGATTATGGAAGGCAATGCCTATTTCACCGACGCGGTTATTGTGAGTAGTGACTCCTCTATTATCTCCTAAGTTAAGTTCACCATTAGTGTGGATGATCAAGCCGCTGCGGGTGTTGGCTCCAAGTTCAATTCGGCCTGCAATTAGCTCGTGACTTTGAGTGCCTAGTGTTAGAAGTGGACGGTCGTTGCCGATAATGCTGTGACGATTGCCGCTGCGGAAGATATCAGCTCCTTGATCTTTGGCAAAGACTGCAAGAAGAGTGACTGCTATAATCGGGACAATTTTTTCTTTATCCATGGGTTATTTTTTCGCGCGAGAGATAGTGAGAGCTTCAGTAATTCTAAGTGCAGGACCTGCGATGGCTTGGCTAACTTTAATTCCTAGAGCAACTAGCGCGACAGTGCCGACCAAAGCTTCGGCGCCTATGAGAATCTGTGGAGGAGGTGGCTCGTCATTTTGTAGAGTAATTCGACATTCATTGTTTACACAGCTTCTTATAGATTCGGCGGTGAAAAATCGGCCGATAGCTCTGGGGAAATACTGAGCGGTATCAACAATGCTTTCTGAAATCAGGTCTCTGGTTTCTAAGGCAATATCACGACCTAAATATACGGTTTGTTCTCCTATGCCGGACAGGAGTTCTGTGGGTTTGTCTAGCGCAAGATCGATAGTTTTCTCAACTGTCCCCGGCTGGATTTGTTCAATTGCGTATGCCATTGCAACTGATCCTGCAGTGGCTAGCTTAAATGCAGTGCGTGAGTTGGGAATGATGTCTGTAAATTTATGAAGATTGAGTCTGCGTCTGTCATCTGGTTGGAATGGTTGTTCAATCTGAGGAGGGAGTGCATCGCGGATGAGGGCATCGTCTGGCTTGGAAGCAATAGGATCGGTGGGTTGGGAGTTTGGTGATTCTTTGATACGCATATTCGAGATGTATTGTAATACTAACTTCGATAATTGCCTAGACTATGATTCTGGTTGGTTAGTGCGGCGATCGTTAATGATAGTGGCGATAGTTCCTAAAAGAGGTGCAAAAGACTGAACCATAGCTTCATACTTTGCTTTAGTTTTCATAGAAACTTCGACAGCATCAAGCTGGGCTTGGGTAAATTCGGCCATGTTATCTGTGATTTTGGCCATGGTGGGGTTAGGGAGGGGATCGACTGAGGTACGTCCAGGAGCAAGGAAGATACCTTCTTTAGAAGCATAGTAGGCAATGTGCTGTCCCAGAAGCCAAGCAGTTTTGTTGTATACGGCAGTGGCTCGTTGTACACCCGCCATCATCTGATTGATTGAAGGTGAGCTATCGTTGAGTTCTTCAGGTGAAACTTGACCAGCCAAGATGGCATTATTGTGAACCTGTGGAGTACTGAGAGCTCGGCGTAGATATTCTCGGTAATTTGGGTTGGGACGTAAGCCTTCGCTCCAGGCTTTGTAAACCAATGTTGGCATGATGTTGGCCAGGGCGGCTTGGGTGTCCCCTTCGTATGCACGGGCGATGGTGATAAGGTTGCTTTCTTTTTGAACTTGAGTATTATAAATACCGGATTGTGGTACGATGCGAGCTTCAGTGGTGAATTTGAAGTCCATAGAACCTAGACCATCTATATCAATGCCGTTGCCACCGTTAAAAACTAAACTCATTGGAAATTGGTCATTGATGCGGATGGGGTGGGGGGTTTCAATGAATGGAATCTTGAAAACAAGTCTGCCTGGAACTGGTTCTGGAGACATGTAGCTGCGTGTTTCATAGGTCTCGGCACCAAGATTGTAAGGATTAATGCTGCGGCGATACATGACCACGGCACTGTCTTTAGGCGGTAAGTAGACAAAGGCTCCGATCAAAGATCCTAGAACTTTTCCAGTTCGGTATGTAGCTCTCTGAAGTCCGTTCATGCCCATAGTGCGAACTCGATCTTCGTACTTTTCTCCGTACATTTGGGCTAAGTATTGATGAGCTGCAAGAGTCTCGGGCGGCAAATTAATGACTCCATGCTGGTCTCTGGTTGCGATTGGATATTCTGTAGCCATAAGGTTAACGTTTGAGGCCGTTATTAAAGCCTGACAAGCCTATTTGAATTAATGATGGTTTTTTGGGTTCTCGAGGAGAAAGGCCAAGCTCATTACTAATTTGTCTGATTTCGGCAGCGATGGCTTGTTGATTTTGAGAGGCAGATGCAGACTGAAAAGATTGAGCGATGGCCGACTCAATATCGGATTGGGGATACCCCGTGACTTCTGACATTTTGCGGGCTGTGGCTTTAATTAGTAAGTTTTGGGCAAGACCTTGATCGATATCGCGCATTGCTTCGAAAAAAAACTGCGTATCAGTTTTTAAAGGTACTGTGTTTGGATTTTGGCTAGGTTCTGTTTCAATGGGTTGTCCATTGACGTAGACTTGAGTGGGTGGAATTCGTTCGGCCATATTGATTATGGGATTATAACCTAAGTAATTATATTTATTAATATGGGTTTGTGATGATCAGGCGTTTGGATATTCAGTAGAGATCCGGCTTGAACATGGATGATTGTGTGATCAGGATAGTTCTCTACTCTATTGAGACCATCGTGTAGTCTGGTTGGAGTGGAAGTATTAATTAGAAAACTACTATGTCTGTCTCCATGGCTAACACTGATATCTAGGCCTTGGTTGGGAAGTGCGGAAATAAAGGGAAGATGATATCTGACTGAGGTGAGGGCGTAACCTTTTCTGGTGGCGAGGGCAGAGAGACTCATGCCTAAGCCTTCGGAGGATTCGAATTTGGGATTATTATTTTCGTCCAAGGCGTGAGTAAGTTCTTCGATTAAGCCATTCATGGTTAAGCCAAGGGCCATAGGAGTTTTTATTCAAGAGTAACGTCAATGTTGCCAGAGTTGAATTTTATTTCGGTGGGAATTCTGGCTTCGGGGTTATCGCCAGTGGTGAAGCCTTGAAAAAAGGCTCCTTTCGTGCGAGTAGTTTGTGTAAATTCAAGGCCAGTAATGTTTCCAGCTTCATCTTGTAACTGTTTAATAGATCTGGTTTGCTCGGTATTAACCGAGCCTAAGTTGATGCCAGTCATACCAGTAACGGGGTCGACGATAGACTTGTTGGTTTTTTCAAAAAGTCTTTGGGCAATAAGATGAAATTTTTCCATAAATACTACTCAAAATATGAGTCAATAACTCCTCCGGCAAATTGGATTGCTCCGGTTGAAGTGGCGAATTGGAAGCCAGCGTCGATTGAGGCTTTGAAAGTTCTTTGGATGCGATCACCGTTACCACTGATGTAATCTCTTGAGCTGTGAGTAAAAACACCAGCGGAGAGATTGAGTACTGCAGCCAGTCCACCATGCTCATCGTTCTTGGCAAGGACACCATACACCAAATTACCTTTAGGTCCGATGATTCCAGCTAGAGCCATTTTGTCAGGACCGGTGGCAGCTGCGGTGGCGAGTGTGGCCTGAATTGCGAGGAGATCGGAGCCGCTTTTCTGGGAGGATTCATCGCTAAATTTGTTTTGGAAAAGAACTCCTGTGCCGATTATGCCTACATGTACAAATCCTGGAGCTGAATCTGGATTACCTGGTTCTCCGGCCATGACCTTGTAGGCGCCAATGTCTGCTGAAGCATATTTTTTGTTTGTCCCCAAAAAGCCAATAGCACCCACGCCTAGATTTAAATTAATACTGCTATTTTTTTTCTCTTCCAAGTCTGTATGTGTGCGATCAAAGGCTGTGCCAAGAACTGTGAATACTCCAATACTGGCTCCAGGCTCATCACCCTCAGCTTCTAATTTGGCCAGGCTTCCGAAATTGATTTCGACCTTTTTAAATTCTCCGATAATGGGTTGAATTCCGCCTCCAGCGCGGAAGTCTGTGTTGGATTTTTCGACAAGAGTAAATCCTGGATTACCTTGCTCATCAGTTGTAGGTGTGAAGCGAGAATATTCAGATTGAATTCGTGGACCAAAGAGCAACCGCATCCCAACTTTCGGAAGAGCGCCTCTTTCTTCTTGAACAACTTCTGCATTTGCCATATTAGATATTAATGTGGATTATAATTAAGAAATGTTTGTGTGCAAGTAGTAAATAATTGCTATTTAATAATTACAACATATAATACGGCTAATACTCTAGGATATGATTGAAATTAAAGTACAAAACAAGAATGGAAGTGCTCGCGTAAGCTATGATGGGAAAAAGTCCATTACCACAGGCGGCGGGTCTTTGGGTTTGGAATGTATATATGGGGAAAGTGAGAAGTTGGTTACGCAAAGTGAACCAGGTTTTGTGGAATTTGAATTCCATAATGGTAGAGACCAGCTTGTGTTAGGTAATAATACATTTTTACTTAAGACTGCCAAGATTGATGAGGATGGAGTATATGAAACAGTTGAGTTTGGTGAAGAGTCGGAGTTAGGAACAGTTAGACTAAATGATGATGAGATGTTTAGTAATGACCGAGATCCACAAATGGGATATGTTCAAGGGATACAAAGCGTGAACGGCTTAGAGCTATTGCGGATGCAGAGATCTGGAGATGTAAGTCAGGTTGATTATGTTTCTAAAAAAAGAGGGGTCAAGATGGGATACGTAACACAAATGAGCACTCAAGGGGTTATTGCGGAGAAAGTGGAGCTTGGAATAAATGACGATGTTATATCTGCAATGGGAGGGCTGAGTGACCGGCCATATGAATTATCTGGTGAAACTGAAACGCAGATAAAAGGTGATTTGCGTAGTTACAGTAGGCCTGACGACATGGGTCAAACGGTGCCCTTGGTACCGTGTTTTTTGCCAGAGGGGACAACTTGGCAAACTCAAGGAATGGTAAATTTGCGAAATTTATCATTAAGTGAGGGAATTTTATCTAATGGTTATGTGGTGCGATCTGTGGATATTAGAGATGAAAAAAGTGGGGTAAGACTGGAAATGGCTAGGGATAAATGGGCGAATGTGTATGGACGACTAATTAGTGTCGAGGGTGTAGAGCTAAGTCATGCAGACGCGACTATTACAGATGGGAGCTTTTGGCGAGTTGATAGAAATGCTCGAGTGTCGGAGCTGGTTTGGTTTCCCTTGGACTTGAGAACAATGGTGGCTGAGCGGCAGATAGAAATAAGTGATGAAGAAAAAAGGATCGTGGCTGATATGAATGCGAATTTAGTAAGTTTTGAATCGCGAGGCAACCAGGTGAAGATCAATCCCCATAAGAGTGATGGTGTGAGTTACTCTCTTAGTAAACAAGAAAAAAAAATTGAGGCTCAAGGATTGCATGATGCGGCTAGGAAAGGTTTAGATGACAGAGTTGAGATTGCCAGTGAGATAGATGTGCCAGAGCTGCGAATTCAAGTGGAATTAGAAAGAGTAACGGCAGATATAAATATCAATGCGAGTTTGGAATGCCAAGGCGTGTTAACTCACAGAGGTGAAGACATTTCGCAGATTTTGGCTTTTGAGTGGGGAAAAGAAGGACTAGATGGAGAGTTAACGCAAACAGATATACCTACCGTAGGAAGACGATTGATGGAAAGTGAGACGTTTGGACAAGTAGTTCGTGGTCTCTATCAAGGGAACCTAGGAGTAAAGAAGGCGCAAATAGCGGTTAAATAATGGGAATTAAGGGAGAAGCTTGATATTTCGAGAATCTAGAGTGAAGCTTGCAAACACTGATTCTTGTTGGCCATTGGGATCAGAACAGATGGCTTTGCCAAGTACAGCGTCTGGTTGACTGGCTAAAGGTGTGAGAGTTTCTAGGAATGGTCGACATATACGGCCCGTGGAGTCGTTAGGGACGGTGGCTTGATACTGAGGGAGATCGCGGGCTTCGGGGCAGGTGGTAATCAATCGATCATCAGTAGCTGAGATGCACAAAGGAATAGATTGGCTTTCGCCATTGAGCTTGAGATCTAAATTAACATTGCCAAGAAAGTTCGGGGTAAGGCTTTCAGGTTGAGGCGAAACAATAGGTTGAGGAGGTGGTGATTCTGGGCTATTGAAGGCAGTGTAGGCCATACTGGTGGCGACAGTAGCAGAGGCAACAGCGGTGAGCATCCAGGCAATGTCTTTAGTTTTTTCAATTGATAACTTTGATTTGAAATTAAACCCAGGCAGCTTGAATTTAGGTTTGGGTTGTTCCTGGTTAGGAATAAGCTGTAAATGTTCTGGAGTGAGGTTAGTGCTCATATGCAGTTTTGATATGGATTATAACACCAAATTGAAAGAGGCCAAGAGTTTATTTAGAAGAATTATGGGTGAAAGTCAGTTTATCCTTATTTAAATCTACTTTGATTGTATTTCCGGACTTAAAAGTGCCGTCAATAATGTAGAAAGCCAGTTCATCGACTAGTTTGGTTTCAAGGAGGCGCTTGAGCGGCCGGGCGCCAAAAGCGCTGTCGTAGCCTTGAGCAATCAGATAATCTTTAGCCTCTTGGGTGATCTCTAGTTTGTATCCTTGGCGGGCAAGGCGGGCTTGGATTTTAGACAATTGCAGATCAAAGATGTTGGCGAGTTGATCTTGGGTTAAGGGCTCGAAGACAATAATTGAGTCAAGGCGGTTGAGGAATTCTGGTCGGAATTGATTTTTGAGCCGGTCCCAGAGTTGGGATTGGATGGTTTCTAGAGATTCTTTTTTGGCGGTTGCCTCTTGGATTAAATCTGAGCCCAGATTGGAAGTCATGATGATGATGGTGTTTTTGAAATTGACGGTGCGGCCTTTGCCGTCGGTTAAGCGGCCATCGTCCAAAATTTGCAGAAACGCGTTGAAAACCTGAGGATGTGCCTTCTCTACTTCGTCGAATAGGATCACGGAATAGGGTTTGCGGCGGATGGCTTCTGTGAGTTGGCCGCCTTCTTCATAACCCACATAGCCTGGAGGGGCGCCGACTAATCTGGCCACGGTGTGAGCTTCCTGGTATTCGGAAAGGTCGATACGGATCATGGCATCTTGAGAATTAAACATGACTTGAGCCAGAGCTCGGGCGGTTTCGGTTTTGCCGACGCCGGTGGGGCCTAAGAACAAGAAGGATCCAATGGGACGATTCTCGTCGGATAGTCCAGCGCGGGAGCGGCGAATGGCAGCGGCGACCTGATGGATAGCTTCGTTCTGATCTACAACATATTGATGAAGTTCGTCCTCAAGGCGGGCGAGTTTTTCGGTTTCGGATTTGAGGAGTTTGTTGGCGGGGATACCTGTCCAACGGGAGACAACCCGGGCAATATCTTCCTGGGTGACTTGCTCGCGGAGCATTTTTTCGTCCTCAGGTATGGATTGCCATTGTTTTTCTAGTTCTTCGAGAGTTTTTTGTTTTGCGGGAATCTTGCCGTATTTGATTTCAGAGGCTTTCTCGAGGTTGACTTCGCGTTCGTAGCGCTCGAGGTCAGCACGGAGTTTGTCCAGATCTTCTCGGGAGCGGCGGATTTTTTGAATTTGCTCCTTTTGTGAATTCCAGCGTTGTTCTAGGGATTGGGAAGTTTTTTTGCGTTCCTGGATATCGCGAGATAACTCCTCTGCCCTGTTTTGGGCGGATTTATCTTTTTTGAGAGCGGCGAGTTCGATTTCCTGTTGGGTAATTTTGCGTTTGAGCTGGTCAAGATCAGAAGGCATGCTCTCAACCTCAATCTTAAGGGCTGATGTGGCTTCGTCGAGTAAATCGATGGCTTTGTCAGGCAGATAGCGCTCGGTGATGTAGCGCACGGAGAGTTCGACTGCGGCGATGACGGCATCGTCGGTAATGCGAATACCGTGGTGGAGTTCGTATTTTTCTTTGATTCCGCGCAGGATAGCGACGCTATCTTCGAGAGATGGTTCTTCGACATAAACCGGTTGGAAGCGGCGTTCGAGAGCCTGGTCTTTTTCGATATACTGGCGGTATTCTTTGAGAGTGGTTGCGCCAATGGCATGCAGGAGTCCGCGGG
>CAYXHB010000039.1:0-8275 GCA_964464795.1 uncultured Gammaproteobacteria bacterium
CCTCGCTCCAACCCCGCGACCTACACCGGCCTTTTCACTCCCATCCGTGATTTATTCGCCAACAGCCCTGAAGCCAAAATTCGCGGTTACGGCCCAGGTAGATTTTCCTTTAACGTCAAAGGCGGCCGCTGCGAAACCTGCGAAGGCGGCGGCGAAATCAAAATTGAGATGCAGTTCCTGGCTGATTTATATATCACCTGCGACACATGTAAAGGCGCCCGTTACAACGAAGAAACTCTCCAAGTAGAGTACCGTGGCAAGACTATCGCCGATGTACTCAAAATGACCGTCGATGAAGCAGCTGAATTTTTCCACGGCATCCCCTTTATAAAGAACAAAATGATCACTCTCCAAGAGGTGGGCCTAGGATACATCGAGCTTGGCCAGTCTGCTACCACTCTATCCGGAGGCGAAGCCCAGCGGGTCAAACTAGCCACTGAACTGAGCAAACGCACCACTAGCCACACCGTCTACATCCTCGATGAACCCACCACCGGACTCCATTTCGCTGATTTAGAAAAACTCCTCAACGTCCTCCACGCCCTAGTCAACAAAGGCAACACTGTCGTAGTCATCGAACACAACATGGACGTCATCAAGACCTCTGATTGGATTATTGATTTAGGCCCCGAAGGCGGGGAAAAAGGCGGTTACCTCGTCGCCACTGGCACTCCCCAGGACATCATAGCTAACCCTGAGTCCCAAACCGGCCAGTGGCTCACCAAAAACCATAAATAAACATTGCCTATGCGTAAATTTTTCTTAACTCTGCTCACTTTCTTCCTCTATTTCCTGTCCCCAGCCATCATTCACGCCCAATCAGATTTCCTCATCAACCGAGATGTCCGCTACCAAGTCACTATTGGCACAGACATTGAAGTTACCGAATTAATCACTATCACCAATCAAAAGACCGAAATTTATCCCCAAGTCTACCAGCTCAAAATCCAAACCGACAAAGTCAAAGACTTCGCCGTTTTCCAGGACGAAACCAACCAGGTACTCGACTACCGCCAAACTCAAGAGGTCGACCACCAGCTCATTAATATTCCCCTCCCACCCACGGTAGGCAGAGACGCCTCGCAAACACTACTGATTGTCTACAAGCTCACCAACAGCGTCATCCGCCAAGGAGAGGTAACCGAAATCAACCTGCCGGAACTCACCTCAGCTCCAGGGGAGCCGCCGCCTCGAGTAGTTCTGGAACTGCCGCCTGAATACTCCTCTCCGGCCTACCTCTCCCCTCCAGCCAGTACTGTTACTCAGGAAACCGACAAAGTCACCTACGAATTCACCAACGGCACCAACCACGCCATCAAAGCAGTCTTTGGTTCCCACCAACTCTACCAGTTCACAATTTTCTACCATCTCAATCCCACAGATGCTCGTCAAGGACGCTACCATCTCACCTTTCCCCCAGACACTCCATACCAACGTATTGCCTTAACTCAATTTTCCCAGACCCCTGACCGTATCACCACTGACAAAGACGGCAACTGGATTGCCCAATACCCCCAGACCACCACTAACTCACCCGTAGTCATCAGTGGAGTAGCCATGGTTTTCTCGCGTCCTATCATTCCCGTCAACTCACTGCCTGACTCCAAGATTCACACTCAAACCCATGGCTTTTGGCAAACCAACTCACAGCTCACCGCCCAAGCTCGCGAGTTAGGCAGCGCAGAAAAAATATATCAATACGTCACCAACCATCTCAGCTACGACTATGCTAAACAAGGCACCCAAGATAACCGCCAAGGCGCCCTCAAGGCCTACCAGCAGCCAACCCATGCCAACTGCATGGAGTTTACCGATTTATTCATTGCTATGACCCGTGCTGCCAACATCCCCAGTCGCCGCGTGGTTGGCTATGCCAATTCCGCTAACTCTAACCTGCAACCCATCGGCCTCCAAGGCGACATTCTCCATGCCTGGGCCGAGTACTACGACGCTAACACTGGCGTCTGGCGTCCTGTAGACCCAACTTGGGCCCACACTTCCGATGGTTTGGATTATTTCTCCAGTTGGGACTTACAGCACTTGACTCTCGCCATCAACGGCCACGATGACAACGCCCCACCTCCCCCAGGACACCTCCAGGTCAGCAACCAAACCAAAAACGTCATCGTTGTCCCGGCCAACAGTTTCCCAGACTTCAAGCCGGTTCTGGAGTTTAGCGCCCGCCCTACCTTTTACTTCGTTCCTTTCATCAAACCTCGTCTCTCCATCGAAATCACCAATCAAGGCAATATCAGTGCCCCCCAATTAGAAATAACCGACAACTTAACCCAAGACCCAATTCTAATTCTCGATCAGCAATCCCTCTACATCCCCCCACTAGGCTCGTCCCGCGTCACTACCCGTATTGCCAATAACAGCTGGTTTATTCCCACTCAGCTTGATGTCGTGGTTAATGGTCAACCCCAAACCATTCCCATTTCCTCAAACTACCGTTATATTCAACTGACAGTTTACCTTGTCAGCATTATTCTCTATGGAACTACCTGTTTCCTCACGTTCCGACTTACCCGCAAAGCCTGGCGTGTACCTGTTCAAAAACGCACGTCACGCAATTCTCTACGTCGGTAAAGCCATCAATCTGCGCTCTCGTGTTGCCAACTACTTCACCAGTAGCGGTGATGGAAGAGCCAAGCTTGCTCTCTTGGTTCCTCAAATTAGTTTTATCGAATATATTGAGGTTACCTCCGAGTTTGAAGCTTTGCTCCTGGAAGCCAAACTCATCCGTCAATACTTACCCAAGTACAACTCCGAAGCCAAAGATGACAAACATCCGCTCTATATTGTCATTACCAAAGAAACTTTTCCCCGCATCAAAACTCTGCGCAAAAACCAACTCAATCCCAAACTACACACCATATTCGGTCCATTTCAATCAGCCAACAGTGTTCGTTATGTCCTCAACGCCGTACGCGAAATAGTCCCTTACTGTACATCCAAAGGCAACAATGGTCGGCCTTGTTTCCACTCCAACATAGGTCTTTGTTATCCATGTCCGCGTTATATTTCCAGCTTACCGTTAGAAGACCAAGCCCCACTGACCAAACAATACCGCAACCAAATTAGTTTGCTCAAGCGACTCCTCTCCAACCAAAGCAACTACGTCATCACCAAACTCCGCGTCCTCATGCAGCACTACTCAAACCTCAAGCAATTTGAACAAGCCGCCCTCTACCGTGACGCCACAGAGCAATTAGAACAACTACTCCAACCTCTCACGCCAATCGAGACTTTCATCAACAATCCTACCTTAGCTCACCAAATCCGCACTCAAGCCGTTGGTGATTTAGAAACTATTCTCAACCAAGCTCAAATCACTCCGCAAGTCTCCAACCTCGCCCGCATCGAAGCCTACGATATTTCCACCACCATGGGTACTAATACCACCGGTTCTATGGTGGTGTTCTACGACGGCGAACCAGCCAAACAAGACTATCGCAAATTCAAAATTTCCCCCATAGCAAAACACGCCGACCTCCCAGCCATGGGAGAGATGCTCCGGCGCCGCCTCACTCATGCTGAGTGGCCGCTCCCTGACCTGATAATTATCGACGGCGGTCCCACTCAAGTCACCGTCGCCCTTACCATGCTCAAGGAAGCTAATCTTACTCTGCCTATTATTGGCCTAGCCAAACGCTACGAAACCCTCATCATCCCCATTGACGTGCAGGCTGACAAACCTCTCTTCCGTAGTCTCAACTTATCCCGCCGCGCTCCCGCTCTCCAGTTAATCCAACACATCCGTGACGAAGCTCACCGCTTTGCGGGTAACTATCACCGCCACCTCAAATCCAAGAGCGTGTTTGGGAAGTGACACTCCTTCACTTCCACTATAATTTTGTCATCCTGAGCGCAACGCAGTGGAGTCGAAGGATCTAACAAATAATTCCTTTATTTTTATACCATCCAAACCAGATTGTCCTCACCCTCATTATTGCGAAAGCACAAATTATCAACTTTCTTTCTAAATTAATTTGTGCATGTGGTAATCTGGTACTCTCGCTCAACCATTGCTTTTTAACCCAAATCCAGGTACGGTTATCTCAATGAAACGTCTCCTCCGCCGCTATATTCTCACCATCTTTTGCTTATGGGTGGTTACCAGGGTTTTCCCTTCCGCTCTCCAGTTCGAGACAGGTTTGGACACTGGCTTGCTTCTGGCTTCTTTGGTCATCATGACCTTGGACTTAATCCTCAAACCTATCATCAACCTCATTCTCTTACCGTTCAACTTCCTTACTTTAGGAGCCTTCCGCTGGGTGGCATTAGTAGCTGTATTTTGGTTGGCTGACTATCTCCTTCCTGGTTTTTCTATCAATGCTTTTACCATACCTGCTTTCACCGTCTACACGGTTTCTATCCCTGAGATTACGCTCTCGGGGCTTTGGGCATATGTAGGAATAGGCTTCTTTATCGACATCCTCATGTCGCTTATCCTCTGGCTGTTTAAATAAATTCTCCAAAGCCACCCAAAGTTTTACAAAGTACGGTATAATATCTTGGGTATGTCCAATTTCTTATTAATCACTCAGATTGTTCTAGGGCTATTGCTCTCAGTTACGGTTCTCCTCCAGAACAAAGGCGAAGGCCTCAGCTCCACCTGGGGAGGCTCAGGCATGGGCTATCATTCCAAACGTGGAGTAGAGAAGCTCCTCATGCGCTCGACCATAATCCTCGCGATTTTGTTTATTCTTACGTCTATTGTGGCGGCTCTTATCCCCGCCTAACCAACCCTGCCCCAACCGTATGTGGAAAAAACGATTTCGGTTCACCCGTTTGCTAGTTACCGCTTTTATCAAACGATATTACAAATTCTTCCTCCTCAGTGTATTCTTAGGAATTGCTTTCTTTTGGTTCTGGCCTCGTATCTCCCACCGCATCCCCAAAGTTAGAACAACTCACGCCGTCGGCATCATCGGCCGTTACGACGAACAGAACCTCCCTGACTTCATCATCAACAAAGTCAGCATCGGTCTCACTCAGATAGACGAAACTGGCCAACCTTTCCCTGGCCTAGCCACCACCTGGAGCACCAGCGAAAACGGTCAAATCTGGACTTTCGAACTCGACTCCAACCTCACTTGGAGCGACGGCACGCCCATTCGCGCCGCCGACATTCAATATCAATACGAGGATGTCCAAACCGAGCTGGTCAGCGATACATCCATCCGCTACTCACTACCCGAAACCTACGCCCCATTTCCGGCGGTCATGAGCAAACCAATCTTCAAAGACGGCAAAGGCATCGGCCCCTACAAAATCACCAAAGTCCAACGCCAAGGCCAAGCTCTTAAGTTGCTTGAGTTCTATCCCACAACTCGCACCAGCATGCTGCCGTCAGTCACTTACCGTTTCTATAACACCGAAGAACAGGCTATTCTAGGTTTCAAACTAGGTGAGATAGACGAAATCCTAGAACTTAACGACCCCGGTGACATCGCCGACTGGCCCAATGTCACCATCACTGAGCAAATCAAGAAAAACCGCTACACGGCTATTTTCTTCAACCTGCAAGGCACAGTCCCTGACCTCCAGGAGAAACAAGTCCGCCAAGGACTGGCTTATGCTATTAAGGACAAGAGTTTCGGACAACCCAGAGTCTTGTCTACCATTCCTGACACCAACTGGGCTTACAATCCCAATGTCAAAACTTACGACTACGACCTAGAGCGGGCCAAACAATTTCTCGAAAGTGACAACACCCAAGCCCTCAAACTTACCATTACTACTTTCAACGAACTTCTCCCCACCGCCGAACGAATTGCCCAAGACTGGCTCGAAGTCAACGTCCAAGCAGAAATTGCCGTGGTCAACACTATTCCCGAAACCTTTGACGTCCTTCTTGCAACCCAAGAAGTCCCCAACGACCCAGACCAATACGCTCTCTGGCACTCAACCCAGGCCGGCAGCCGCCTTAATTATCAGAATCCCAAAATAGACAAACTCCTCGAAGACGGCCGCAAGGTTATCGACCAAACCGAACGTAAAGTTATCTACCAGGACTTCCAACGCTTCCTCAACGAAGACCTACCTGTCGTATTTCTCTACCACCCCTCAACCTATACCATCACTAGGAAATAAATTCCTCTTTTTGTGGCAAGGGTGGGAGTCGAACCCACATCTCATGTTCTTCAGACACGCGCCGTAACCACCTTGGCTACCTTGCCCTATGTTGTATTGTACTAAAAAGTCCTTCCAAAGTTTAGCAGAAAAATTCTCCAGTTATTGTATAATCATCAGTGAGGCAAAAAAGCGTCATCCCGCACTTGATGCGGAATCCGGGAATTTAATTTGCCTTAGAATTCATTAAAAATTAAAAAATGCTGTATTGAAAATTGTATCTAAGCCGAGGTGGCGAAACTGGAAGACGCACTAGCTTGAGGGGCTAGCGGACGCAAGTCTGTGCAGGTTCAAATCCTGTCCTCGGCACACATTAAGTAATATTATGCCGCCCACTCGTCATTCCGAGCGTACCCGAGGAATCTCTTGGCTGTTCTTATATTTTCTGAATTTCCCTCAACTACCTCCCCAGATTGAAATTAAGTTATAATCATTGAAAATTAAAAATTGCTACATTAAAAAATTAACTCTAAGCCGGGGTGGCGGAATTGGCAGACGCGCATGATTCAGGATCATGTGCCCCTCAAAGGCGTGCAGGTTCAAGTCCTGTCCCCGGCACAATTTGGTTTAAAAAACTTTTGAAGTTCTCACCAATTCAGTGCTAATATAATCTTATGCCAATCAACTTTCTTGCCGTTGCACTAGCCGCTTTGTCTGCTTTTTTCCTGGGATTCATTTGGTATACCGTCCTTTTTGCCAAAGCCTGGCAAAAACTTATCGGCATGACCAAATCCGTCTCTGCCAACCAAACTCCCAATCTAGGTAAACTTCTCATTGGCTCTTTTATTCTGGAAGTCATTATGGCGTTCAATTTGGCAGCTTTTATCGGCACAGATGCCGATTGGCTCTTCGGTCTTTTCGCTGGCCTTGCAACTGGTCTGGGTTTTGTCTCCTTGGCTTTTGGTGTTAATTACCTGTTCGAGGGGAAATCTTTCAAACTCTGGCTTATCAACGCTGGATACAATACTGTTGTGTTCGCCGTCATGGGACTCATTATCGGAGCAATGTAATTTATCCTGTCATCCGATAAAAATACGTATCATACGGCTCACCCTCCAACCTTTCCTCCAACATCTTCCCCCAACTTTTAATCTCGAATCCATGCGAAATAAACAGAGAGCCTTTCTTGGCCTCTCGCTGCCACTTGGGAGCAACCTCAGCCAAAATCTTCGGCAGCAGAAACAAATACACCACATCATAATCTCCAACTTCTACCTTATCTAAATTTTTCACCTCAAACTTAATCCGGTCAGCTGACAACTTCCTCGCATTCCACTTTGCTTGATTGATGACAACTGGATTTATATCAATTCCGTAACCAACTATTCCATGTGATTTAACCGCTTCAATCAGCACCCGCCCATCACCACACCCCAGCTCAAGCATTCGCGTTGCCTTTTTGAGTTTCGCGTTTTCAAGAATTTTTAGAATAAATTTACGTTTGGTCGGCACATAGGGCGACCCTTTGAACGAAGAATAAAGCAAAAAACTGGCATAAATAACAAACCCCATTAAAAAACCCAGCAATATTAACAAAAAAATAATTCCTAATACATAACTCATCTACATAATTATAGTACCTTCAATTTGTATCTCATTGATAGACAGAGTCTGGATTGTACGGTGTATAATCAATTTACCGATGTCGTTCAGAGTTGAGATTAAAGAGGAATCACTCCTGGAGAGTGCACTTCATGGTCGGATAGAACTTTTTAAGTCAGATGAAATAAATGGCGCACGTTTTTTCCTCAGACTAGATACCCCCACCAAATTCGATCCCTTAGAACCACCTCGCGATACTCCTGTTGTTTGGCCATGTATAGAGTGTCCTCTGTTTGTAGACCTTGCTACCTCAGACGATGATGCGAGCGGATGCTTCGGTCCTTTCGTTCCTGACCGTGGTGCCCAACCGCGCCTTAGTGTGATTGAACACCGCAATCATACTTTCCCAAAGAGAATAAATGGCGAATGCGGCTTGACCGTTATCCCCGGCACCGAACCTACCGTCTCAAGGCTACCGCTAAAACAACGAGTCCAAGTCTGATACAATACACCCAACGCGGGCACTTAGCTCAGTTGGTTAGAGCGCTGCTTTTACACAGCAGAGGCCGCGGGTTCGAGTCCCTCAGTGCCCACA
>CAYXHB010000040.1:0-7701 GCA_964464795.1 uncultured Gammaproteobacteria bacterium
CAGGTAACTCGTATTCCTGGGTATACTCTTCCTCTGAATCTGAAAAATCTGTTTGGGGAAGGAGTTTCTCTAGTAACTGGCGGACGGAAGATAGAGCAAACAGGAGCAGCCCTTGCAGTTGGAGGGGGGAAATATTGAAAACTACAGTAATAGCAATGACCGCGGAGACGAAAAGCAGCAGATAAGCACCAAAAGTTGTGGCAACTTGGGAAATGGGCATGAAGATAGCTTGGCCAAAGAGGCCGGTTTGGAACAGTCCGGCTAAGGAAACCACTAACAGCCAAGTGCCCAAGACTACGTATTGGCGGACAAACAGCAGTTGTTTCAGACCCAAGATTTGCAGGCTAATCTGGAGCAGGAGAAAGGGAACAGCTAAGGCCATGAAGCCCATATATTTGCTTAACCACTGGTTCAAGCGACCAGGGATACCGGTTGATTGGGAAAAAGACAAAGCGATGACGGAAGCAAAAATCAGCAAGGAAATACCAAAGATGTATTTGAACACTCGGCCGCTAACATTGATTTTGATGGCGCGGGAGATAACTTTTTTTTTAGAACGTCTTTTGGGCATGGTAAGAGTTAGAATTGGTTAGAAAGATTGTACCACGAGAGAGAAAAAGCCTGAGGCTAAACTTCGATGATGACCGGAAGAACCATGGGGTGGCGTTGGAGTTTGTCAGCAAAGTACCTGCCAACCATATCAGTAGTTTGTTGTTTGATTTGGTGCCAGTCGGATAAAGTTTTTCTTGAAGATAAAGTGTCAGCCAGATGGCGTTTGGCATCGAGTAAAATTTGGCTGTTGGGTTTGGCGTAGATTAAACCGCGGGTGATAATATCGGGGTCTTCGGCCAAGCGGCGGGTCTTGGAGTCGATTTGGATTAAGACGACGACAATGCCTTCTTCGGCCAGTACCTGCCGGTCGCGCAAGACAACACTACCCACGTCGCCCACGCCCAGACCGTCAACCATAACATTGCGGATGCCGGCATGGTCGCCTAACCGGACACCTTTTTGGTCAACGACGACGGTGTGACCTTCGGGGAAGATGACCTTGCTCTGGTCAAAGCCCATGGACTCAACCAAGAGGGCGTAATGAACCATATGCCGGTAGGTGCCGCCAATGGGCATGAAATACTCAGGGCTGGTTAAATTGACCAACATCATCAAGTCATGGCGGCTGCCGTGACCGGAGACATGGAGGTCGTCTTTGATATTGGCATAAGTCACAGTAGCTCCGCGTTCGTAGAGGGCGTCAATGACGGCGTGGATGGAGGTTTCGGAACCGGGAATGTAATCTGAGGAAAAGAGGACATGGTCACCAGGCTTTAGGTTGATGAAGTTGTGGTCGCCGATGGCCAGCCGTTGCAAAGCTGAGCCTGGCTGACCCTGGCTGCCGGCGGCCAGGATGGTAATTTGGTTGTCTTTGTACTTGCGCAGTTCTTTGAGTGGCACAATGTTGCGGGGGTCTAGATTCAGGTAGCCGAGTTTTTGGGCGATGGTGACGTTTTTTTCAATAGACCGCCCAGCAATGAAAATCTTGCGGCCGTGTTTGAGAGAAGCCGTGATAGCCTGCTGGAGGCGGGAAATGGATGAGGACATGGTAGTAACGATGAATTTGCCGCGACAGCTGCTAATTTCACGCTCGAACATGTCATCAAGGGTTTTTTCGCTGCGGGTAGCGCCGGAGCGTTCGCTGCCTAAGGAATCGGAAATTAACAAGCGCACACCCTGGGCCCCTGCCGCTGCAATTTTCCCCAACTCAGGCTGCAGGCCGTCAACCGGAGTGAAGTCGAACTTGAAATCAGCTCCATGATAGATAATGCCGGCTCCACTTTTGATAATTAAATGGAAAGTATCAGGAATAGAGTGGGACACCCGAGCAAAACTAATTTCAAATTGACCTATGCGGATATTAGCGTCAGACGAGATGACCTGAATATTACGTTTGATATTGTGATCCTCAAGTTTATCCTGAGCCAAAGCAGCCGTCAGTCTAGCCGCATAAATAGGAAACTCAGGCAACTGCGGTAGGGAGTAAGGCAGCCCGCCGATATGGTCCTCGTGCCCATGAGTGAGAATCATGCCGCGGATTTTATCCCGTTTGTCTTTGAGATACCCCACATCAGGGATTAGCAAATCCACGCCCAACATGTCTTCAGTGGGGAAACCAATGCCGCAATCAACTAACAGAATGTCAGTGTCGGTTTCGTAAGCGTACATGTTACGGGTAACTTCGCCAAACCCGCCAAGTGAGGTGATATGGACTGTGTTGGGATTCATAGAGGGTTATATTCTACCAGGTCGGTAAATAGGGTTTAACATTTTCAGCGCTAATATGCAGATTGGTAATCTGGCCTTCGACCACCTGACGGGCGACTTTGCGGGCGATGCCGTTGACGGTGCGCTCCAGCGTACGGATACCGGAGTCAAACCCCAAAGGGCGGACAATCAGCGGCCAGGCATCGTCGCTAATGGTAAATTGGTCTTGGGTTAGCCCCGCGTCTTTGACAACTTTGGGCAAAACATACTCCCGGCCGATGTGGATTTTCTCGTCGTCGGAATAGGAGGGCATGCGGATTAGTTCCATACGGTCAAGCACAGCAGTGGCAATGTTGGTGGTGTTGTTGGCAGTAGCGATAAACAAAGCCTGGGAAAGGTCAAAAGGATGGTCAATGAAATGGTCTGAGAAAGCATGGTTCTGACCCGGGTCAAGCAGCTCGACGAGTACACCCATGATATCGCCTCGGGCGTGTTCACTGACACGGTCGATTTCATCAAGCAGGATGACCGGATTTTTAACGCCTACACGGCGCATGGTTTTGAGGACCTGACCGACTTCAGCATCAGGTTGGACTCGAGCTTGGCCACGAAGAATGGCGGCCTCGCCCATGCCTCCGAAAGGAATCCTGACAAAGGGACGGCCCAGAGCCTCGGCGATGGATTTGGCGATGGTGGTTTTTCCTGTACCCACTAAACCGACGAAAAACAGAATCGGCGCCCGCATCAACTCAGCAGTAATCTCTTCCTCGCTTAGATCCTGGGATTTGAGCTGTTCTGACTTAAGCTGCATGACAGCGATGGACTCAAGGACGCGGTCTTTGATTTCATCAAGTCCATAGTGGGTCGCGTCCAACACCTGTTTGGCATGGTTTAAATCAAGAATATCCTGGGAGCGCTTGTACCAAGGGATATTGGTAATCCACTCAATATATTTGGAAACAGATTCGTATTCTTGGGAATAGAATCCGGAACTGGCCATGCGGCGCAGACGGCGTAACATGCTGTTGACCCGGTCTGCCAAAAGAGGCGGCAGTTGTGTGTTATCTACCTGGGATTGTAAGTTATTTAATTCTTCGATTACTTCTGGCTCGTTCATAAAACTTCCTAAAACCACTATATCATGGGAAACCGACACACACGAAAGAGGGAAACTTTTACTTGCGGAAAAATCCTAACGGTAGCGGCGCTCCTGACGGCGGGGACGTCCACCATCTTGACGAGGTCGGCCACCGCCGCCACCGTTGTTGTCGCGGCCTCGGCGCTCTTGCCCTTGGCCGTCCTCAGGACGGGAGTCCAATAACATAGTTAAATTCACTCTACCCATGTCGTCAATTTCACTGACTTTGACGGTGACTTGGTCACCCACAGATACGATGTCTTCTGGAGATTCTACGTATTCGTGTGACATTTGCGAGACATGGACCAAGCCTTCGCGACCCGGGAAGATTTCGACAAAAGCGCCGAAGTTCATCATTCTGGTGACAGTGCCTTCGTACAGCTGACCGACCTCTGGCTCGGTGGTGAGGTTCTTGACCCAGTTGACGGCTTTATCAAGGTTTTCTTGAGTGGAAGAGCTAATCATCACGGTTCCGTCGTCTTCGACATCAACTGTAGCTCCGGTTTCGGCGATAATGCGGCGAATCATACGGCCGCCTGGTCCGATGACCTCACCAATTTTATCCACAGGAATAGTCACCTGCTCTACTTTAGGAGCATGGAGAGAAACATGCTCACGCGGCTGGGCAATAGCTTGAGTCATTTTATCGAGGATAAACAATCTATCCTGGCGAGCTCGGTCAATGATTTGGGCAACTAACTCCAGGGAAAGACCGGTAATTTTGACATCCAGTTGCACAGCCGTAATTCCGGTTGCA
The DNA here is from genome assembly GCA_964464795.1 of uncultured Gammaproteobacteria bacterium. Lineage (GTDB taxonomy): Bacteria > Patescibacteriota > Microgenomatia > CAYXHB01 > CAYXHB01 > CAYXHB01. The sequence continues at coordinate 4,155 of CAYXHB010000040.1, forward strand.
GTCCCGGCAACTTTGAAGTCCATGTCACCGTTGAAATCTTCAATGCCGGCAATATCACTCAAAATCATGGGGCCTTCTGGTGCGTCAGAAATCAGACCCATGGCAACTCCGGCAACTGGAGCAAGGATAGGGACTCCGGCGTCCATAAGGGCTAGAGTTGAACCTGAAACTGAAGCTTGGGAAGTGGAACCATTGGAAGACATGATGTCAGAAACCACTCGGATGGTGTAAGGGAACTGAGACAGAGGAGGGATGACAGGCAAGAGGGCTTTTTCAGCCAAGGCTCCATGACCAATTTCACGGCGTTTAGGTCCGCTCATGCGGTCGGTTTCACCTACTGAGAATGGCGGGAAGTTGTAGTGATGAATATAGTGTTTCTCGACTTCTTCGGTGGTGGTTTCAATCATCAAGCCAAAGGCTGGAGTAGCTAAAGTAGCCACGGTGAGCGCTTGGGTAGTACCGCGGGAGAACAAGGCGCTGCCGTGAACTCTGGGTAAGACGCCAACTTCAGCGGAAATGGGACGGATTTCGTCGTATTTACGACCATCAGTGCGGATGCCTGAGGCGATAACCGCGCGAATAGCTTTTTTCCATTGATAGGAAAAAGCCCCATCCAGCAGTTTGCTGTCTACATCTACATGAGCATCTTTGAAGATTTGGAATGCTGTGTTGAAATCAAGATCCTGACTATCTTTCTTAGCTTGGTCAATATAATCTTTGATGGTTTTGGCGGCTTGGGTTTGGAGATCTTGACTAACATCTGGTGCTGGAACACTTATTTTGACAGGGTTAACTTTGGCCACCAGTTCATTGATTAACTCAATTACCAATTGGTTCTGTTGGTGGGCAAACTCTACCCCTTGGACAAATTGCTCATCAGGAATTTGCGCGGCTCCGGCTTCAATCATATTGACTACATCTTGGGTGCCGGCAACGAATAGTTCCATGGAGGAAGTGGCAATTTGAGCAGGAGAGGGGTTGGCGACAAAGTTACCGTCGATAAGTCCGACTTTAGTGCCGCCCAGAGGCCCTGACCAAGGAGCGGGGGAAATAGCCAGAGCTGCGGAAGTGCCGATAAAACTAGCTACATCCAAGTCAGCTTCGCCGTCATAGGAGAGTTCGGTCATGAGGATTTGGACTTCACGAGTAAAGTTTTTGTCGAACAGCGGACGGATGGCTCGGTCAACCAGACGACCTGTCAAAACAGCCGTGTCTGAAGGACGGCCTTCTCTTTTAACCCAGCGGGAGCCTTTAATCTTACCGCTGGCATAAAGACGTTCCATGTACTCAACGGAGAGAGGGAAATATCCCAGTCCAGGATTATCACGGCCAACGACTACAGTAACTAAAACGACTGTGTCTCCATACTGAACCCAGACAGCACTATCTGCTTGGTTGGCGATTTTGCCGATTTCTAACGTGAGAGTCTTGCCAGCAAGTTCCCTGCTAACACTAACAATTTTTGACATACTAAATTTATTTCTTTTCTTTATTTATTACTAAGGCAGTATACCATACTTTCATGGAGGGTCACTGACCTAACTATCAACCCCAAACAGCCGATTACTTCGAGAGTCCAAGCTTGCCGATAATAGTTTGATAGCGATCTTGGCTTTTGGTCATTAAATAATGCAAAAGGCGGCGGCGTTTGGATACCATGGACAAGAGACCCTTGCGGGAGTGAGTGTCTTTCTTGTGTTCACGAAGGTGTTCGGCCAATTTTTCGATTTTGGCGGTGAGGAGGGCGACTTGCACCTCAGGACTGCCGGTATCGCCTGAACCGGTTGAGTATTCAGTGATGATTTGTTGTTTGGTGTCTGTTTGAAGCGACATAAAATCTGTCTAATGGGCATTAAACTTGGGGTATTGTACCAGGTACAGTTGAAGAAGGCAAATATAAGGAGCGGAAATTATCGGCCTTTCTTTGCCCGGCGGGCGGTTTGATCGATATTGGGAGGGTTAATCCAGGCGGGGGTGGGTTTGGGATTAAGAGGAGTTTGAGAGGATGGAGGCAAGGAAGTTGGCGGGGGACTACTGGCTGGAGATGGGGGTTGATTGATGATTGGCGCGGAATTTGGGGTGTTCCTAACTCCACCGGCGTTAAGACACTGGGCAATCATAAGAAAGACTTCGGCGGACAAGTTGGGGTTAGCAAACCGTTCAGTGCGGTGTTCCAAGCCCAGGAGCATAAGGGTAGCGGTTAATTTATCAAGTTTGAGTTTGAGAGACTGGAAAATCTGCCAGCTAACGAAAGATAAGCTGGGGGCATCTGACAAGGAAACATCTTGGATATTAGGCTGAGGCGGGAAATTTTCGGTAGTGGAAAGACGGATAACGGTTTGAGGGCGTTGTTTGATGAGCTGGTTAACATCTGGATTGGAAATGCTTTTCAAGTCGGTTCCGGCTAGTAAAATCAAATCTGCGTCAACTCGGGAGTAAGTGAACTCAAGTTGGGAAACGTCAATGGGTTGGCCATCGGGTTTGGTTTCAATAATCAAGGCAAAGCGGCCGCGGTCAGCTTGGGTCTCGGTCATAACTTGGGTAACTGAGTTATCAGGGTCAGGCCAGGAGATAATCAAATCGCGGCCTTGAACCTGCGGTTTGATAAGCTCAATTGAAGGGATGGAGAAATCAAACTCGGGGACACTTCCAAGCAGGGAAACATGTTTGCCCTGTTGGGTCAGACCGTGGGCAAGCGCCAGGCTGGCGGTGACGTGGTCCAGGAGTGCGTTGGGACTTAGAGCAATAATGATTCTTTGGGCGGAGGCAAGAGCAGAAGTTAGGTTGGAAAGAGAACTGGTGGCCATAAAGTGCAGTCGCATTATACGACTTTTGGCAGGCAGTAGGGAGGTTAATTTCTAATTAGACTTTTTTTGTGGGCGGTAGGCGATGATAATATCGGCGACTTTGAAGTCTATATATGGGGCGAAGGTACAGCCAAATTCCTGGTTGAGAGCTACTTTGGCGACTGGAGCTTTGGATTGTTTGAGGCTGGAAATACGGCTGGTGCCAACCATGGTTTGGTTGCGGACTAAGTCGATTTGGATGTCATCGATAATTTCCCCTTCGGTAACTCGGCAACCGGCGATGCGGTGTTTATCAATTCTGAATTCGGCGATAACTTCGGCTTTGCCAACTACCTCGCTGTCGTAGTAAGGGTCGATAAGCCGTTTGGCTTTGTCATCCAGATACTCAAATAATTCGTAAATAATGTTGAAGCTCTTTACCTCAACTTTGTCAGCTTCGGCAACGCGAATGACTTGAGTGGAGACATTAACGGCAAAAGCAATGACGAGAGAATTGGTACTTTTGGCTGTGGCGATATCACCGGGAGTGACGTCACCGACCCCGGATTCAAAAATCGCGACTCCTGGAGGCAAGAGAGTGCTGATGGCTTCAAGAGAACCTTGAGTGTCTGCCTTAAGGATGCAACTGATAACTGTTGCTTGGGACGAAGACTGATTGGATGGGGAGGATTGAGTGCTTGAAGATGGGTCTGTGGAAATGAGGGCACCGACTTGAGGTATGGTTTCCCATCCCATGATTT
>CAYXHB010000041.1:0-7490 GCA_964464795.1 uncultured Gammaproteobacteria bacterium
CCCGTCCGTAAAAGCTGCCAATTCCAAGAAAGCCTTCAAATTATCTTTCCCATTCGATTCGTTCCTTATCAAGGCAAACAAACAATTAGCCCAATCCCCAATCGAGATTACTCGGTCTCGCTCATCAGTCCGCACCATGCCTGACCTACCCCCAGAGTCAGTTGACACGGTCACTGCGTTGATGTTCTCATACCCAGCAGCCACCAGCGACCTGATTACAGTTGGAGCTCCGGTTCCACCTCCAATTGTGACTATTTGAGGGTTTTTTCTATCTTTGCTCATGCTTTGCTTATCATAACAAACACAAGCAAATAAATATTTATACCTATTTGAACTTGACAAACTCCCTGGACTTACCTAGTATGAACTTGATTACATGCCCGGAAGGGGGGTGACAGTTCATGAAAGCTACATTTTACGATGTCAAAGCCAGACAAAAAGTCGAAGTCGAAGTTGTTGGTAAAAAAGAATACCAAGTCCGTGGTCAAAAGCGTTATGCCTTCAAAGGTAAAACTTCCGATGGACGCAACTTGACCAAATTCGTCAGCAAAGCAGATTTCGATGCTGCTAAAGACGTTGAGGTTCTAAAATAGTTTAACTTCCACTTGTGAAGTCAAAAATTCCAGCTAAGGACATATAATGTGTCCTTAGTTTGGTGGTATACAACTTTAATTTTTATTTTTTCAGTTCACAATCTCTAGGCTTAAAATCCGCTCCAATCTCTCCACTACAACTTTCCTTCCCATTAACACCAGACATTCAGTAATCGGAGGTGTAATCCCTTGACCTGATAACGCCATTCTCAAGTTCATGAAGAAATGCCCTGTTTTCCAACTGTTCTGTCCAATCAACTCCATGAATCCACTTGTTAAGGCATCCACGCTCCAGTCTTCACTTTCCCTCACCACTTTTAGCGCGCCTGACAAGTGGTCTTTAGCATTTTCTTTCCATCCGCTTTCCGGCCAGTTGTTCACTTCTTCCCAGATAAACTCAGTCAACGACTTCACTTCTGCCAATGTTTCCATCCTCTCCTGTACCAGAGGAGCCAAAAAAGCAACTTCATCCTCAGTAGCTTTGGGGTTGATAAACGGTTTTATCAACTTCGCGAATTCATCTGCACTAGTTTCTCTAATATAGTGCCCATTGAACCAATTCAACTTTTTCAAATTCAAAACCGGATTTGACGTCTGAAAACCCTTGGGGTCAAAAGCCTCCACAAATTCATCCAAACTAAACAACTCCCGATTATCCTTAGGCGCCCATCCCAACAGAATTACGAAGTTAAACAACGCTTCTGGCAGGTATCCCTGAGCAATAAAATGTTCGACTGATACAGTTCCTTTCCTTTTGGACAACTTTCCTCCAGCCGGGTCAAGGATATCGGTTAAATGTCCAATCTCCGGCCGCTCAAATCCAAGATACTGGTAAACCAATAAATGTATCGGCGTACTGGGCATCCAGTCGTGTCCGCGCAATACATGGGTTATTCCCATGTCATGGTCATCAACCACCACCGCCAGATGATAGGTCGGAAACCCATCACTTTTGAGTAGTGTTGGGTCAGCTATAGTTTTTGTATTCCAGCTGATTTCTTTGCCGCCCACGTAATCTGTATATTTCACAATTTCATTCTCAGGTACTTTCAGTTTAATTGCTCCGCTACTCAAATTTTTGTCTCGGCAAGGGTCGCGCAGTTCTTTGTTAAATCCGTCAACTTTGGCGTTTTTCGCCTCACATTGGCAATAGAAAGCCTGTCCCTCGTCCACCAACTTTTTGGCTGCCTGTTCATAAATTCCGATTTCCACCCGCTCTGATTGCACATGCAACTCATCCCACACTAATCCAAAAGTTTGCAGAATTTCCTCTAGTTTCTCTCGAGCTTGCGGGACTTCCCGTTTTTGGTCAGTGTCTTCAATCCGAAGAATAAATTTTCCTTGGCTATGCTTTGCCAAAGCATACGCATAAGCCGCTGTGCGCAAACCGCCAATATGCAAAAATCCGGTTGGAGACGGCGCAAACCGTGTGACTACTTGATTCATAATCAGTATATTATAGCTTCTTGATTGTCCTAAACCCAAGACGGCTAGTATACTCGAATATATAACCAATATATGGGACAACTAACCGTTACTGCTTCCCGCACTCGCAAAACTATCAAATACGGCTCTGTGGTATTGATAGCCCTAATTTTTGTACAAGCGGGCATCATGTACCTGTACAACCTCTACAAAAACAGGGCAGAGAAGCCGCCGCCGCCCCAAGCCGCCTATGGTGTGTTACCTCCTCTGGACTTCCCACCGCCTGACCCTGGAGTTAATTTCAACTTCCGACTGGAAACTATCAGCGGCCGGCTGCCTACTCACTTCCCTGACCGGGCTAATGTTTACATCAACGCTCAAACAACTCCCAATCTGCTTGATTCCAACCGTGCTCACGTCATGGCTCGGAATCTAGGGTTCACTAACTCAGGCATTCCTTTCGCCGCTCCTATGTACCGGTGGCAAATCCAGGATACTGTTTCCGGCCTCCTCGAATCTAACATCTATCTTGATACTTTTGATATGGTTTACGACTGGGAACGCAACGAACGGGTTTTCGTCAGTCCTAACCGTATCGCTGTTACAAATGCCAATATCTATAGAGCTGCCCAAAGGAGACTAGGCCAAGCCGGAGTCTGGAATGTTCCTTGGAACTCCAAAGAATCCAAGTTCGCGGTTCTTTACTACCGATATGTAAACGGCCAGTTAGTCAGAGTCGACCACGAGTCAAAGGCTGATTTTTTCCAGGTTAATTTCCAGAGAGCTCCTTTGGCAGGACTTGAGGTAGTCTCCGCTGACCCGTACCGTCCGGTGGCTTGGGCACTGGTCAGCCGCAGTGGCTTGCAAGTTGTAGAGCTGCATTATAACTACCATCCAATAGAAGAATCTCTTTTCACCGACTATCCTCTCGAACCAATCCAAACCGCTTGGCAGGAAGTCAGTAACAACCAGGCGTACATTGCCTCAATGGGTGACAACACTCCTGGCAACGAAGTCATCATCCGTCATTTTGAACTGGCTTACTATACTTCCAACCAGCCTCAGAAGTTCACCCAACCCGTCTATGTCATTAGGGGAGACCGTGGGTTCACGGCCTACGTCCCAGCAGTTGACCGCAGGCTAATCACTCCTAGGAACTAACGAATTATATTTTCAGCAAGTTCGCCATTTGCTTCTTTCCTCATCAATCAGTAGTATGTGTGTACCAAAAACATGAACAAAATTTTACTCTCCTCACTCACCCTCGTCGTCATCGGCGTAAGCGGCGGCTTAATCATCCAGAACAACTTCCTTGCGGCTAACGCTTCATCTTCGCAAACAGGCCGTGTGCTAGCCGAGCAAGTCACCCCACCCTCCACTCCAAGTCCGACTGCTACCCCACGCCCTTTGCCGCCCTTGCCAACTCTCAGCGCCAAAGCTTACTTAATAGTTCACGAAGATAACCCTACTCCCATCATCGAGCAAAATAGTTCTGTCAAATACCCCCCAGCCTCAACTACCAAAATCATGACCGCACTCGTGGCTCTCCAAGAGATGCCTCTGCAGCAAGTTATTACCATCGGTATACCTTACCAAGTTGGAGCAAACATTGGTCTCCAACCAGGAGAGCAAATCACCATCGAGAAACTCCTATATGGTTTGCTGCTCAACTCAGGTAATGATGCTGCTATGGCCCTTGCCGACAGTTACCAGGACGGACCTGACCAATTTATCCGCCGGATGAACTCTCTGGCTGCGGACTTCAATCTCCATGACACCCAGTTTGTTAATCCGGCCGGACTGGATCATCCAGACCATTTCTCCACGGCTCAGGACTTAGCTGCTCTTGCCAAGGTGGCCATGGGCCATCCGCTGTTTAGCCAAATCGTGGCCACAAAACAAGCTATTGTCAGAAGCCAGGATGACTCTGTAGTTCACGTACTCGAGAACCGTAATCAACTACTGGGACAACTAGGAGTAGTGGGAGTAAAAACAGGTTATACATTAACCGCCGGAGAAGTCCTGGTCACCAGTGTAGAACGTCGCTCTGGAGCCTATTTTCTAGTGGTCATGGGCAGTGACAACCGTTTCCAAGATACCCGAGTCTTGATTGACTGGCTGGATGACTATCTGGGCACTTACCGGATTGCGGATTAAACTAGCGGGAGTCAACGATGACAAAACTCTACGTCTCAATTCCCCAAGCTCACATTTAGGCGTCTGTCTGGGACTTGCGATGTAAGAATACCAGATTGCCACATGCGCAAATTTTAGTTATTTCTTTCGGATAATTTGTGTTTTCGCAATGACGAGAAAAATGTCAACGAATTTATGACACTCATAGTCATGACCGACAAAAAATTTATTCCTCTGTATCCTTACTCAACCGGAAGTCAATCCGCTGCATATCTCTGGGGAACATGGTCGCCTCACGGATATTCGCTAAATTCAGAATCTGCATCGTGATTCTCTCCGCTCCAAAAGCAAATCCTCCCTCAGGCGGCACTCCATACGAGAAAGCCTCCAAGAACATAGAAATTTTATCCGCATCCATATTCCACTCTTCCACATGCGCCATCAACTGCTTGTGATCGTTTACTCTTCGCCCGCCTGACAACCATTCCACCCCCCGGCACAACAAATCCATCCCTTCATTAAACTCGGGATTTTTTGGATTAGGATAGACATAAAAAGGTTTCTTCTTAGTCGGATACCCATAGATAAACACTAACTCAGAACCAGTTTCCTCAAACACAATCTGACAAATATCCCGCTCGTCTTCGGGGTTCAAATCTTTTTCCTCCCGCACATCCCGGCCGGTTTTTTCATAAATTTTCTTTTGAGCTTCCCGTAGACTCATGGTCGGCGTTTTATCAATCACCTGTGGAATGGTCGCTTCAAACATTGCCAACTCTTTTGCACATTTTTCCTCCAGTTTCCCAAAGATAAACCTAACACACGCCTCGGCCATATCCCGCACGTCAGTCCAGGAATCAATGAATCCCATCTCCGCGTCCAGAGATACAACTTCGGTTAAATGACGAGTCGTTACACTTGGCTCGGCGCGGAAGACTTTGTTCACGCTAAATACCCGCTCAAATGCGCTCATCACTATTTGCTTATACAACTGCGGACTCTGGGACAGATAAGCCTTATGCTCGAAATATTTCACTTCGAAGACCTCAGCTCCGCCCTCGGCAAAGGCTGGTACAATCGCGGGTGCCTGGAACTCAAAAAAATCATTTTGCTTCATGAACTCGCGGAACGAATCAATCACCACTTCCTGAACTTTGAAAATTGCCTGCACCCGAGGATGACGCAAAACCAAAGCTCGATGGTCAAGTAGGGTAGGTAATTCCAAATTTAAATCCTCGCCGCCCATGTCAAAAGGCAACGGCACCGACTTACCAAGCACTGTGTACTCCTGCACATCAACTTCATATTCGCCTGTTTCCAAATTCGGGTTAACTGACCTTGGATTTCGCTTTTTCACTATGCCTTTAACCTCAATCGCGTCTTCACTGGAGAGGTCGCTCATCTTTTGATACCCAACCAACTGTACAATTCCCGACCTGTCCCGCAAATCAATAAAAGTCAACTTTCCATGGTCACGCTTGGTTCTGACCCAGCCTTTTAGCAGCACTTCCTGTCCTTCTAACTTGGTAACTTCTTTAATAAGTGTTCGCATATTTTAGTAATTTTAAGCGGAAAAAAACTCGCTTTTACAATCTGAAAAATTTTTCAGTCTGTAAGGGCGAGGTCATCGCGGTGCCACCTTACTTTTTTCTTATTAGGAACTCTCATCCTTTTCCCGCTATCTCGGGCGGTGGCCGGGGAGGTCTACTATGATTTCTTCTCCCAAACATTTAGTTTTCACTAATCGCTTAATGTCAGTTAAGCTGATGATGTTTGTCAATATCATAACATGGAGTTAATCATCCGCCAATTCATGAGTTTTAGAATTATTATTTAATGGATAAATTTCTACGATGTCTGCTAAAGTAGACACATGCCAGATATTGCTCAGCTCACAAGTATCGCCAAACGCCTGCGCTACGAAGTGCTTACTTCCACCAGTGCCGCTGGCTCTGGTCATCCCACATCCTGCTTATCTGCCGTTGAGATGATGACCACTCTGATGTTTGGCGGTTTCTTCCGCGCTGACTTAGACAATCCAGACTATCATAACAACGACCGGCTGATTTTCTCCAAAGGCCACGCCGCGCCATTGCTCTATGCTCTCTACGCGCTTGCTGGCAAAGTGACTTCCGAACAACTCCAAAAATTGCGTCAACTTGACAGTCCTCTTGAAGGTCATCCTTCCCGCGCTTTTCCCTACACCGAAGTCCCTACCGGTTCTCTAGGCCAAGGCCTGTCAGTTGGAGTTGGCATGGCTCTTAACGCTAAATACCTGGATAATTTACCTTATCAAACTTATGTCCTCTTAGGTGACAGCGAGCTCTCCGAAGGTTCCAATTACGAAGCCATGCAAATTGCTTCTTTTTACAAATTGGATAACTTAACTGCCATTGTGGACGTCAACCGCTTAGGCCAGCGCGGCCCCACTATGATTGGTCATGATTTATCTATATATGAAGAGAGATGGAAATCTTTTGGTTGGGAAGTTTTTTCTATCGACGACGGCCATGACTTTAGTAAATTAAATTCGACTTTTTCTCAAGCTCTTCAGGCCCAGGGCAGCCCGACTGTAATCTTGGCAAGGACTTACAAAGGGGCAGGGATAGACTTCCTTCAAGACCAGCCCGATTGGCATGGCAAAGCTCTTGATACAGACCAGCTCAAACAGGGACTCGAAATTCTGGGTATAGTCGACAAACAAATCACAGCCTCGGTTTCAATACCCCAAACTTTAGACAAACAGCCGCTTCAAGTAAATGAAGTAAAACAAAAGTCAGCTTACGAACCAAACTCTCTTATCTCACCGCGCCAGGCCTATGGAGACGGCTTGGTAGATATTGCCAGTCACTCTGATTTGGTGGTTCTGGATGCCGAAGTCAGTAATTCCACCTACGCCAAGACTTTAGCACAAGCCGCGCCTGATAAATTCTACGAAATGTTCATCGCCGAGCAAAACATGGTCTCCACAGCTATTGGATTATCGCGTCGTGGCAAGCGGCCTTTCATCTCCACTTTTGGCGCCTTCTTTCAGCGCGCCGCTGACCAATTACGTATGGCCCAGTATGCCCATTGTCCCCTTGTTTGTGTTGGCACTCATGCCGGTATCTCCATAGGCGCAGATGGAGCTTCACAGATGGCACTTGAAGACATCTCACTTTTCCGCAGCCTGCGCGACTCCATAGTTCTTTACCCTTCAGATGCGCAATCCACCCGCTGGATGACCCGCCACGCTTACAATCTTCCCAGCATTACTTATTTGCGCCTGACTCGCAATGACCTGCCGGTTCTCTACGATTCCGCTGAAGAATTTCCCCCCGGCAAATCCAAAGTCTT
>CAYXHB010000042.1:0-7282 GCA_964464795.1 uncultured Gammaproteobacteria bacterium
ATCTTTTCTTTATTGAAGTTATAAATCGTAACCTTATTATCACCAATTTCAAAATCAACTTGTTCTTGTGGCTGACCTTTCTTCCTCCATGTTTCAGATGTGAACCATTGCTGGGCCTCTTTTAGTGGCCTAATTTGCTCAACTATTTCGTCGTCAGATAAAGGTAAATTTTCTTTATCACCCCATTTGATTTGTGAGACCCGATACCACTCGAATTGAGCCTCATCTTTGTCGTGAGTTCTTTCGTAAATAAATGGCAGTGGTGCTAATTCTTTATCATTTCTTTCAACAGTTTCGGTCGGAGTCGTTCCTGTAAATTCGTTCATGACTGAGATTATGTAGTTAGTTGCCAAGAAAAGTAAACATTTACTTCTTCCCCATCTCCCGCATCAACCTCGTAATCAACGCCGTCCATCCAGTCTGATGACTGGCACCCAATCCCCGCCCGCTATCCCCATGGAAATATTCATAAAACCACAACACCTCCGGATTAAACTGCCGCTCCGGAAAACTGCCGTTCTCCAGTGACGGGACTCTGTTTCTTTCGTCCACGGTAAACAATTTCAGCAACCGCACGCTCAAATCATCGGCAATCTCTTGGAGATTTTTTCGCTCCCCTTGCCCTCGAGGATACTCAATCTTCCAGTCATCCCCCAAGTACTGACCATAGGTTCGTAGCGCGTCAATCAACAGGTAATTAATCGGAAACCAAATCGGCCCCCGCCAGTTGGAGTTTCCGCCAAACATCAGACTCTTGGACTCTCCAGGCTGATAATCCACCGAGAACCACTGCCCGCCTATCTCCACATGCACAGGACTAGTTTCATGATACTTGGACAACGACCGGATACCGTAGCTCGACAAAAACTCACTCGTATCCACCATATACTCAAGCAACCGTTTCAGCTGCACCTCATTAACCATCGACAACAGCATTGTGCCCTTCTCCTCATCTCGAACCAAGTTGCCATCCTCTACCAACAACTTGAACTCGCCTTTGACTTCAGCAATCAACTCTTTTAACTCCGGCCAAGCTGATAACTCTTCCTCGTCCAATACCAAGGTCGCCATCATCGGCAACAAGCCTACGATTGAGCGCACTTTCAATGGCTGACTCCGCCCATCATGCCCATGCACCACATCATAAAAAAATCCATCTGCCTCGCTCCACAAGTTCACTCCGTTGCGGCCAATATGAGTACTGGCTTCCACAATCATCATAAAATGGCGCAAAAATTTCCCTGCCAAATCATGATAGGTATCATTCTCCCGCCCCAACTCCACCGCCATCCTAAACATCACCAACGCATACTGCGCCATCCAACTGGTGCCGTCCGCCTGGTCCAGCATCCCGCCTCCAGGAATAGGCATATTCCTGTCAAACACCCCAATGTTATCCAATCCCAAAAACCCGCCTTGGAAAATATTCTTGCCATTCTCATCCTTTTTGTTCACCCACCAGCCAAAGTTAAGCAACAACTTTTGGAATAATTTCTCCAAGAATTTCCGATCATTCATCCCTTGTTCTTTGCCAATCATAAACAACTTCCACACCGCCCAGGCAATCACCGGCGGGTTAACCGCATCAAACTCATTCTCATAAGCCGGAATCTGGCCGTTAGGATGCATAATTCGAGACTTCACTAACACCTCCAACTGATCCTTAGCAAACTCCAAGTCCAAATCACCATAAGCTACCGTATGAAAAGCCAAATCCCAGGCAGCATACCACGGATATTCCCAGTGGTCAGGAACTAACATGATGTCATCATGCTTCAGATGCCGCCAGTTCTGATTGGCTGCCCACAGCGGCATCTCTTGTTTTTTATCAGGGTCACCGCTCAGCCACTGATCCATATCCAGGTAATACCACTGTTTGGTCCACACCAACCCGGCCCAGGCTTGGTTAACCACACTTCGCACTTCCTTGTTTTCCACCCCTTCCATTCTCTTGCTTAGGAATTCCTCGGTTTCCTTCCGTCGCTCCACCATCACGGACTTGCTCTCGCCAAACGGATGCGCACTCACACTTGGTGACAACCGCAGCCAGATTTCTTTGCTCCCACCGCTCTCAATCTTTTTAAATTCATACACCAGTCCTGCCTTTGTTCCCTCGTCTTTGCTCACCGCATTTTTCTGTCCGTGAATTATATATCTATGAAAAGCATCTTTACTATTTTTCCCGCCTCGCTGCCCAGTCAGGCGCGCGTGGTTCGTGGTGTTATTAGTAAATATCACGTCCCGAGCTTCCTCGGCATACAGATTGTAACTCCCCAGCATCGGATGACTGGTAGTCACCACTGGCCCCTGAGTCCATCGTTCCAAGCTCATCTTCGGAGTTTCCGTCATATCGCCTTTGGGTCCCAAGGGATAACCCCAATCCCAAGTATTCCTAAACCACAAGGTCGGGATAATCCACAGCGGCGCACTCTCAGGTCCGCGGTTAGTAGCCGTAATCTTGATGAATATATCGTTCTCATCCGCCTTGGCATACTCTACACTCACTTCAAAATAGCGGTTCTCCTCAAATATTCCCGTGTCAGTCAGCTCATACTCCAAGTCATCCAATCCTCGAGCCGAGTTCTCAGCCACCAACTTTTTGTAAGGAAATTTCGCCTGCGGATACGAGTACATCCCATGCAGATAAGAATGAGTAGGTGACCCTGATAGATAAAAGAGTCTCTCTTTGATATCCTCACCATGATTACCCTCGGGGTTGGTCAACCCAAACAATCTTTCTTTGAGAATTTCATCCTGCCCATTCCACAACGCAATTGAGAAGCACAAGTATTGATGTTTATCACTAATCCCCAATATACCGTCCTCCCCCCAACGGTAACTCACTGACCGTGACTGGTCATGGCTCAACCCCCACCATAGATTTCCGCTATAGTTTTCTCTCATTGTGCCCCACGCTCGGCCTGATAGATAGGGTCCCCACTCAAGCCAATTGCGTTCTTTGGCATAGTGTTCGCGCAATCTGTTTTCTTCTTCGTTCATATGGGCAGTAATTTAAGCGGCTAATTTCCTTTCCAGTTATTTTACAATTTTCCCGCTTCCTACCATTGTAGCCAAATAAGGGAAGTTTTGCTTCATCACTTCTCACACTCACAACCATCTGCATGTTCAAACTTAAGATTACTTATTCCATCCCAGACTTCGTGTACTCGGGCTTTCAAAGTCTCCATAGCTTCATCATCCTCCACATCAAAAGTGACTTGCTTGATATCCGGGTCTTTAGTTTTAGTCGGCGCTAGGAATACTACTGACATTTCCTTGGGCTTGTACCCCAAGGCTGGAGCCGAATTTAACAACAAAGCATAGAATCGCAGTTGATCTACATACGTCGAGGATTCCTTATCCTGAGTCAATCCCAACAGGGCATTTCTTGATTTTGCGTCTGTTGTCTTGTAATCCACCACTCGGACAGTTTTAGCATTCTTATCTAACCAATCAACCCGGTCAATTTTCCCTTGAATCGGCACGCCTTCCCAGACTACCGGTTGATGCCTGCCTACTGCTAACTCAGTCCTCTCTGGTTTCCCCACGCCGCTTAAGTACTTGTTCACCACCACTTGGAAATTACTTTTCAAGTCCTCCACCCACCGCTCTCTATCGGGATAACGCACTAACCACCGGTTCACGGTTTCTTCAATCATCGCGTCCATAGATTTCAAGTTATCCATTTTCCAGTAGCTCTCCATCAACCGATGCATAATCGTGCCGTACAGAGCCGCCTCTTCCACCACTTGCGGAATCCGCAGGAGATTATTCACTTTAAACCAATGCGGACACTTAAGATAATCTTTCAGAGCCGAATAAGACAAGGCAAATCCATTATCAATAACTTCTCGCAAATACTTCTGCTCATCCTGCGCTGGCGTCTGATCCGGTGCCAGCCATAGCTGATGGAACTGCGGATTCTCAAGTTTCTCTTCAAACTCCTCCAAACTCACGTTCTCCACGCTCTCACTATCAATTTCCCGCACAAACATGGCTCCCACCGCTGGTCTCTCATCATACTCCTTGGCCATAGTAATCGTCAGCCGCCGCTTGGCCCTGGTCATCGATACATAAAACAAGCGTCTCTCATCCTCATATTTCTCAGTTTTGGGTAGGGGATTAGCCAATAATTCGTTCGGCAGTTTAATCCCGCCGTAGTTGCGTTTGTTACCCCATACACTATCAATAGCTCGGATAATAAACACATACTCAAACTCCAACCCTTTGGCTCCATGCGCTGTCAATAATTGCACCCCTTCCTGGGCACTAGCCAAATCAACCGGCGGCAGCGCCACTCCATATTCCTTGTGCAGCTCAAGCATTTCCAACAACTCACCTACGGTTAACTCAGGTCGTTTACGGGTTTGTTTCTCCACGAAGTTAAGCAACGACCTCATTGCTGCCATGTATTCCATAGAGTTCTTCTGATTCTGAATCCAAGGAATCATACCTGAATCATCAATCACTTCAGTCAAAAACATATATAAAGGAACTTGTGTCGCCCGCACGGCCCATTCGGATATCTGTTCAACCACCTTTTTCAACTCCTCAACTTTCACTACTTGCTCAAACAACGGTGTTCTCAACTCTTGGGTTTGCCGGTTGGCTTTGACCAACTCCAGGTTATCCACTCCCCACCACGGTAAAGCCAGACAATGATAGAGTTGCACGTCATCCGCTCCGGCAGTTACGTGCTCAATCCCAGACAACAGTTTCAAAAACCGACTAATCACGCCACTCTCCAATAGATTCCGATCCCCATATTCATAGGGTATTCCACCTGCTGCCAGTAATCGGGCAATCGCTTCCCCATGAGCATTATTACGGAACAACACGCCAATCGCACTCCCCTCAACCCCCTGACTTTGCAGTTTCTTTATCTCTTCCACCACAAAGGCATTCTCAGCGCTATCATTGGCCAGTTCCACCAGTTGAATTTTATCTCCGTGCTGCGCGCTTGATGACTTCAAACTCCATGGCTTATCCACAATCTTGGCTCCCCGTACCACGTTGTTGCTAATGACTCCCGCTGCCCCATCAAGCAGCCTCTGGTGAGATCGGTAATTATTGCCTAGATAAATGATTTTGCTCTGTGGAAACTGGGCTCTAAACTCAAGCATATTCTCCAGTGAAGCTCCCTGAAACCGATAAATTGTCTGGTCAGGGTCGCCCACTACAAATATGTTGGCCTGTTGACCCCAGAATCGAGCCAGCGAAAACAGCATCCTGTTCTGTGAAGTATTCGTATCCTGATACTCATCAGCCAAGAGATACAGATACTTCTCCTCAAAAGTCCGCAACAACTCCTCATTCTCCCCAAACTCCCTCACCACCAGGTTAATCAAATCATCATAATCATACCGAAGTCTTTTCCCTAGCTCCGCCTCATACTCACCATACACCCGAGCTGTTTCCCGTAACTTCTCCTTTTCCTTGTCTTTCATCTCCAAGCTCTCAACTTTCTCTCCAAACGCCTCAGGCGTGTAACCCTCACGCTTCAACTCCTGGATAGACCCTACCAGAGGCTTGACATAATACTTGGGAGATTTGAGAGGTTTGAGCTCTCGGTAGCTGCCTCGCTCTAAGATTTCATTAATAATCAGATATTTCTCCAAATCATCCACCAACTGATACTTCTCGTCAGCAATCGCAAAATACGTAGGGTTACTCCTAATCACATGCTCAGCAAAACTATGAAAAGTCTCAATCTGCACCTGATATCCAGTACTACCAATTATAGACACCAGCCGTTCACGCATCGACTGCTTACCGGCATTAGAAAAAGTCAACGCCAGTATCGCCTCCGGCGGGGTGTCAGTATTCTCTAGAATATAAGCCACCCGCATCGCCAGCACTTGAGTTTTCCCTGTTCCAGGTCCTGCCACCACCATCACTGGTCCTTCAATACTCTCCACCGCCTCTCGCTGCGACTCATTCAATTTCCCCATCAAATCATCTAAGGTCATGTGGGTATTTTACACCAGTTGAGAAGACATTTATTTCCTTGATTCCCTCCGATTATCCTCTTTACACAGCATCTGGCAAATCCCTTAATTTTTTGCCTTTATACTTAAAATAATCCGCTCCAGCATAAGCTCCGCTCGCATTCAGTTCGCCTCGTTGTTCATAAAGTTTATACGCAAGCGGCGATAACTTCCAAATCTGGCCAGCATATTCCACTTCGCGCTCGCCGATGACTTTTGCCGTTATGTTTTCATCGTCTTTAAAAACAATTACCTCTCCGTCCTTTATTCCTTTTCTGTAAAAAGTAAATAACCTGCTCTCTTTTCTCACTTTCGTCACTTCGTCAAACTCTTTTTCCTGGTCAATGTTTTCGGGATAAATAACCTTGCCCTTAAATGAGAGCAAAAGCTGACGTATCAATTCTTGATCAAGCGCGAACAGTTCGCTTTCGCCCACTTGGTGTTTGTTGAAAATGTCGTGCAATAAAGCTTCTTTTTCGACGTAATCTTCCAGCTCAATCGCAAAAAATCTTTTCAATCCGGTGACATTATAATAACCGTTTGCCTCGAGGTTTCGCATCCGCTCTTGAAAATTATTCGTACCGGTTTGGCCTATTTTCACCAAACCGGACACAGCCGTTGTCATTATGTAGATTATTCCTTTCATATTTTTTTATTTTAATTCTGTTATAAATCTTTCTACCGCCTTCTCTCAAAACTGATCTTTATAGTGCTTGAGTTCTTTCTCAGTGTCGGACAGTTGAGTATAAAACTTGTCATTCTTTAGTCTTACTAAGTCCTAATTTTACCACAAAATAGCCTAGAGTAATAACTTTTTGGACTTATTTCCCGCACTTCTCCCACAAATCCTTCCTCACTCTCTTAGTCTTCTCCCTCGCCTTTTCCTCACGCCACTTAGCAATCTCGCCATGATGACCGGACAGCAACACGTCAGGTACTTTCAGTCCTCGAAACTCTGCCGGCTGGGTGTACTGAGGATGGTCAAGTAGATTCTGGTTAAAGGACTCATTCGTCAGCGACTCCTCATCTCCCAACGCCCCAGGAATCAACCTCACAATCGCATCAACTACTACAGTCGCCGCCGGTTCGCCGCCGGAGAGGACATAATCACCGATACTGATTTCCTCATCCACCATCTCGTCTATGAACCGCTGGTCCACGCCTTCGTATCGCCCGCAGATGATAATCAGGTGAGTTTCTTCTTTCAATTCCTGCGCCTTTGATTGATTAAACACACTTCCTTGTGGACTCATCAGGATAACTTTCGAACCTTCTTTCTTCAAACTCTCCACAGC
>CAYXHB010000043.1:0-7179 GCA_964464795.1 uncultured Gammaproteobacteria bacterium
AACTTTTTTCTTTTTGGCTGTCAACCTTACAAAGGTATGCAAAATCAAGTGCGCATCATAACCGGTTTCCATCGTAGAAGTTATCCGGTAGTCATGGATACAAAGAACGGCTGTTGTACTTGATAGATTTGTGATTGTTAGGGCGTGTGTTGAGCTATGTGGAGCTTCACTTACTCTGGATGGTGCTTTTACTGTTTGGCGCTTGAGCCGGAGATTTTGGCGTCCTGTGGCCTTACTGCATACCTTCAGCTACTTTAAACAAGCTAAACTTGAATAAGAGACTCCTTAGTAGGGCCGTTTGTTTTCTTAAGTACATGAGCTCTGGATTTGTGTATTATGCAGTTTGATGTAGTAGAAAACATGCGACTATTGATACCTACTTTCCTTTATATACTTAGATGCGTTTTTGTTTCTGAATGCGGTTAATATATTTTATGGCATGCATATATTTGTATACAGAATTTGTTCATGCGGAAAATATTTTTTGGCATATAAAGCCGATCGTGATGCGTTTTGTTGCCTTTAGTCTCGAAAGTTGAAAAGTTCTTTTTGCTGACTTATTTTTCATTCACTTACTTATCAGAAGAAAATCGCGATTTTTTCATTAGGTAGTTCCTTTGGGCTATTGTCTGTATGACACGAACTAATATCAAAACAATGCCAGTAAGCGGGTTGGTTTTGATAAAGTGTCTAGGGAGTGGATGCAGTAAGTACTTTATGATACTTGTATATGTTTGCCAGGTTTATATAAAAACTTGTTTTTGCCCGGTTTATAGCCGCTTTTGTAGTTTTCTGTCTAAGTTGCAGTTTTGGAGTTTTTTACCCATACTGGATAGTATGTCAGGTTATAGAAAAATTTTATTTTTGTTTTTGTTGGGGTTGTTTTTTGTGTTAGTTAACTCAGTGGTGAAAGCACAATCATTGACAGGAGTTGCTTATAAAGTTTTAGTGGAGAACTCCCAGTCCGTGAGTGACGGAACTTTGGTGTCTTTAGTTGAAGGTGTATATGTGATTGCAGATTTAGATAATCTTGATGACTTAGCGGGGGTGATTAACTTTAATCCCCAATTGGAGATTGATACAGTAGGTGATCCTTTAGCCTTGCCTCTGGTGAAGAGTGGTATAGCATACGTGAGAGTTAGTAGTGAAAACGGACCGATTAGTATGGGAGCGGTTTTATCTTTGTCGTCGCAGTCTGGAGTGGCGGCTTTGGCGACAGGATCTCGGCTAACGACATTAGGACGGACGATGGAGAGTTTTGATGGTGAAGGTGAGGGGTTAATAAAGGTAGATGTGGCGATTCAAAATCCAGTTGGTTTGATGAATAGCGAAGGAATGAAGACAGTTGATGTGGCAAGAGAAAGTTTTTTTGAGTTGTTCAAGGTGTTCCAAAATGCCAGTCAAGTTCCGGCCCCTCAGGCCTTCAAGTTTGTACTTGCCGGGTTGGTTTTACTAGCGACAATTTTGTTTGGGTTTTTTACCTTCGGCAGAGTGGCGCAACGGGGGGTCGAGGCTATTGGCAGAAATCCTTTGGCAAAAAACACGATTTTGGTAGGATTGATTATAAATGTAGCTATTTCCATTACTGTTATTTTTTCGGGTCTGGTGGCTGCCTATTACATTATCCGACTCTAATTGCGTAGAATAGAAATATGGATAGTTCAATTTTACTGATGGTTTTTTATGGGATACTGGTGTTGGTAGTTGTTTTGATGGGTTATTGGTTTTTGCGTATGGTAATAACGCGGCGAGATTTGTTATCGGAACAGGCAAAAGTTAGTCAACAACAAGAGAGTGTAATCAAAGAAGCGCGTCAGGTCGCAAATAATATTATTAATGAGGCAAAGTCTCAAGCCCAGGAAATAGACGAAATTAGAGATGCCGTCCTTCAGAGCTATCAGCTCAAACTGTCTCAGACTACTAACGAAGTATTGCAAAGTTATTCTAAAGATATCAAAAAGCAACTGGGTCCAGTTGCTAAAGAGTTAGCTGCATCGGTCGTGAAAACTAGTGATGAAAACAAGAAGATTATGCAAGAGTTTGTTGATACTTATAGGCAAGACGTAAAGAGAATGACAGAGGATTTGAGCTCGGAGTTGCAGTCTTACTCTGAGAGTGCTAGGGAAAAAATTGATACAGATATGGCTGTCTATCGGACTAAACTTAAAGAAGCTATGGAAAAAGATATTTCTAACTCTGTTAAGGAATTGAGCTTGAAAATATTTAGCCAATCTTTGAGTGTTGAGAATCACGAAGAGTTAGTAAGGAAGGCGGTTGAGACAGCTAAGAAGGAAGGTTTGTTTAATTAAGTTTATGAATAATTCTGCCCTAGATAATTCACCTGAGGAGTTGCTGAAGCAGTGGGGGCCGTATATTCTGACATTAGAGCAGCGAGAACAATTGATTTCAATTATAGATAATTTTCTTAAGGAGATTTTTACCGACAGTTCTCAAATTAACTTCGATATGTTTCCGGCACAGTTTAGGTTGGGATTGCCTAATGTAGAGTTTCCTCTGAAAGAGTATGAAAGTGCCGAGGTCTTGCACAAGTACTTTGAGGAGGTCAAGAGCCTACTGTTGAACGTTCCTGTAATCGAGATAACAGTGGCCTTTAGTCCTTCTACTGCTTTTTTGGCCTCACTATTGGATGATATTAGGTTGAAGAGAAAAGGTTTATGTTTGCTCAAATATCAGTGTGATCCTTTAATTCTAGGTGGTGTAATAATTAAGACCGAAGGGATAGTTTCTGATTATTCTTTGAGGAGGCTTATTGATATTATTTGATATTATGAGTAACTTTAAGAACTATATTGACCAGTTTAAAGAATACGGAATTGTGGAGGCAATATTTCATCCTATTGCAGTAGTTAGTGGTTTGCCCAATGTTAGACCTCGGGAAATTGTAATGTTTGATAACAATGTTAAAGGTCAGGTCTTGAGACTTTCTAGAGCCTCCGCTGAAATTTTGTTGTACTCCCATCATCCGGTGAGAGTCGGGCAGCAGTTAACTAGAACAGGTGAATCGTTGAAGATTCCATTGGGTGAGTATATCTTGGGCCAAGTGGTTGATCCGTTGGGAAAGTTACTGTTGCCTATAGAACAACAAGCTTCGACTCTGACGACTGAACTTGAACCTGGGTACTGGGATAAGTATGTGCTGGAAAAGGCAGAGGAGAGCCGGTTGATTGATATTCCGGTCAAGAAAATCCTGGAAAGAGTAGAAATAAGACGACAGTTATTTACAGGAGTTAGTATAGTTGATTTACTTTTGCCTTTGGGAAAGGGCCAGAGGGAGTTAATAGTTGGAGATAGGAAAACAGGTAAAACTTCTTTCGTACTCTCAGCTATGAAAGCACAAATTGAGTCGGGCGGTTTGGTCGTATATGCGGCAATTGGGAAGAGGTCAGTTGAGGTTGAAGTGTTGCGTGATTTTATGGTGAGGCACAAGATGCTGTCTAAAATGGTAATGGTAGTGACTACATCTCATGACTCGGCTAGTTTGATTTATTCAGCGCCTTTTTCAGCTATGACAGTTGCCGAATACCTACGGGATAAAGGGAACGATGTGTTGGTGGTTTTGGACGATTTGTCGACTCATGCTAAGTTTTATAGAGAGATATCGTTACTTGCACACCAATTCCCCGGGAGGGATTCTTATCCAGGCGATATCTTTTTTACTCATGCTAGGTTACTTGAGAGGGCGGGAAATTATCAGCACGGAGATAAAGGTGAGGCGGCTATTACATGTTTGCCAATGGCAGAAACTCAGGAAAATGATTTGTCTGATTATATTGTGTCTAACTTAATCGGGATAACAGATGGCCATGTCTTATTTGATAAGAATGAGTATATAAAGGGACGAAGGCCGGCTGTAAATGTCAGTTTGTCTGTAACTAGGGTAGGGAAACAGACTCAGACTTCGTTGAGTCAGCAGATTAATCGTAAGTTGTTAGCTTTTATCAGCCAATACGAGAGAAGCCAAGTTTATTCTCATTTTGGTTCTGAGTTGAATCAGAGTGTGCAACAAATTTTGGACAAAGGGGACTTGTTATATACGTTATTCTCTCAGGCACCTGAGGAGATTGTTCCCAGGCCGATTCAAATTATCGTAATTGCTTTGATCTGGCTTGACTTACTACCTAAGCAGCAGATGAGTGTGTTTACAAATTTTAGAAAGTGTTTAGTCGAAATGTATGCAAAAGACTTAGCTTTTCGAGAGATGGTCGATAAGACAGTGGATGTGGAAAGTTTTGATGATTTATTAAATAACGTTAAGGCAATAAGCCGACAAATTTTTGCTCAATGTCAAGTATAACTGAATTAAAAAAAGAAATGGAAGTGGTGGTCGTGCTTGGACAACTTGTGCAAGTATATGAACAAGTGTATGTGGCAAAGATGCAAAGGTTGCGCGATTCTGTTTTGGCGACCAGACAGTACACAGAAGGTCTTCATGACTTGTACAATGAACTGC
Source organism: uncultured Gammaproteobacteria bacterium (assembly GCA_964464795.1). Classification (GTDB taxonomy): domain Bacteria; phylum Patescibacteriota; class Microgenomatia; order CAYXHB01; family CAYXHB01; genus CAYXHB01. The sequence continues at coordinate 4,472 of CAYXHB010000043.1, forward strand.
ACCGGGCATATGGTAATGAGGTTGCAAAAGCCATGAAATCAAGAACTAAACGAAAGTGGTTGAGATTGACGAAGAAAGATGAGCAAGTGGCGGTCTTGCTGTCCACCTCACAAAGAATTTCCAGTGAAATTAATATGAAAGTGTTTAATGCTTTTTGGGATTATATATCTGCATATAGTTGCAAGGCAGTGATAGTTGGACAGAGAGGCCGGCAAATGTACGTACAGCGTGGTGGTGATGTAAAGAAGGTTGAGTTCTTTGATGTTGAGAATGAAGAAGAGGTGAAGTTGGAGGAACTGGAACCGATTCTTGAGAAATTAAGGCAGTATAGGGATGTTAAGCTTTTTTATGCTAGATATATAAGTTTAATCACTCAGCTCGAGTCTCAATCTGATCTAGGTGAAGGAACTGTTGCACAAAAGAAAGACGGCGAACAATACTTGGTAGAGCCTCAGTCAACTCAACAGCCTTTTATAGCTGAACCAGGAGTAAAACCTTTGGTAGACTATTTTGAATCTGAGATTTTTGGTTCACTGCTAAGACAGTCTTACAGTGAGTCGCACTTGGCTCATGTAGGGTCGAGAATTACCGCTTTGGAAGCAGCAGTCGGTAATGTCGGCGAAAAAGTAGAACAGCTCAAAAGACAGGAACGTAAGTTAATTAAACGCAAAAAAAACCGTAAACAATTGGCTGCATTGGCGGGAATGTCTTTTTGGGGTGTAAGATGATTAGTGAATTAAAAGTATGGATAATCCTGACCCCAATATCAGTTTAAATAATAGCCAATCGCCGGAGTTAGTTGCTGCTGTAGAAAGCGATGGTTTTGAGTCTGGGGACTCAACTCATACAGGAACGATTGTGGGAGTGTATGATCAGGTGGTTGAAGTTGAATTTTTGCGTAACCATCCTGCAGTTTATGATGTGTTGACGGCAGTGGAAGCTCCTGAAGTAAGATTGGAAGTTTTTTCTTCGGCTACAGATGCCAGTTTTTATTGTATTGCTTTGAATGATACTACTAACTTAAGCCGAGGGATGAAAGTCGTTAATACTTATCAGCCGTTGAGCGTGCCGGTGGGGACAGAAGTTTTGGGAAGAGTGATAGATATCTTTGGGACGCCGCATGACGATGGAAAGGAAATTTCTGCTCAAGAAACCCGAATGATTCATTGGCGGACACGTAAATCAATGTCTGAAATACGAGCGCCTAAGACTGTTTTGGAAACAGGAATTAAGGCGATTGATTTTTTCGCACCAATATTGCAGGGCGGGAAGGTGGGTTTGTTTGGCGGTGCAGGTGTAGGTAAGACGATATTGTTAACAGAGTTAATTCATAATATTTTGCTTTCTCCAGCTCAAAAAACAGAAGCAGGTGATGGGTTGGCGGTGTTTAGTGCCGTGGGAGAACGTTCTCGTGAGGCTCAGGAGTTGTATCTGGCTCTTAAGGGTTCGGAAGTGTTTGATAGGTTGACATTGGTATTGGGGCAGATGGGCGAGAGGCCAGCGGTTCGTTCGAGGACTGCGTATGCAAGTGTTGCGATAGCTGAATATTTTAGAGATGTTTTGCATAGAGATGTGTTATTTTTGATGGATAATATGTATAGGTTTGCCCAGGCTGGGCATGAATTATCATTATTAATGAATTCAATTCCCTCGGAGGATGGATATCAACCTACTTTAACAACTGAAATGGGTGATATCCATGAACGGTTGGTTTCTACCGCCGATGGAAGCGTCACTTGTATCGAGGCTATTTTCGTGCCGGCAGATGATATGTCTGATTATGGTGTGAGGTCGGTATTTCCTTATATGGATACTTTTGTAGTCTTATCCCGTGAAGTTGCGCAGCAAGGGAGAATGCCAGCCATAGATTTGTTAGCTTCTAATTCTACAGCTTTGAACCAAGATGTGGTCGGGAGTGAACACTATTTGGCTTATTTGGAGGCAAAGAAACTGCTTGAGCAAGCTGAACAGTTGGAGAGAATTGTTTCTTTGATGGGGTTTTCTGAGTTATCTTATCAAAATCAGTTAGTTTATTCGCGGGCTAATTTGCTTAAGAATTATATGACACAAAATTTTGAATCTGTATCCAGACAAACTGGAACCTCAGGGTCAATTGTGAGTCGTTCGGAGTGTGTTGCTGACGTTAAAAAAATACTGTCAGGCGATGTTGACTCGATTGAGAGTGAAAGTCTCTTATTTGTAGGGACGTTGTCTAGTGTGAAATAAGTAGATTTGTTTAAGATTGAACTATGTAAGCTTGGATTTCGTTATCCCAACATCGTAAGATCCCGTTTTTGAATTCAATTTTTTTTGTTTCGTCATTGTCCGCGCGGATTAAAATTTCTTTTTTTATCTCGCTGATGAAGTGCGCATGCTGAGGAAGGATGTCAAATTTACCTTGGGAGTTATAGCCAGTGAGGGATTTAGCTGAACCAGAATAAAGTGAACTCTGGGGCGAAATTATTTTTACCTTAATAAGAAGAGGTTCCATGCAGCTTGAAGTTAGGGTTGTGACTCTCCTTCTACTGTGGGGGGCGTGATGGTGGGGAGCGGCGGGAGAACTGAGTCTTCAGGTGCAAGCTCTTGGCCTTCGTCAATGTTAATTTCGGCACTGGTGGTTGAGTCAAGAGAACCTGGTTGTAGCTGATCGGTTGCTCCCGTGGGAAGCTCTGGGTCAGGAGGAGTTTGGCTGTTGGCAAGACCTTCTT
>CAYXHB010000044.1:0-4426 GCA_964464795.1 uncultured Gammaproteobacteria bacterium
ACAGGGTCAAGTTTATTATCCTTGGCTAGATCCGTTAAGTTGGTGGTGTATTTGGCAATTGGGTTTTCGGAACCTTCTGAATTGTTGTCCATATGAGTGAATAATAGACTAATTTGGCAGTCTGTGTCAAGGAGTGCCAAGGAAGTTGGGCGTCATCCAGAGCGAGGTGAAGGAGGACGGTTGGTGTTGAAACAACGGGATTCCTCAGTCGCTGCGCTTCTTCTGAATGACGAATATACTTTTCGTACTTGCACTACTAGTTCAATAATTTAAATAATGAGATATGGATGAGAGTGTTGTTGTAAATCAGGCTCCGATTACATTAACTGAGTCAAAGAAAATAACTCGTCCTTTAATAGTAATAATAATTTTGATCATTATTCTTAATTTGTTGTCAAGAATCGAACGCGAACATAATTTTGCGCTAGGTCTTGCAGGTGTATGGATAAATGACAATAATGCTGTTTTGCGTCATGGAATTGAGGGGTATAGAGCAAAGCTTTCGGATTTGAATTTATTAACTTATTCTAGAGAAGCTGTCTTTAATAAGTGGTTGCCAGGAGAGATTAAATTTGAAAGGAATACTGACTTCTGGTCAACATATTTTGATCCCTTGGGAAGATACTCTGTTGGGGTGCCTTATGGATATGGTGTTTTTGTTGATCAATCATTGAATTTGAGTGTACTATCCCCGAAGCAAGAGTTTCAGATCTACTGTGCAGAATTGATTGATTTTAATTCTATACCGTCGTATTGGTTGTTAAAGGTTGAGTCAATAAAGACTGGGGTTGATATTGAATCTGAAATGGAAGAAGTGGGTGGTGCGACCTGGGAGGATATTGTTTATAAAATTACAACGGCTAAGGGTTACACTGGTTACAGATATTATGAATATGGCCCATCAACTAGGTGGGTACTTAGTAAGGGGAAAACGGTTATTTATGGATCAGGTGATTCTAGTTACTTGACGCAAGTCTTGGATACGATGGTTATTAATTAAATATGTTGAAACTAAATAATTTATCTTTATATAAAAGTAATCAAAGAGATCGGTTGGTAAGTTTGTTGCTTTGGATAATTGTTGTGCTGTTGATTTATAGCTTAGTAGACAAAGTATATTTTTGGTATGAAGCCGATAAGGTTGTTGTTAAAGAAAACGATAAACTGGGTACCGAGTATTATGCTCTTAAACAGGAATATGAAACTGAAATAAGTGATTGGGAAATGATAAAAAAAGTTTTGAACGATAGTGGAAGTGTATTTAAAGAAAAATATCCAAGTAATGAATTATTAACGTATGATGATTATGAAGGGCGTTTCTCTATTAAATTTCCATCGACATACTTGGTCGTATTTCCGAGATTAGAAGTGACTTCTGATGTACCGGTGACTGATCCATTTTCTTTAATAAGGATTTTGCCTAGGGAAACTCAATTTGGTTATAGCTGCACATTTACTCGTTACGGAGACGGATACAGGGGGGCTAATGTAAATGAGTTAGAGATAGAGAACAGAGGAGTTAGTAAAGTAGAAATATTACGTAGTGTTCAACAGAAATGGCCTGAAGTTCTTCGTCTTCCAGAAGGTCGAGTGTTGGAGGAACATATTAAATTGCAGGAAGTTGACTGGGGTAATGAGTATGATATTTATCATTACTATACGTATCCAGAGATTGGAGGAACTTATTCTAATTGGGTGGTAAGTAACGGAAGGACAACAATTACAGCAACCACTGATCACGCAGGTAACTCGGCAGATGAGTTGGAGAAAACGCGTGATAACGAAGATATTGTAAAGATTCTCAAGACGTTGGAGTTGAAATAAGTTAAGATTAATTTATGGAACCACAATCGCCTACCTTGCCACCAGCTCCAGAAGTAAGTCCGGTAGTTAAGAAAAGGGATGTGAACTGGTTAGTTGTAGGGTTGGGAGTGTTGCTGATTGTGAGTTTGGTGGGGAATGGATTACAGGCTTGGAAAGATAGATTAATGCAAGATGATTTGCAGATGAAGAATGCAGAAGTTCAACCAGTAGTTGAGGAAAATAGTTTGGAAAAATCTATTGAAGCGGTAGTTAATGAGTATGGTGGATCTGAAGTTGAAATTAGTGATGACTTGTCTACTTGGACTATGCATGAGGATCCTGATGGCGTGTTTTCATTAATGTTGCCAAAAGAGTGGGCATTGAAGAACAGTTCAAAAGATTTTTGGGAATCTACTCGTTACGTCTATCCCAGTAATATACACCATGAAGGTGTGTACATAATTGGCCCGACTAGAGCTTTTTATAGGGAAATGTGTATGCCAATGCCATCGGGTGCTGATACCTACCCAGGCAGCGGAGACGTACGAATTGAGATTCAGAATGAAAGTGTTGAAGATTTTCTACAAGTTTTGCGTAGTACCTTCTATGTGGAAGGCAGCCCTGTTAGCTTTGAAGAATCTATCGAGTTGGTAAGTCTAGATTGGGGAAATGGATACAAGATCACTAGATTTGTTTCTCCAGATCGTTTATATGGTAGTGTGATTTGGATCATAAGTAACGAAAATGCTAGCTTGCAAATTGTACATGAACTTTCACAGAAGGATCATCAAAATAAGATACTTGAAATTGAGAAAGTTTTGAAGACTCTGGAGTTGAAGTAATTACATCATTTTTTCGAGAGTAGCGATGCGGTCTTTGATAGGCGGATGGGTGGAGAACATGCCAGCAAACCAGCCGATGGCGTCGTGGTGGTTCTTGAGCGGGTTGGTGATATAGAGGTGAGCGGTAGCCTTGTTGGCTGACTCGAGAGGTTCGGTGTCAGCACTGAGTTTGCGTAGAGCTGAGGCTAAGGCGCTGGGTTGGCGGGTGAGTTTGACAGCAGTAGCGTCGGCTAGATACTCGCGGCGGCGGGAAACGGCTAGCTGGATGAGTTTGGCGATGATTGGAGATAGTAGAGCTAGGACGATGGCGATTATACCTATGAAGGCCGGGCCTTTGTCGTTGTTTTTGGAACGGCCGAAGAACGACATGCGCATAAACCAGTCTGCCAGCAGAGTAACGGTACCGACCAAGACCGTGACAATGGACATGAGGCGGATGTCGTAGTTGCCGACGTGAGCCAGTTCGTGAGCGATGACACCCTCAAGTTCACTGCGGTCAAGTTTGTTGAGTAGTCCACGAGTGGCGGCAACCGCTGCGTGTTTGGGGTCGCGCCCGGTGGCAAAAGCGTTCATGGCGCTGTCTTCTATAACATAGAGCTTGGGCATGGGAAGTTGGGCCGCGATACACAAATTCTCGGTTGAGGTGTAGAAATTGAAGTCTCTTTGGCGGTCGGCGGGGCGGGCGCCTGATAGTGAGAGGACAATGCGGTCTGAGAAATAGTAACTACCGAAGCTCATGAGTCCAGAAACGACTAGAGCAATGCCGACGAAACTAGTGCCCATCTCGGTAGCTTGGCCATAAACCCAGGCGATGGCGGCAAAGAAAGCAATGAAGAGAGCCATGACGAGGCTACTTTTGAATTTATTTTTGTCGACTTGTTCGTAGACGTTGTTCATGATGTTTTTGATTATAAACTAAAGGAGGCGGAATAACCTCTCGTAGTCATTGCGAAAGCACAAATTATCCATATTTTTTAACATTAATTTGTGCATGTGGCAATCTGGTATCGTTGCTTACAGATACAGCAAGTCCCGGATCCCGCACTAAATGCGGGATGATGTGGAAGGTAGAGGCATGACGAAGAATGAAGTATGAAACACAAAAACACCTACCGTTTAAGTTTCTGGTAGGTGTTTTATGATAAGTTAGCTCAAGTCCACTTTGGGAGTTTTGAGGTCGCTTGAGTTGACGCTGGTGGCGTTTTGAGTATCAGCGGGCATTTCGAGGCCTTTTTCTTCTTTCATACCGAAGAGCGAGGCTACAATGCTTGAGGGGAATGTCTCGCGCATGATGTTGTAGTCAGCGGTCAGGTCAATGAGGGTGCGGCGGGAATACATGACTTTGTCAGCGGTATCACGCAGCTCGTTCATGAGATTGGTGATAACCTCGTTGCTTTTGATTTCTGGGTTGCTTTCCACGACTACACGCAGACCTTCGAGGGCTTTGCCCATCAGGTCACTGGCTTGAGTCATTTGAGCTACGTCTTGAGACTCGAGTGCTTGGGTAACTGATTTACGAGCCGCGGTGAGAGCGTCGAAAATACCTTTCTCTTGCTTGAGGAAGGCTTTGGCTGATTCCTGCAAGTTAGGGATTAAATCGGCTTGGCGTTTGAGCTGGTTGCCGATCTCCTGGATGGAAGCTCGAATGCGGTTACGTAGAGTAACAAATTGGTTGTAAGTAGCTATTAAGTAAACAACAATTACTAAGGCTACAATCCCAAATCCTAATAAATATGACATAGAATCACCTCCTGACTGTGCATGATAATAGTCATTATACA
>CAYXHB010000044.1:4526-6913 GCA_964464795.1 uncultured Gammaproteobacteria bacterium
GAGTGAAAGGTAGTTTTATTTTAGTAATCTTTCCAAGTCGGCAAGTGGGTAAGTGTTCACGATATCTTGGGGCGTGGCCCAGCCTCTACGAGCGGTGTCGACCCCGTATTTAATCATATCCATGTGGTCGACTTGGTGAGCGTCTGAACTGATGGCGAATTTGACACCAAAGCGTTTGGCTTCATAGATAAGAGTGTCGGGTAAATCCAGTCGGTCGGGCCAACCGTCGATATCAAGCCATTTGTTATGTTGGGCGCAGAACTTGAAAATTGTTTCCCAGTCAGCTTGCACTCCAGAGCGGCGCAGCAGAGTGCGACCAGTGGGATGGCCGAGAATTTTGGCTTTGGGATGAGAGAGAGCCTTGAGGATGCGGCGGGTGGTGGTGTCGAGGTCTTGGGTAAAGCTTGAGTGGATGGAGACAACCGCGAAATCCAGATATTCCCAGGCCCCGTCAGGTAAAGCTAGATTACCGTCAGATTGGATATCTATCTCCAGAGAGTTGAATATTTTCACGCGGTTGTTTTCACGAGTTGACTCCTGGTGGTTGAGTTCTTGGATAAAGTCATACTTACTTTTCACAAGTTCAACAATGCGTGAAACGGGATGATTGGCCACGTAGGGATTGTGCTCGCTGAAAGCCAAATATTGATAGCCGCGAGCGCGCGCTAAGTCAATCATTTGCGTCATGGAGGAAAGACCTGAGTCGTGGGAGGGTTCGATATCGAAGTTGGAGTGAATATGGAATTCGCCTTTGATATCAGAGAGGGAAACTAACGTGGGTAGTTTGCTCTGGCTGGCTAGGGTTATCTCGTCTGTACCCTCGCGCAGTTCGGGTGGAACCCAGTCTAGACCTAAGGTCCGGTACAGGCTCTGTTCGTCTTCCAGAGCCATAAGTTGTTTGGATTTATTTTTGAGTCCGTGCTCAGAAAGAGAGTAACCTAAGCTCAAAGCGTGTTCGCGGAGTTTGATATTGTGGGATTTGGAGCCGGTGAAGTGTACTAGTAATGCGCCGTATTTGTCAGGGGTTTGGGTGATGAGGTCAACTTGGCAGTTAGCGGTAATGATTGAGGCTTTGGTATCTCCTTGACTGATGACTTTTTGTACCTGGGGATAGCTGACGAAATGTTTGAGTACAGCTTGAGGATTGTTGGTCTTGGCGGCTAGGTCTATATCTCCAATGGTGGAAGCACGACGGCGAAGGCTGCCGAGAGCGTTTACTTCCAGCACAAAGTTGTTTTTTTGGAGGTAAGTGATTATCTCTTGGGCGACTTTGTCAGCCAGGTGGAGTAAGTGTCTGGGGTTTGACTGAATGAGTTGGTATTCTTGGAGGTTGCGGAGGACTTTGGCCTCAAAGTCGGCTTTGTACCCGGGAATTTGTTGGATTTCGCCTTGGCGGGCTGATTTTTCAAGCGTGGTCAGGGCTGAATGAAAGCGGGTTAAACCTAAGTGAGAGGCTAGTTTGTGGGCGTGTTTGGGGCCAATTCCAGGAATAGGTAAAATGGCGAACATGCCGGCAGGTAAGTTATCAAAAATCTCTTCAAGTTCGGAAGAGGTGCCGGATTGGAAGAGGTCAGAGAGATGCTCGGCCAGACTGTCGCCTATCCCTGGGAGTTCTTCGAGCTGGTTGTTTAGGTAGAGAACGTGGGCTTCTTGTGGGGAGTTTTCGATAGAGTCGGCGGCTTTTTGGTAAGCTAAGATGCGGAAGCGGTCTTCGTTTTTGACAGTGAGGGCGGCGGCGATGTTGCGAAACAAGTTAGCTAGTTCATGATTGGTGGGCGGTGAACTTAGTTTTGGATACACGTTTTTACGATACCACAAAGGGATTAGCTTCCCAAGTTTGAGAATTACTGATATACTACAGTTTAGTTCAAATTTGGGGTCGTAGCTCAATTGGTTAGAGCGCCTGCCTGTCACGCAGGAGGTTGCGGGTTCGAGTCCCGTCGATCCCGCCAAAGACTGGCGGAAATGATATTGGCGGCAAGGATATAGTTGGGTGAAATGTGTTTTTTTGATTGACATTCTGACTCGCTGACTTATAATACGAGGGACAATAAATTAAACTGCCGAATTTAGTTATGGAAAACGCACTGAAGAATCTACTTAAATTAATTAAAGTAAACGAAAACACAATCAGTCTACTGCTGGGCTTGGGAGTAGTTGTGGTGATTTCGAGCATGGTGGTTAACTACTTCCGAGAGACCCCGACTACATTGCCGACTGTTGAGGACAGGACTATTAGCCAGTTGTTAGATGAGATTGCATTGGATGAAGCGACAACTAGTGCTGAGCAATCAGAGTTGGCTCAGGCGATTGTTTCTCCTTCTGTGACGGTGGCGCCAACAGCTACTCCAACTCAAGAGCCTACATCTACACCTGCTCCTACGGCA
>CAYXHB010000045.1:0-5230 GCA_964464795.1 uncultured Gammaproteobacteria bacterium
GATGGTGCTCTACTCTGCTCTACTGGTGGCGGTGGTGGTTGATATTAAGCATTATTTATTACCTGATGAAGTGCATTGGCTGATGGTGGGGATTGTGGTTGGTTTGATTGTGTTGGGCGGTAGTGGATTGTCTTTATATGAGCGTTTGATTGGGTGTGTGTGTGCATATACTGCGTTTGCGATACTGCATTGGAGCACCAGCGGCCGTGGCCTTGGTTGGGGAGATGTGAAGCTTGTGGGAGCGATGGGATTGATATTGGGTTGGAGTATTGGATTGGCGGTAGCTCTGGGGTTCTTGATTGGGTCTATAGTTGGTAGTGCGTTGTTGTTATTGGGTAAAGCAAAATTCGGCAAGCCAGTACCGTTTGGGCCGTTTTTGATAATAGGGTTTGTGGTTACTCTGCTGTATGGAGGGGAGATTATGAGGTGGTATGGGGGTGTGGTGGGGATGTAGGGAGAAGGAGGTTATTAGCCCGTCATTGCGAACGTACAAATTTATTTATAGAAACTGTTGGATAATTTGTGCCTGCTTAGGTTTTTTCTTTTGACTCATAAAACAGTACAGCGGTTGTCACCCCGCACTTGATGCGGGGTCTGGGAATTAAATTAAGCGGTGGGTGGACTCCCCGGTTCCCGCATCAAGTGCGGGATGACGGGCTTTGGGTGGCAAGGTGACGGCTTCGGGCATGTCCCTGCTATGCGGGTGGCGGTTTTTCATTACGGATGTGTAAGGGTGGGTCGCGGGCGCGTCCCTATGTTCGGCGTAATTGGGAAAAAGTGTATATAATAAAAAGATGAAACAGAAGGCAGATGGAAATGACTTGCATTGGCTGAGGTTTAGTCGCGGGGAGTGGGGAATGGTTGTGGCGGCTGTGCTGGTGCTGGGGGGGATGTTTTTTTATAACATTGAAGTGGCTAAGGGCAAGGCGCGGGACTGGGAACGCAAAGAGCAAGCTAAGCGGGTGTTTAATACACTAGACGTTGGGTATCGAATGGAAGTAGGCGGATTTCCTCCTCATAGCGATAGGTATGAGATACGCGGATGCGGCGATGCAGTCTGTCCGCTGTCGGAAGGGGAAGGGACAGCTTGTCAGTGGGGGTCGGATAAACCGGCTATCCATCTGGCTTGCGGGGAGTTGGATTTCATGAGGTTGGCTAGTGTGCCTGATAATCCGAATACAAAAGCGGGTGATGCCTTGAAATATAAAAATTTGGGAACAGATGCGGTGGTGGAGGTGTGTCTGGAGCGGGCGGATGACCCTGAGGCAATTAGTATGGAGAGGAGTAAGATTGGGTGGACTCGTGAGGAGTGTCCGTCAGGGATGGTGTTGATTTGGCCTGAGAAGCATAGGGGGTAGGGGGGAGGAAGGAATAGAGATGCACGAAGTATGAATGGGAATACCGGAACAGCCAAGAGATTTCTCGGCTGCGCTCGAAATGACAAGGCGGCGGTGTTTTCTATTTGCAATTTGACAGAGGTTCGGGTTGTTACGTAGACTGAGAGAGAGGCCTGTCCATATGAATTTTTTTGCTGTTGATATCGGAAGTGTAAACATTAAAGTTGCCCGCGTGGTGAAAGGGGGGGCGAAGAAGTTTGAACTTGAGTCACTGGCTTTGGCTCCAGCTCCGGTAGCGTCACTGGCTAACGCTAACGAGCAAGCTATGGCCGGCATGGCTCAAACCATAATCCAGTTGAGACAGGATGCTAGGATTGCTGCTAAGAGTGTGGTGGCTTCGATGCCTGAGTCGGAAGTGTTTGTACGGTTGATTAATTTGCCTAAGATGACAATGAGCGAACTGGAGACGGCGATTACCTGGGAAGCTGAGCAATATATTCCTTTGCCGATTGCGGATGTGAATTATTCTTATACAGTGGTGGGCGAGCGGCCGGATGGCGGGATAGATGTGCTGATTGTGGCCGCGCCGCTACGGTTGATTGAAAAGTATGAGACAGTGTTTAGTATGGCTGGGTTGGAGTTGGTGGCGTTGGAGACTGAGCTATTGGCCGCGTCACGATGTCTGGTGCCTGAAGATAATAATTCTTCGGTGATGGTGGTGGATATTGGAGCTCGGTCGACGGATTTGGCGGTGGTGCAGGGAGGTAAGGTGGTTTTTAGCCGGGCGATTTCGATGGCGGGAGCGGCAATTACCAGGTCTTTGATGAATGGGTTGCAGTTGGATGAGACTCAAGCTGAGTCTTTTAAGCGTAGCTATGGGTTGGATGGGAAACAGATGGACGGGCAAGTGGCGACTGCTATTGGGCAAGTGACCCAGACAATTGCTGTGGAGATTTCTCGGACATTGACTTATTATTCATCGCGTACCCAAAGCCCGATTACTTCCGTGCAGATTGTGGGCGGGAGTGCGGTGTTGCCTGAGTTGCCAAGCTATTTAACCAATATGGTGAATATAGAGGTACAGGTAGGGAATGTGTGGACTATGATTGATGATAGAGGCCGTGGAGGGCAAGTTGATAATCCGTCGCAATATGCCGTGGTGTTGGGGTTAGCGATGAAAGAAGTTTAGAATATGAGTAGTAAGACTGCCGCGACATCCTCAGGGAGTAACTCGTTGTTGAAAAAGGAGATTAATTTACTCAAAGACACTCATCGCAAAATTGAGCGGCGGCAACAGTTGGCGGTGGTTTATCGAGGGTGTGCGATTGTGTTTGTGTTTGGTGCGGTGTTATTGAGTGCGGTGTGGGGATGGACTGAGTATGAGATCGGTCGGGTTAACGCGATTAAGGTTGAGCTTGATAATAAGGAATATGAGTTGTTGCAGTTTAAGGACACTATCGACAAGGTGAATGCCTATAAAGACCGTTTGTATCAGATTAAAGATGTCGGTTTGGGGAAAGATTCCGAGGTGTTGGTTGCTTATAGGGATTTGGTTGAGTTGGAGAGGGAGGGGCAGATTAGGTTAACTAAATTTGAAGTGAGCGGAATCAAGTTTAAGGCGTCGTATGAAATCAGTGATTTGGCGATGCTTAAGTCTTTGTCAGAGACGTTTGAGTCAGAAGAGATGAAGAGTAAATGGCGGAATATTGTGGTTAATCAAGTTAGTCGCCAGGTTCAAATGATGATCCTTCTGGAAGTTAGTGGGGACTTGGTAGTAAACAGAACTTAATATTTATGCCTAAAGTTACTAATAAGATTTCATCGCCATACATGAATCCAGTGCTGATACTATTGATATTGTTGACGGTGGCGCTGTGGGTCGGTGGGGTGGTGTTTATTTCTCCGCGGGCGTTGGAGGCGTTGGACTCCCGTGCTCAGTATCAGTCATTAGAGTTGGAGTTGGTTAATGTAACCAATAAAGTGATGTTGGTTAGTAATTACAGTAGTAATGAAAGCGAGTATGTGGATAGAACGGAGTCAGTGTTGGTTAAAGCTATGCCGCGGGTGTTTGATATACCGTTGGTGGTGGGAGCGGCAGTAGCGGTGTTGAATGAACATGACTTTGTAGTGACCGGAGCCAACTCAGGCGCGGAGGTGGGCGAGGGAACGGCGTTGTCTGTGGGGATGGTGTCGATACAGTTTGAAGGGCCGGTAGAAAATCTGGACGCTTTCTTGGATAAGTTGGCCAAAGTATCTCCGATGATGAGGTCTTCTACTATAAACTATCAGCTGGGTGGAGGTGAGCAAGGTGAACCTAAGGCTATGGTTGATTTAACTTTAGCGACTTACGCGTTACCTGATTTACCTGTATCCGATGGTTCGGTTGAGTCGTTGGTGATTCCTGAATTAGTACCTGATGATGAGGCTCTGTATGATAGGGTGGCTGGTTTGGAGCCGGTTGTCCCGGTGCTGGACTTGGAGTTCTTGGGAGATGAGAATTGGGACCCGTTTCAGCCGAGGGTGGAGTGAGAGAGTTAGAAATTAAAAGTGAAGAATTGAAAATAGGTTTTAAGATGCAGGAGCTAGAGGGAAACCAAGAGATCCTACGGTTGCGTTCAGGATGACAACAGTTTGAGGATTATGACTATAGAAGGTTAGTCTGGGAGTTCGTCGAGGCGGAGAGTTGAGGGTTGGCCTTGGACGATGCCTTTGAGGCGGACGAGTTGGCGGAGGCTGGTGATGAGCTTGCCTTGTTTGCCGATGATGAAGCCCATTTGGCTCTTGGGAGCCTCAATGATGTACTCGGTGGTTTGATCCGCGCTTTGGGATTTGATGGTGATTTTTTTGAGGTCATCAACTAGCGGAGTGAGTAAGTATTTGATGAAGTCTTCCATATGAGGGGTTATTTTTTGGATGATTTGGTTTTGGCGGGTTGGGATTCTGAAGCGGATGGCTTTTTCGTTGGCTTGTCAGATTTGGCGGCCAAGATTTTGGCAACTCCTTCGGTCAGTTGAGCCCCTTTGGATTGCCAGTCTTTGAGCTTGGTTTCGTCGACTTTAAGAATGGCTGGAGTTGATAGAGGGTTATAATGGCCGATGAGATCAACGTAGTCCCCGTCGCGTTTGCTGCGGGTTTCTTTGACCACGATACGGTAGGTATGGGCATTTTTGCGGCCGGTTTGGGATAAGCGAATTTTGAGCATAGTAATAGAAACTTTTGCTAGTATAGCTGATTTGGGGTCATTTGGCTAGAGGAGAGAGATAAGAAGTAGGAATTTTGGTTAATTACATTTAAGGAATTATTTGTTAGATTTCTCGACTGCGCTCGAAATGACAAAAGAGGGCGATGGAGAAAAATTATGACTGGGGTTGGAGTTTGGTGAGGGCTTGGCTGGCGGCTGACTGTTGAGCCTGTTGTTTGCTCTTGCCACTGCCCTCACCCCAGAGCTGGTTGTCGATATATACACCTACGGTGAAGCGTTTGTCGTGGTCGGGGCCTTCTTCGGTGTGGACTTTGTACACAGGGGTTGAGGAGCCTTGGGATTGGGACTGCTCTTGAAGCTGACTTTTGGGGTCTTTGAGATTTTCGATTTGGATTTCTTTGAGCCTGTGGTCAAGGGACGCACTGATAAGTTCATGGGCGGCGTCAATGCCGCCGCTTAGGTAAACCGCGCCGATGAGAGCTTCGAAAGCGTTTTCCAATAATGAAGGGTTATGGCGGCCGCCAGCGAGTTCTTCGCCTTTGGCGAGTCTAAGGTATTGACCTAAGTTGAGTTCCTGGGCTATCTGCGCCAATGACTGGGTCTGGACTAAGTGGGAGCGCATAGCAGTGAGGATGCCTTCGGGTTGGTCGGGGTAGGCTTCGTAAATTTTTTGGCTGATGATGTATTCAAG
>CAYXHB010000045.1:5240-6823 GCA_964464795.1 uncultured Gammaproteobacteria bacterium
AGAATGGCGTAACCCAAGAACTCCAGACGCTCGTTGGAGATAGCGGCTTGGGATTCGTTGAGGTAGGAGCGGTGAGTCATGGATTGCTCGAACATTTCTGGAGTGAGACGGTACTGGGTGAGGTGTAGCGGGATTTGCATATTACTCGGGATGGATTATTTTCAGAGCTGCCCCAAGGGCGCCGTTGATGAAGCGAGCCGAACTCTCAGAGCCGAATTCTTTGGCCAGCTCAATGGCTTCGTCGATGATGACTTTTCTGGGGGTAGTGTCTTGTTTGAGTTCATGGATAGATAATCTAAGGATGGATAAGTCGACGCGGTTGAGTTTATCAAGCGGCCACTCTGGAGCTGCCTGGCGGATGATGGAGTCTATCTGCTCTAGGTTGGGAATAACATCTTCGGAGAAGCCATAACGGCCTGAATCCTGGGTGAACGAATACTGGAACAACCCTTGCAAGGTGTGCATCCGGCGAACGTGTCGTGGGTCACGAGCAGTTTTCATAAAAGTGAATTGTTAGTGAACTTTAGCGGTAAACTCCGCAGCTGGGACAAGCGACGTTGGGAAGTCGCAGTTCGCCGCATTTTTTGCATTTGACTGTTTGGGGCATGGTGAGATGGTTGGCTTGCTGCGAGCGGCGCAAGCCGGTACGGCGATGTGAATGGCGACGTTTTGGTAAGGGAGTCATAGGATATTAGTTGGGGGCAATATGGTGTATTTTACGCATTAAGTAGGAATTGTTCAAGAGTGGGAGTTCATTGTTGGCAAAAATGCTTGATGCGAGCTGGTGAGTGCGCATGACGCGGCTTGTATCGGCGTATGAGGCAAGACGTAAATTGACAAATCCATGTTGGGCGGTGCCGTAGAGTTGGCCTGGGCCGCGAATTTTGAGGTCGAGTTCGGCTAGCTCGAGTCCTGAGTTCATGGTTTCGAGGGATTTGAGCCTAGATGATGGGCCGCTTGAGTCAGTGGTGAACAGGAAACAGTAGGATTGGTGGCTGCCGCGGCCTACTCTGCCCCGGAGCTGGTGGAGTTGAGCCAGGCCAAAACGCTCGGCGCCTTCTATAACCATCACCGAGGCATTGGGGATGTCGACACCGACCTCAACTACCGGGGTGGTGACGAGGATGTCGAGTTGTTTTTGCTGGAAGTCTTGTAATACTTGGTCTTTTTCTTTGCCATTGAGACTGCCGTGTAGAAGTCCCAGGCGTAGAGTTGGGAAAGTCTTTTGCAGTGTTTCGTATTCCTGGACGGCTGATTTGACGCTGTCTTGGGTTTCGGATATTTCTATAAAAGGACAGACGATGAAAGCTTGGGTGTGTTTTTCCTGAACTTGCTGCTGGAGCCATTGGTAGGCCTGGGTACGTTTGGTGTCAGGGACCACTTTGGTTTCGACTGGCTGGCGGCCTGGAGGGAGTTCGTTGATGACGGTAATATCCAAGTCTCCGTAGAGGGTGAGCGAGATGGTGCGGGGAATGGGGGTGGCTGTCATGCTGAGTAGATGGGGTTTGAGGTCGCCGTTGTTGCCTTTGGCGATGAGGCGTGACCTCTGCTCTACTCCGAAGCGGTGTTGTTCGTCGACGACG
>CAYXHB010000046.1:0-3092 GCA_964464795.1 uncultured Gammaproteobacteria bacterium
AGAGTGTATATTGCTACAGACATATGAAAGGTATTATTGGATTGGTAGCAGTTGCAGTAATATTGGCTGGGTGCAGTACACAAAACACTGCAGATACTGATTTGATGCCACTGGACAATGAGAGTGTGAATAATATACAGTCTAATGGTTCTCAACAAAATAATATGACCTCAGTTTCCCTTCTTAGCCCTGAAGAATTACTTAATCTGGCTCCAGGTCAGACCATGCAAGCTGTGATTAAAACATCGATGGGTGATATTACGGTGGATTTGTACGCTGATCAAGCACCACAAACTGTAGCTAACTTCGTGGGATTGGCTGAGGGAACCCAACCTTGGGCTGACCCAATCACTAGTGAGGTGAATGAAAACACTCCCCTATATAATGGAGTTGTTTTCCATCGGGTAATTAAAGACTTCATGATTCAGGGCGGTGACCCTCTTGGGCAAGGAACCGGCGGTCCCGGATATAGATTTGGCGATGAGATTGTGCCGGAGTTAACCTTTAGCGAACCTGGATTGTTAGCTATGGCTAATGCTGGACCAGGAACCAATGGTTCACAGTTCTTTATCACTACGGTTCCTACACCTCATTTGAATGGCCGACATACAATTTTTGGTAAGGTAGTAGATGGGATGGAAGTGGTGAGCGCGATTGAAGGTGTGGATACTGACCCCGCTAGGGACAAACCACTCTCTGATGTGACGATCGAATCAATTGAAGTGGTTCGCAACTAATATGGAGAGAAAAATCGGCGGACATGTATCGGTGGCAGGAGGGTTGTTAAACGCTATAAACAATACACAAACTATTGGTGGCAATTGCATGCAGTTTTTTGCCGGCTCACCTAGGAGCTGGGCACGGTCTTTGTATGATGAAAAGATAGCTCAGGAGTTTGTGGATGAAGTAAAGGAAGAAAATTTAAACCCTGTATTTATTCACGCGCTTTATTTAATTAATCTGGCGGCTGAAAGTGCGTCAACTTTGGAGAACAGCCTCAAGTCTTTGGAAATGGATTTGCGCAATTCTGTTTCAATCGGTGCAGAGGGAGTGATTGTGCATATTGGGTCTTATACGACTAGAAGTTTTGACCAAGTGGCCAGTGATTTAGTTACTCGAATTGAAGTTTTGTTAGACAAAGTACCTGGAGCCACGCTGATATTGGAAAACTCGGCTGGACAGAAAGGTAAGATTGGCACATTGGAAGAGTTGGGGTTTCTGATGAAAGAACTGAAAGGTAAACGAGTGAAGATTTGTCTTGATACGGCTCACTTGTTTGCTGCTGGGTATGATATTTCCAAACGTGAAGGAGTTGATGCTGTAGTAGCGGATGTGAAGAAAAATAAGCTAGAAGAACATTTAGTTTGTCTGCATCTGAACGATAGTACGACGAAGTGTAACTCACGACATGACGTCCATGCTAACTTAGGCGAGGGAGAGATTGGACTTGAAGGGTTGAAAAATATTGTTAATGCGACAGTTTTTATAAATTTGCCGCTTATCCTTGAGGTTCCTGGTGATGAGAATTCTAAAGTTAAAGGCCCAGACAGAAAAAATATAGATATTGCTCGTAGTTTAATTATTTAGACAAATGAAATACATAGGACAGGGAATATTTTTTTGTTTGTTGCTATTGTTGAGTTGGAAAAATGCTGCTAACGTCGGGGGAAATAATTATGAAAGAAGAGACGTGCCAGTTCTAGGGGTAAGCACTGTTTCTCGTAAGGAAAACCTGTCTTCCAGACAACCAGCGTCTGCCTGGATATGGATATCACCCACTCCTACTCCTAAGCCAACCCAAACTCCCGTGCCGACATCAACTCCTGTGGTGGTTGCTCTTGAAGTTCCTCAAGTGGAAGAAACTAAAGTGGTAAGCAATAGCTTGATGAATGCTGTAAACCAATGGCGCTCAGAACGAGGTATTGCTCATATGATAGAAACTCATGAGCTATGCAGTTTAGTTGAAACGCGAATTGATGAACTGGTCAGTTTGGGGAATTTGGATGGGCATGCGGGTTTTAACAAGTACACAAATGCCAGTTCTCTAAGCGCGATGGGTTTGTCAGGGATTGCAGAGAACATCGCCATGGGTACAGATAACCCAAATGACGTGGTGAGGATGTGGGAGAACTCTGATGCCCACCGCGAGCAGTTGCTGGCTAACGCACAAATGACTCAAGGTTGCGCGGCTCTGGAGAATAAGATTGGGGTTTTAGTTGGAGGATATTGAGTCTATTATTTGGTCGATTTGATTAACCAGATTATCAGAATAGTTAGAAGTAATATGTTTGGGCGTGGCTGCCAGTATCTGTTGTCTGATTATCTTGAGAGCCGCAACTGTTTTGGGTGAGTATTTGCTCAGGTTGATTATTTGAGCTGCCTTGACTTCGAGGGCAAGAGCAGCACCAAGGAGAGGGGACTTGATTTCTTTGTTTTTAACGCCTGTTTGAATTGATTTGATCAAAGAGGCGAAAGCTGTTTGAGGATTGACCGTTGGAGTTGGTGTAGGAGTTGAAGTAGGTGTAGGGGAAATTGTGGGTGAGGGGGTCGGAGTTGGTTGTGGTTCCAAATCCAAGTTGCCGGATTCATGATTATAAGTGAATTCATTAATAGCTTCTGTACCTGTGGGCAAATTCTCACGGGTAACTTGGAATTCACCTGTACGTCCATAGGAGAATATCTCAACTGGCGCTTGGTCTGATGAGTTGAAGACTTGAATCTGATAGCTGCCATCATTGGGAGTCATGATTTCCGCGAGGTAGCTGGCGTAAGCTGGCGGCCCATAAAGATTGGCAACTGGCTCCTCAAGTGAATAGGATGAATCTGGAATTTCATGATATATCGCGCCTGTAACGGGGTCTGAACCCAAGCGTCTGCCTAAACTGTCTGTAATCAAGAATGGATTGTCTTCAAGCGTGGAAATCAACATGGCTGAGCGGTCTAATATCTGTGATTGCAGAGAGGATAAAGACATCAGACCTAAGCCCTGGACTGGAGTTGCAGCAGGTGGGGCAGGTCGTGGCAATGAGTGCGATGCGGCGTGCGGCCACGGGGCGGGTCGTGGTGAGCGTGCTCGCGCGCTTCGTGGTGAT
>CAYXHB010000046.1:3102-6737 GCA_964464795.1 uncultured Gammaproteobacteria bacterium
ACCGTAAATTTTGTTATTGTAGCGGTTGTTGTCTAAACTGGTGTCGATATTTAGCGGATCAAGAATGTAGTAATCGTCCTCGGTTTTGCCTGAGGTAACCAGAAAATGAGTACTCTCTGTTCCATTGTCGTATCTATAGCTGACCTTAAGCATAGTGGGGTTACCAGCAGATAACTCTTCATCTGCCAATTGTGAGGCAGTGGCGGCAGCGGAAAAGTCTGACTTGAAATACTCGAATTGTGGTGTCTGCGGAAGAGATAGATCTTGGCTGGCCATTTTATGACGTTGATCTGTCCAGTCTAAAATAGCCAACTGGTTGGTATCTCCCCCAAGCCTATAACCGTCAGGTCGATTCATGAGCCAAGCATTAAGGGTCTTGGGAGTCAATGGGACAAGAGTGTTTGTTTGTGGATCTTCAATATCAGTTAGTCCATGATAGTTAAGCATCATCGCAGCAGATGTCATATAGCAGCCGTGTGAGGCAATCGTCATTCGCTCTCGGGCAGTGTTAAACGCCCGGCTATAGAGGTCGCTTCCCCAGTCTGGGTCGTCCTGGAGGAAGTGAGGCACATCAAGTTTATCTAAGTCACGGACTGTGATGTTGTCAAAACGGAGGGTGGTTGGGGCTACAGCTCCAGTGGTTGCTACCAAACCAATTTTTCCTTCTAGGTATGGAGCTCCAAGGACATTTTGGTTGTCTGTATAATTAATGACTTCTACTCCGTTTACGTAAATTCTAAAGTTGTCTCCTCTTGCAATAATTTTGATATTGTACCAAGTTCCATTCACAAAGTTATGATTTGCAGTTACAAGGTTAACCCCTACACCACTAGCATTGAATTTTTCTAAACTAATATCATTGCTTGCGGGGCCGCGAAAGTGAACTCCATACATCTCGTATTGAGCTGCGTTGTTAATTCTAAATCCAATATTTTTATCCTCACCCGCGATACCAAGTACATCTACAGAATACTCAAAATCTTTGTAAGTTGTGTCGTAAACTGCCCAACTTCTGCGGAAAGCACCTGTAATATTGACTCCTAGATTGTTACCATGGGTTGGGTCGGTGTGAATTTGCCAATCTCCAGCGGTCTGAGCTGTTTGGTAAAATGTCCAACCATCATGCCCATCCTCAAAGTTTTCCTGATATATTATTTTATAACTTGCCGCTAATACACCTACTGATAGGTTAGTCGAAAGACACGTTGAAATCAAAAAACTTAAGAGGAATTTTATTTTCACTAAAAAATTTTATGCATACTAATTTAACAATTTCAATTGTCAATTTTAAGTCAGAGGTTAATTTAGAAAAATGCCTGCAGTCAATCATGCGCCACCCACCTCCTTGCAAATATGAAATTCTGATTTTTGATAACGACGAAATACCTATTTTAAATCTGGAAAGTTACAAAAACGTAAAAGTATCGTCTTTTTCTCAGAACCATGGATTTGGATATGGACATAACTATAATGCGTCGATTTCTAAATATAATTACATGCTCATTCTTAACCCAGACACACAAATTACAAGTAACGACTTTTGGTCGATACTTAAATATTTAAATAAGTTGCCTAATGTCGGAGTAGTTGCTCCTAGGGTCAGAAATAAAAATCAATACGAACTTACTACCTCGAAAATCCCAACGCCGTTATGTTCCATCATTTATTCGACGTTTTTAGGAAAATGGTTTCTATTTAGAAAGTTTACTAGTCGTTATTGGAATTGGGCTAGAAAAATAAACAGTAATATTTGGGAAGTAGAATTTGTCAGTGGAGTGTGCTTCTTTATCAAGAAAGACTTCTTTAGTGAACTTGGTGGGTTTGATACAACGTTCTTTTTATACTACGAAGATGTTGATTTATCCCTTAGGATTAAGAAATTAAGAAGGAAAAGTTATCTTATTAGAAATGCAGAAATACTCCATACGAAACATGGGAGTACTATTAAAGAAAAAGAACGAAATAAACTTTTTACAACAAGTCGAGCAATTTTTTATTATAAACACTACTCTGCTTTATCATCTTTCATATCTCTAGCCATAATTACGACTTTAGAAAATATCGCTTATGCTAAGCATCTCGCTCTGCGTCACTATAAAAAATGAGTCTGGTTCGTTTTCTGATTTTTGGAAATCAATTCAGTCTCAGTCAAAGTTGCCTGATGAAATGGTAATTGTTGACGGTGGGTCAACTGATGACACTGTGACTGTTGTAGAGAATTTGATTAAGAAAAGTAAATTTCCTGTTTTATTAATTAAAGAGGGTGACTCGAATCGTTCTCAAGGCAGAAATCTAGCTATTAAAAATGCCAGTAAGGAAATAATCGCCCTAACTGATTCCGGATGCAGATTGGATAAAAATTGGCTAAAGGAAATTACTCTGCCTTTCAAAAACTCTAGTGTTGAAGTGGTGCCTGGAAATTATAAAATTGAAAATTCAGGTCTGTCTGATGTGGCAACTGTGGCTGCTCACCTAACAGTGAATAGTCTAGAGTCTGGAATTGAGAAACCCGGATATTTAGCCTCTTCCAGGTCGTTAGCGTTGCTTAGGCGAGTTTGGGAGAAGTCAGGCGGGTATCCTGAGGAGTTGAACACAGCCGAGGATTTGGTGTTCGCTAATAACTTAAGAACGATGAGTTTCGTACATCAGGAGGCACCACAAGCTTTAGTCTATTGGCGGCCGCCGAAAAGCCTATGGAAAGTGTCGTGGACATTTTTTCACTATGCTTATGGAGACGGGTTGGCTTTTGCTAAGTCGCCCCATGCCATGAGATATGGTGTGAAGTTGTTTATCATAGGCATGATTTTGTTACTAACGGCTGTTTACCCTGCATCTTTGGCCCTGGGAGGCGTGCTGCTAGCGTGTTGGTGGGTATCTCAATCGCATAGGTTAAAAGGTAAACATAAAGCTCTTGCCAAAGTCCCCGGATGGAAAATACTGATGGTAGTTGTAGTTTTGTTTTGGGTGACCTTGGCCGGATTTTTGTGGGGGCTTGGGTATCTGGTGAGAAATGTGAGAAAATAGGCATTGTGAAGAAAGCACCCAATAACCTAACAGCCATTGTCTTGGTTAAGAACCAAGAAGAATTGTTGCCAAAGTGTCTGGCATCCCTGTCTTGGTGTGAGAATATTCTGGTCATTAATGACAATTCAACGGATAAAAGTGTAGACATTGCCAAGAAGTCTGGTGCCAAAGTCATCAACAGGAGTTTGGATAATGATTTTGGCGCGCAGAGGAATTTTGCTTTGGGTAAGGTAAATACTACGTGGGCTTTGTTCGTGGACGCGGACGAAGTAGTTTCCAAACAACTGGCTGTGGAAATTAAAAAAGCTATTGAGAGTGATGAGTTTGCAGGTTACCGATTAAAGCGGTCGGACTTGTTTATTGGGAGATTACTCAAACATGGTGACCCGGGAAGTTTTCGTGAAATCAGATTGGGGTTAGTAAACGCAGGGAAGTTTGTAAACAAAGTCCATGAAGTTTGGCGGATTGAAGGGAGGATTGGAGAGTTGGAACATCCGCTTGAACACCGGCCGCATAAAACAATTGATGCCATGATT
Organism: uncultured Gammaproteobacteria bacterium; assembly: GCA_964464795.1. Lineage (GTDB taxonomy): Bacteria > Patescibacteriota > Microgenomatia > CAYXHB01 > CAYXHB01 > CAYXHB01. Next base: position 6,663 of record CAYXHB010000046.1, read on the forward strand.
AAGTCCTTGAATTTCTACTCCACTTTGAGGGCAGACGAGTTAGCTAGTACCGGTGTCAAATCTCAGTTGTGGCAG
>CAYXHB010000047.1:0-6101 GCA_964464795.1 uncultured Gammaproteobacteria bacterium
TCTCCTTTTACAACTGAATTTTTAAAGCTTCGCATTTATCCGCATACTGTGTAATACAGTAGAGAATAAACTTGAATTACCCCAACTATACTCCCAAATTCATCAAAAATCAATCCTATAATATTTGACAGTGACTAACCTGCGCATCTATCCAATAAATCCATACCAATTACACAAAACAATAAAAAAAAGCCCTCCCCACAGTTTGTATCCCGTGGTTCGGGCTTTGGTATTCAGTTGTGTTAGCGGTTGATATGCGCTGTCGCCGCGGTAGTCAACTTTTCCAGTTGACCAGTTTTGTTGGCTACTTGAAAAATCTCTTCCCAATTTTTCACTGGGTCACGTAGGTCGGAAGGTAAATTCTCCAGACCATTTTTCATCAGAAAGCTCCTCGCCGACAACCGATCTGGGAACTCGTGTGCCAAACTGTGAACTAATACGTCCATTCGCATTCAAATCTCCTTGTCCTCAACCTCCATCCCAACTCCCATACAGAGAGTCATTGCAATTCCCGGAACTGTCTTGCTCATTCACAGAACCACCTGGATGACTATTGTAGTCCACAACATGTCCGGAATCTCGAACCCACCTTACCGTGTTAAGGTGGTCAATATCGCCTTTCCCCAGTTGAGGGAGTTCCTCATGCGATTCAAGAGGTTCGGAGTCCTTACCCCAAACTCTCTTTAATCTGCGTAACACGATTAATCTCCTTTCGCTAACCAACTGCCAAGGTACCTTCTCATCCTTTAATGCAGGCATTCCGCACCGAGAATCGAATTATCTTAATGATATACCATCTTCCACAAAAAAAAAGAGCTCTCCTCCAGATACCATTTTCGTATCTGTCAGAGAGCTTATATTCAGTTGTGAGAAAGAACTAGCTATGGAGCTGCGAATCCTCGCCAGTATGTAACTGGCTCGCCTCTCCATTGCTAAAAGCCTCATGATTTTTTTGGGCGATTTCTTCACCCGGAACTCGCCTAAGCATCTGGCCTCCCGCAACCAGTGGGGGAGTGTGCATGAAAAACTCTGGAGTAGGGGGCCCAACAATGAACCTACGAACCTTACTCAAGGCATCTCTAGCTTTCATCTTCCTCTCCTTGACTGAAACTCAAAAGTGCATTTCGACCTCAACCCCAACCTCAAACGTCACTGCTCAAGTCAGTTTTGAAATCGAATTTTATAAATATACTCCTAAATTTCTCGAAAATCAAACCCATAACATCATAATTCCTCGAATCTCACCACTATCTCCAGAGCATCGTCATGCTCACTTAATCCCGACGGGTTAGCTTTCTGCAATATCAAGCTTCCTCTATCTCCATACTCAGGACGCACAAAAGTTATCTCAGCACTAAACGGTACAAATTCCTCTGTCATCCACTCACCCTCAGCAGTTGCAAACCCCTCTGCAATAATCAGCCCGTCCCAATCCGTCAAAATGACCGGGAAATTAGCCTCAAAGAACCACCCGCCGCGTGCTTGTCCACGCACCACTAGGGGTGAACTCACCGTCTCTCCATCGAGAGGTTCCTGCAACCAAATCATCTCATTACCCAGTTCATTCGTTGCCAAATTATCTTCCGCCGGAGTGGGCATAACACTAACCTCAGGATTAACCGCCGATTGCCGACTGTAAAAAAATCCCGCCAACGCCAAAACAACTACCACTCCCAACCACCAATATCTATGCATAGATACACTATATCACCAATTCCAAGCTTTCTTGTTAAACACCTTTGGAGTTTCTCCTGATATAATTTTTCAATGCGCACTTTTTACCAACTTCTACTTAACACTTTAATCACCGGCACCAAGAATAACTTTGTTTGGTTTGCCCTGACCTACTGGGTATATTTAGAAACCAACTCAGTTATCGCCACCGGCATTATCGGAGGAATTTTCCTCGTTACCTCAGCTGTCTGTGCCTTCTGGCTGGGAGCACTTGTCGACCATTACAAAAAAAAGCACATCCTGCTTATCTCCAGCTTCATAACCCTAAGTCTTTTTATCCTTGGATTCCTTATCTATCAATTCACACCAGCCTCTTCATTCACCCACATCACCAACCCAATCCTCTGGATTTTTGTCACAGTTCTCTTATTCGGAGTCATGGCCGGGGCCGTGTTCAATATCGCCATTCCCACTCTGGTCACAGTTTTGGTGCCCGAAGACAGACGTGACCGGGCCAACGGATTGTTCGGCACAGTCGGCGGAATTTCATTTGCCATCACCTCAGTCGCCAGTGGCCTGACTCTGGGGTTTGCGGGCATGTTTTGGGTTCTAGTCGCGGCAATTGTCTTTTCAATCATCTCAATTATTCACTTAAGTTTTATCTCCATTCCTGAAGACTCAATTATCCACACCCAACATGACCCAGCCACTGGCAAACTTGATATCAAGGGCACCATTCGCACCATCCGCTCCATACCCGGGCTGTTCGCGTTAATCTTTTATGCAACCTTTAACAATTTCCTGGGCGGTGTCTTCATGGCTCTCATGGACGCATACGGACTTTCACTTGTCTCAGTCCAAGTTTGGGGCGTCCTCTGGGGGGCTTTAAGCTTCAGCTTCATATTCGGCGGACTCTACATAGCCAAAAAAGGTTTAGGCACCAACCCGCTCCGTACACTCTTCAACGCCAACATCATTATCTGGGCCAGCTGTATCTTCTTCCCAATCCAGCCTTCGATATTTTTACTATCACTAGGTATCCTACTTTGGTTGTTCTTAATGCCATTTATCGAAGCCACGGAACAAACAATTATTCAAAAAGTCGTTCCTCACAAACGCCAGGGTAGAGTATTCGGGTTCGCCCAGAGTATCGAACAAGCTGCCTCACCGCTCACCTCATTTTTAATCGGCCCCATCGCTCAACTAATATTTATTCCCTTCATGACCACAGGAGCCGGAGTCAATTTAATTGGCAATTGGTTCGGCACCGGGCAGGGCAGAGGCATCGCCTTAGTCTTTATCCTCGCGGGAATAATCGGGCTAGGCGTCACTCTCTGGGCCAAACAATCACCCAGCTACCGCCGACTATCCGCCTACTACAAACAATAAGTCCCCATCTGCTATCATCATCTCATGAGTACACTTAAGACTCTTCCTACCCACTCCAGCGTCGAAGAATTCTTGCAATCAGTTTCCAATCCCACCCGTCAGGCTGACAGTTTCACATTACTTTCGCTATTCAAACAAATCACCCGCCTCAATCCTCAAATGTGGGGTACCAGCATCATCGGCTTTGGCTCGTATCATTATAAATCTACCCGCAGCTCCCAAGAAGGCGACTGGCCGCTGACTGGATTTTCGCCTCGCAAACAATCCTTAACTATCTACGTCATGCCTGGGTTCGACAACTACCAGCATCTTTTGTCCCGACTAGGCAAACACAAAACTAGTGTCGGCTGTCTATATATCAACAAACTCTCAGATGTAGATATCGACATTCTCACCCAAATCATCAGCCAATCTTTCCTCGACATGAAAAAAATACACAACCTATGACAAACAACTCATCCAAACTCTGGTTCCGAGCCAAGCTCTACGGCTGGGGTTGGTATCCTGCCACTTGGCAGGGCTGGCTAGTCACTCTGATCTACGTCATGTATATCACCTATCGTGCCAACGCCATGAGCCTCATGTTCGACACCTGGCAATCAGCTACCTTCCGTTACATATTTGAACTCATTCCTCCTACACTTATCCTTCTGCTTATTTGTTACCTCAAAGGCCAACCACCCCGCTGGCGCTGGGGCAAATAAAAATCACGAGACTAACTTCTTATAATTTATCCTCGTATAACCCAAGAAACCCAGAGCTAAATAAGACTCAAATACTTCTTGCCAACTTGCAAGCGGCACAGCTCCCACAGTTATCTCATTAGGCAGCAAAACATAGTCAAACAAAAAATAAAAACTAAAAGTCGAGAAAAAACAAAAGAACAAAACTGTGTAAGGAGCAAAAATCAGATATTTCTTGCTAACACCAGGAATTCTTGTAAAAACAAACCGAGCTAAAGCTCCATACAACCCAACCGCCATATAAGAAAGATGTAAATATGAATGCTGAAAAATTTCCAAGTTATGAACAGTTAACTCATTCTGATGGTTAACTTCCTTTATTACCTCTGGAGTTTCTACTCCAAACAGTCTTTGCCCCCAAGAAATCTCCTCAAAAGCAACAAACACCAATCCTATTGCTAGTAAGAAAAAAACCGTCGAAAACAACTTTTCCGGCTTACGTCTAAAATGACGAAAAATTCCAAACGCGTAAACTGCCGACAAGACATAGAGAACAAACTGACCGTACTCAAGGACGCCATCCTCCTGTACCAACTTGATAAACAAATCCGGACTCACACTTACCAAACAATAAACAAGAACTAACGATAGAGGAGGCAGGATATAAAAAACCCATCCTTTCTGGGCATAGCCTCCATTAAAAATATACGCTAAAGCCCCACTCAGAACTGTCAGGTAGGCAAAAAAAGTCAGATCCAAATGCAACAACCCATAAACATAATTCGGATAATTTCTTGTCTCGACCGCAAATAGCACTAGTAAAGCCACCACTAGAATCGGAAAAACATACCTTTGGTTTACTCTTATAATTTTTTGAGGCAAAAATTTTATTTTTGTACAAAAAACTAAAGCTACTACTAAATAAATAATCAACAGTAAAGGTGAATCCACTAGGAAATAATTCTTAAACACATGCGGGTAAATAAATGTATCTAACAAAAGCGCTCCCGCGACTAAGAGTGTGAATATTTTCAGTACAAAAGACATTTTTATGTTCAATTAAATTATAGTAACACAACCAATCAGTTTAACTCCTACCATCTAATATTCCTCTCCACCATCTTACTCCCAATCAAAACCAAAGCTGAACCAAAAATCATCTCAGCGGTTTCTTCCGTAGTAATCAGCCAAAAATAATCTCTCTCGCTATGGGTGCCGGTCGAACTTAAGATTTCAGTAGCCAAAATTACAAACAAAGATAGACCAATGATTCCCACTACCCCCAAATTGTTCTTAAATTTAGATTGAAAATGCCGAAAAAAATACCCGCACCAAAAAACAAACAACAGAATAACCGGCAAATAGTAAACCACCCACAACGAAGACCGATAGCCCAAGTCAAGAGTAATAGGCACAACCCGACTAGGGCTCAACCAATCAAACAGCTCAAAAAACCGATAAATATTTTCATGAACTTGTAGCAATTCATCCAACCCCAACGCTACCAGAAACACCGCCAAGGGAATAGTAAAGGCTTTGGTTTCGAAGTTCAGTCGGCGACCCAAACTCACAGCCAAAAATACCAATCCAAACCCAATTAGCTTAAATGACTGATAAACAGTCGGCAAATTCCCCTCAACGTCCAAATGCAAAAAAGACCACCACCTACCAAACAACAAATGCAGTGACACTACCAAAACATCAATAGCAATCAGGTAAACAAAAACTTTTTTACTATTCCTCAACATCCAAGCGATACGTCCCTTCATCAAGATATTTTATACGACATCGCCAAAATGAACTAGGCTAAAAATATCCTAAAAGAAAAAAATCCGGGTATGTTTCCAAAAAGAAGAGTAGGGGAGAGGCAAGCCTCTCCCTCTGATCACTCCAGTCCTCCGGAAACCAATGGGACAAACACCGTTGGATTTCCAAAGTACAGAAAGATCAACTGTTCACCATCGCACGGAACTCTTAGGGTGAACGCATCTTTCTCAAGACCATCAAGGTATTCAGTCTCCCACTTATAATTCAGATAGTTGGTAATCTGAACAAATGGCGGGAACCAGAACCTCGACTCAACCACTTGGTTGAAATGTACATTATAGTACCCAGGACGAAGGTAAAGAGGTATCACCGCCATACCTTCAGCCGTTTCCACCAGTCCTGGTTGGAAAACCGTCACCTCCCCAGTCTCAAGGCTGGTGAACTGGAATTCATACAAGACATCCAGATCTGGCCCCCCTGTATTCCAGTTCTCTTCATAATCATCTTTGAGCAGGATGTATACAGGGATCTCTTCCGAAGAGAAACAAAACCTCTCCGGCTCATCCACTTCTTCATCTTCTGTAGGAA
>CAYXHB010000048.1:0-5724 GCA_964464795.1 uncultured Gammaproteobacteria bacterium
GATCCAACTCAACCTCATGATTACACACTCCCAACAATCCCGCAAGTCAATTTTTCTGATGCATCTTGAATATGAACTAAATATACTATATAAACATATAATCCAATTCTCGAATTATCAAATTAGGCTCAAACTAGTCGACGAAACAAACAATTCTTTCTCAAAAATCTAATTGGGCAATTAAGCCTTGCAAAATATTATAAGACTCTATATAATTACCACTTGCTCCTGACCCAAATTCAATATCTTAAACATAATTTAATGGACACTAAGAACTCCTCATCTGCCGACCAAAGCTTGCTTGAGCTCAAAAAAGCTCACCAAGAATTCGTCAAACATCTCCAGAGCCTCAACCGCTCTACTTCAACCGTGCTTGCTTACGGCAAGGATATAGACCAACTAATTGAATTTGTACTCGAACAACATCAAGTCAGCCAGGCTGACCAAGTCGAGCCAGACCATCTCAATGCCTTCAAAGATTTCCTTACCAACACCGGCTACACTGCCAAAAGTATTTCCCGCAAAATAAATTCCATCAAGACTTTCTTCCGCTATCTCAAATCCCAAACCAACCTGGCCTTAAATCCGGCCGAAAACGTCAAACACCCCAAGTACGACACCAAAGCGCCTCGCATCTTAACTCAACTTGAATACCGCGCCTTACGTGACGCCGCCCGAGCCGATATCCGCACCGCGGCCATTATCGAAATTCTTCTGCAAACTGGCATCAGAATCGGTGAACTCGCCCTCCTCAGACTTGGTCATGTCCAAAAAGACCAACTCCAAGTCCCGCCCTATGAATCCCAACCAGGCCGCACTGTTCCTCTCAACTCAGCCGCCCAGCAAGCCATCCAAAACTGGCTCCAACTCCGCCCCGAAGGCAAACCTGACAGCTATCTGTTCGTCACCAAAAACAACCGTCCGCTTCTCGTACGCAACATCCGTACCTCAATTAACCGCTATTTCCGCCTAGCCGGTATCAAAGACGCCAAAGTCAACGACCTTCGCCACACCTGGATTGCCACTCACCTAGCCAATGGAGCTTCGTTAGTCTACATTTCTACTTTAGCTGGTCACAAACGCCTGTCCACAACCGAGAAATATCTCAACTTCATCAAAGACAAACTCTCCTCAGCCTCCCATAAACTCCGCGAACTGTAATAATTCTTAATCCAGTGTGCCCCCAGATGGGTTCGAACCATCGACATCTGACTTATAAGATCAGCGCTCTAACCACTGAGCTATGGGGGCAATATCTACCTATTTTAACACTCTTACTCGGACTATCGACATCTGACTTCAATCAAATCTTATGTTAAGAGGTATAATTAGTTACATCTTATGTCCTCAACACGCAAATCGCCATTTCAATTCACCAAAGAACAAACTGATGATTTCAAAAAAACTCTTAATGAATATTTTCAACAAGAACTTGAATTTGATTTAAGTAACTTGCAAGCAGACTTATTACTTGATTTTCTAAATGAGAAAATCGGCCCTCATTATTACAACCAAGGAATAACCGATTCCATCAAAACCATCAAAGAAAAATCAGACGACCTTCTCTTCCTCATCAAAGAACAATAATTTGTAATTCAAATCTACAAATGACTCCGCCTATTTATCTCCATCTCCACTTCCTCCCTATCACGGCCAAACTTCAGCTTTGACAGCTCAGCAATCATCGCCCCCACCTCAGAATTACGCTCTAATGCATCCTGTTCCAAGTCTTTAGTCGTATCCATACTAAACGGCGGCACCGGAGCATTATTTACCATTGTGCTTACATAAGCATGGAACTTATCCACATTAATCAAATCCTCTTCACTAAACACGCCTCTGAATTCCTGAGCTAAGAATGGCGCATCTTCAATCCCCACCCTAAACATTACCTTAGTACCGACGTTTCCAAAAATAGCACTTTTAATCTCCTGATCCATCTGCCCAGTAAACTGATTAGCCACTGTCAAGTTCAAATGATATTTCCTCGCCTCAGCCAGAATAGTCACGAAATCAGGAGTCGCAAAATTCTGAAATTCATCCACATACAGATGAAAATCCGGTCGTTTATCTTCAGGCACATCAGCTCGGCTTAGCGCCGCCATAAGTAGCTTAGGGACTAACAATAATCCCAAAAAATTAGCATTCATTTCTCCCAATGCACCTTTATTCAGCCTCACAATCAGAATCTTTTTCTCATCCATGATTTTCCTAAAATCAAACGTACTCGTACTCTGGCAAATAATGTTGCGCATCATTTTGTTAGTCACAAACGGTCCGAATTTACTCACAATATAATCAAGGACTTCGGACTTATGGAAGTCAGCCGTCTGAGCAATCTGGTCTGTCCAATATCGTCTTACCACCGGATCTTTGACCTTAGGCAGCAACTCCTGCACGTAGCGCATATCAGTCTGCAACCGCACAATTTCCATAAAAGTCCCACCCGGCACCGCTTCCATTACCGTCAACATTGAGTTGCGAATTGCATGCTCAAACCTCGGCCCCACAATTCCAGTCTTATGCGGGTCATACAGCTTATACATCAAATTAATCACCACACTGGTCACGAAATGCCGCTCATCCTCAGTCTTGGCGTCCATAATATTCATTCCCATCGGCCGCTCCATATCAGCCGGGTCAAAGAAAATCACATCTTCAGCTCGCTCCGGCGGAATATAATCAAGAATTTGTTCTGCCAAATCATGTGGGTCAACCACGGCCACGCCCTTACCATTGCGGATATCCTGCATAATCATCGTCTTCATGAACTCAGTCTTACCCATACCTGTCTTCCCGATAATATACATATGCCGCTGCCTATCCTTATCCCGAATCGTAATCGGTCTCTCCACTCCTCTAAACACACTTTTACCAAGATATAATCCGTCTACAGGTATCAACGGCGAAGCCGGCGCTGTCTTAGAAGTCAGCCAATTAATATTGGGTGTTTCTACCGTCTTATTAGGGAAATGATACAAACTGGCTATCTCGTCTACAGTTAACACTGACTGTTTGCCGGTCAGGTGCAGCATCCGCGGATAGCGGTAAATAAAATCATCCATAAATGATTTGGGTATCCAAACTTTCTCCTCAGCCAATCTGTTATGCCCGGAATTAAATTGTTCCAGTGTACCCTTAATATTAGCCAAGTGCTGCTTGGCCGCCTCCTGGGTATGCGAAACCACCACCACTCGCATCGTCACTCCAAATCCCGGGCGGGACACCTTGTTATCAACCGCTTCCAGTAACCTACTATCAACTTTGTAACTGGCTTTTTGCGGGTCTGATTCTTTCTTTTTTGTATCAGAAATGAAACTCTTCCCAGCTTTTTTCCAATCCCCGCTAATCCCAGACAGTAGAATCTGGATCACCGCCGCCTCATGCTCACCCATTTTAGCCAGAGCACTAGTTACCGAACTCATTGAATCAACCGGTAGTTCTTTATAAGTCCTCAAGGGTTTATACGCCATCTCAGCCAACCCCACTTGAGCCCAAGCCACTTCGCCTTCTTCGCTAAAAATATTGTATTCCTCCACCGCCCGCACATCAGCTCCAGTATAAGCACTATGGATTTGCTTCTCAATCAAATCCTGCAAATTCTCCGGCACACTCAAGTAATAAGTAATATCCCCATGCCGAGCCACTATTTCCAAACTCAAATGCTCCGGCGGCTGAGTAGAAAAAATCCCCTTAGTACTCTTAAGCACATTCAAAGACGAGAGAATCTGCTCCATCGCGTCCACCTTCACCTCATTATCCTTAGGCACTCTCACTTGCAATAACACTGTCTTAAGTGAGCGGGCTTCTCTATCTTTCCACCTCTGCCACCAGATATATCCAAACAATCCGCCCATCAACAATCCCACTAACAACAAAATTCCCACTACTACTATAATTAATGCCAACAAGGCTCCTGACAAAGCATCCATACTCCTATATTGTACACGCAAATAACGCGAAAACTAATCAACCAGTCTCTATCCTTTAAAAAAAGTCCGCCCTCCATATTTCTTAATCATATACACACACCAAGTCGCCATCCAGCGAGCGCTACTCTCGACTTTTTGTTCCAAGCCATCATGAAAATTAGCCTGAGTCACTGGCAGCACCACCGCGTCAGTGGGGAGTTGGAAACTAGCATAATCACTCTGCACTAACCCCGTGTCATCGGTTGGATCTGCAACTTGCATATCATCTCCAACCGCAGAAGGATTATCCTCACCACGCTGCTCAGTCTCCTCAATATACCCAATCCCTTCCGACTCAACCGAATCAGAATTAATTTCTTCGTCTCGTGGCAATTGCCTCTCTGTTTCCTCACTCGGATTATATTCAGCCATACACCTCTTATGTTATCACGCAAAACCATCCGGAAAATAATCTATACTTGCTTTTGCTTCTCCCCTTCCCACACTCCCTCCGGCTCTTGGCTAATCCAAGCCACCATTCTCGCGCATACAAACAACCAATCTCCCAGTCTGTTCAAATAAGGCAACCATCCCAAAGCAAACTCAGGCGCAATTTGCCGCCCGCCTCCGCCTGAGGACTGCACCAACCTTACCGTCGTCCGCTCGACCCTGCGCAACACCGCCCGGCACACATGCAACGCGCCTCCTCCAACCCCGCCTCCAGGCAAAATAAAATTCCTCAACTCCGGCAAGCTCTTCTCATAGTCGTCAATCCAAGTTTCAAACCTCCCCGACCGCGCCACCCATTTATTAGCCTCCGGCACTTGTGTATCAGGCACTGCGTCTTTGGTTTTTTGCTCCAGATGCTCTATGCTTCCAGAAGCATGATGCCGGCTCGGCTGCAACTTCACCCTCGCCACAGCTGCTCCTAGTTCTAATAACTCACCCTGCACCTCCCGAATTTGGGCAATAACCTTCTCAAGCTCCTCAGCCCGCCCTTCATCACCCTGCTCTTGATACACGCGTCCCAAGCTCTCCACAATCCCTACTCCAAATCCCAAGCTGCAATTCAACTCATCCAACTCTCCCAACACAGCTACTTGCAGCGACCCTTTAGACACCCGCTCCCCGCCGCGCAAACTAGTCATCCCCTGATCGCCACCTCGAGTATAAATCGCCATCAACAGAATTCTAACATCAAATCTCTAATCGCCAATGGTTAATTGATTCAAGTCCTGCTGGTACACAGCCCAGTTATCATCCTTGAGTTTCTGGTAAGTCGACCACATCCGTTCTTCTGTCTCCAAATAAATCCCCGTATCTATCACTCCGACGCCTCCGGTGTTAGGCGCCACTTGACTCTGCAACTGCAACCGTTCATTCTTAACCGCGTTGACTGACTTCAAATACTGCGTCCCCACACATGAACTATAACGAGTCAAATTATCCACAATACATTTATTAATCTGCTCCCACAGTCTGATGACTTCAGATGACAACACCAAGGCTCTCTCCAAATCCTGCGGATTATCAGCTGGAAAAAAATCTCCTCCACCAGCTTTAGCAATCATCATCAGCTGCTGTTTCTCCTCGTCACTCACCGCCAACCCTACCACATTAGTCGTCACCTCAATCCCGCTTTCTTTCAACTTCCTGGCTTCCTCAACCGGATTACCACCGCATGTCTCCACGCCATCGGATAATAAAATCACAAAATTACCTTCTCCCACCCGATCAGCAAGCATCTCCCCAGCCATGGCCAACCCCTGCCCAAGCGGAGTCCACCCAGCCGGAGCCATCCCCTCCACGCTAC
>CAYXHB010000049.1:0-5692 GCA_964464795.1 uncultured Gammaproteobacteria bacterium
TGGCACTTCTATTTCCCCCCAGTGGCTGAGTACCTCGAATCAAACTTTTTATCTTGATGACTTGTGGTTTTTCACTTTAGCAAATGTGTCCCTCACAGTTGTCCCAGCTTCACAAGGTAACTCTATGCAAACAACAGGTTTACGTGTGGACGGCCGCGACACAGCGGTCCAGTCTTTAAACGGCTTGGGAACCTCGTCAGGTAACATCAAATTCCGTTACACCCCTCGCCATAGCGCTGCGGCGCAAATGGCTTTCCAAGAAGACTCAGGAGCCAATGTTTTCATAGGTGAGTGGTACCACTCAGAGGATGACACCATCCAACTCTACTGGAGTAATCCCAATACTATTACTCTACGTACCGTCCGCGACGGTGCCCCAAGCAGTACCACCTACGACGCCACTGGAGCTATCAGTGCCAACCAGACATATTACTTTGAAATTGACTATCGCAGTGGCAACCTAAGCCTCAAAATTGACGGTCCTACCCGCGCGCTCCTTACTGGTTTATCTTCATTCTCCCAGGCTCCAGATACCGCATATTGGGGCAGTTCTCAGGCCGGGACATTCCAATCTGACGCTACCTTTAACACCTGGGAAGACCCGTCTTTGAGCTTCACCATTTCCGCTGTCGGAGCCAACAATGTATTCAACGGCATCACCACCAATGTCGCCTCCACGGCCTCTACCTTGCCTTTTGGGTCGATTACCGTCGGCACGCCTAAGTACATGGCTCAGGAATTGCACGTCTCCACCAATGCCGCCAGCGGTTACACCGTCACCATGAATTTACTCAGTACCGCTACCATCCAGGGTCTAGACCCATCCAACTTCATTGACCCTTTCTCTGCCGACGGGGCTACTTGGTCAACTCCTATTGCCTGGACCAGTCCCACCGGCACCGTAGCCAACGTCAACACCGGTTGGCTGGGCGCCAACACCACCGATACCAGAGTCTCGGGGTGGAGTAGTGGGTTCCAACTATTTGGTCCCGTCAGCACCAGCCCCTATCCGGTAATGTCTTCCTCAGGTCCAGACTCCGGCACCACCGTCCACGTCACCTACGCGCTTGAGGCCAACGTCCTCCAGCCCACTGATACATACTCAGGTCAGATTATTTACACCATCACGCCAACGTATTAGAAATGTTACTTGGTTCTTTATCGATTGAAACGGTCCACTAAGCTGTATAAAATGAAGTCAATGGATAATCAAACTGGTGATCCTACAGGAACCGGAACTCCGAATTCTCCTCCGTCCCCCACATCTCTACCTGTACTTGAACCAACAATGCCGGATGCTCCGCCAGCTCAGAGTACAACAGTTTTAGTTCCGTCCTCCGACCCACCATTCAATCCTAACTCCGCTGTTTCTCCTCCACCAAACACCCATTGGCTCTCCAAGTTCGCAGACCCCACCAAAACTGGCCGCAATGCGCTCATACTCGGAATCGTTTCCCTATTTATTTTTGGCTGGGGGTTCTCACTGGCAGCAATCATCTACGGAATATTTGGAATCATGGGGGCAGTTAAATTTAAGTCTGGCAAAAAAGCTCTTATTCTCAACATTTCCGCCATCCTTGTCGGGATCGTTAGCCAAGTCCTCCTTACACTTATCAACTCATGATTAATAATTTTCGCCTCTATATCTGCTCAAACGTCCCTCTCTCAAAATAATACACAATCGTCTTGCTCGCCTGTCCTTGCTCCAGCCTCAATTCAACCAAATCCAAGTCCTCATCATCCACGTCATACTCATACTCAAACACACCCTCGGTACTAGTCATGATTGCTTTTTCTACCACCGCTTCTCCCAGTACCGCGCTTTCGCTGGCATTGCTTTCGGCCGATTTTTTTTCTTTCTCCAGTGTCGATACTCTCACGCTTAAGGTTCCTTTTGGTGCTACCCCCGCCACGCTTAATACTCCCGACTGGGTCGCATAAAAAACCGAACTAATTATAAACTCAGGCCCAGTCACCGGCTGTTGTCTCTGGGAAACAGACTGCTGCAGCTGGTCTAGCATCAACTCTACTTTTTCCAATGACTCAAGGCTCACTGTCGGCTGGGCGCTCTTTACCAGATAGTGTCGGGTTAACAACGCGCTCACCGGCAGCAGTAAAAGCATGATAATCAAGAGCAGCTTGTCAAACATAGCATGGACGACTATCTGTAAGTTATAGTTAAAAGTAATGTCTCAACGGATAGCCAATTTATTTGTACCAAATCGCGCCAACAACTACAAGGCAACATTGCTCCATAACCTTAGTTTGGCCTTAATCTTGACCGTAGTCTTGCTCGCCCAATCAATTTTTACTTTCACCACTCGCGCCAGTCATCAGGTTTTGGGAACCACCACTGACATCACTCCGTCCAAGATAGTTGATCTTACCAACCAGGAGCGACAAGCGGTTGGTTTGCCGCCTCTCCAAGAGAGTCCCGAACTTACCCAAGCAGCCCAAGCCAAGCTTGAAGATATGTTCGAATTTAACTATTGGGACCATTATTCCCCCTCCCGCCGCGCCCCTTGGAAATTCATCCTTGATACAGGTTATTCCTATCAATTTGCGGGCGAAAATTTAGGCCGCGATTTCTCAACCTCCGAGCGTCTGGTGGCCGCCTGGATGGATTCCCAAGGCCATAAAGACAATATTCTCAAGTCGGACTACCGTGATATCGGCATCGCCATCGGTGAAGGACAGATTGACGGCGAACCGACTGTTTTAATCGTCCAGTTTTTCGCTTCCCGTGCCCCCGCGGGCCAGCTGACAGTTCCTCACGAGCCGGTTGATAGTGAGGAACTTTTCACTGTGGCTGGCGGTTTATCAGACCGCGCCGCCGGTAAGCAAACGAGTTCTATATGGACGACTCAGATGATAGCCCTAACCGCTATCATCTCTCTGATGCTGATTTTGACCATCGATATCATCGTCCTCAAGAAAATCAAAAAAATCCCCCGCATCAGCGCCAAATACTGGGCGCACATGGTTTTCCTTTTCACCTGCACGTTAGTTAGCTATTTCCTCAGCCAATGAAAAGACCATCCCCCGCGTCCAGTTTCCCTTTCGCCGGCTTGATTTTTATTTGTGCTTTAATTCCTTTACTAATCATCAATGCCAAGAACCAAAACACTCAGGCCATTCTCCTTTTCATTTTCGCGTTTGCTTACAGCGCTTGGGGAATTTTTGACCATTACACCACCAGCCCTGTTTTCCTCAAAAAAGTCGCTCTTGAATACTTGCTCATAGCCGCGATTGGCCTTGCGCCTCTGACTTTCCTCATCTACTATTAAATAACTATTATCCTGCCCATGGACAGTAATCAAGTTTTCCCATTATCAGACCTAACTCAGGATCACATTCCGCAGCTTGGTTCGGCCGCTCCGGCTCTTAATCGTCTTAATCACGCCCGCCTATCGACCTTACCTGGTTTTGTTATCAGCTCGCAGTTTGCCTACTACTATCAGGGGCAGGGCAGTCTCTCAACTGACAGAACCAACCAAATCATCCAAGCCTACAGCCAGTTTGCTCCTCAGCTTGATAAATCTCTCTTGCTTACCAGTCTTAACCAATCACGCGATTTATCTATCCCTACTTACGACTTGGCCAACAGCGAATCAACTCTGTTTGACTCACTCTACCGCCTCTGGGACATCCATCCAGGCTGCGCGGTTATGGCGCAGCTTTTACCTGACATCCAGTACTCAGGCATTATTATTTACAAACAAAGCGCCTCCGGCAGCCGCCAAGCTCATCTATGGATAAACCGCGGCTATTGGCATCCCACCGCTATCCCTGAGGCTAATTTCCTCCTCATCAACCTTGAGACTGGTTCCACAGTTTCCCGCGAAACCCGCCAAGCACAATTTTTCTCCCAAGTTCAGGGAGCCCAACTGATTACTCGTCAAGCTCCCCAAGAAGATTTTCTCAATGAGCATTTAATTGAAAACTTAACTTCCCTTGCCCGCAATGTTGACAAGGCTGCCCATGAGTTTAACCTTGTCCATTTTGTGGTTTCTGATAACCAAACCTCAGTCCAGAGTTTAGAACAAGCTCGTTATCATGATATTCTGGAATTAGAACAACTCTATGATAAAAAAAAATTTAATTCACCCATAGCCCGCGGAACCGCGCATAGCCCAGGATTAGTCAGCGCCCCGCTGCACTACCTTTCCAACGGCGTCATTGACGATTCGCTCGCAGGTTACATTATCGCCGCACCCACGATTTCCCCAGACCAAATCCACTTCCATCCCCGAGGTCTAATCACAGCCCAAGATTCCTACACCAGTGCTCTGGCTATCTTCGCTCGTCATCACCACATTCCCTTGCTATCTATTCCAGATTTCAACTCCTTCTCTTCCCTTGTCAAAGGCCAGACCGTGGTTCTCGACGCTCACCTAGGCAGTTTGTCTTTACCAGAGCATCACCAGACGCGTCCAACAGACGCTCTTCCCAAGACCAAAACCCAAACTTTCCTCCAGGCTACCAATCTCATTTCCGACCCGCATTCAGATGGGACTTTCGCACCACTATCCTCAGTTTGGCAGACTCTCATGGGACTTAACTACTCCCAACTCCAGTCGGCTAACTTATCACACACATCAGCTCGTCTAGCCGAGTTACTGGTGGCCCAATCCCTCCTCCAATCACCCAACCAATTTATCGTTGCTCCTAGCGTCCAATCGACTGACTACATTGACGCTGAGTTATATGCGATCCGTGCTGCTCGCAAACAAGCCAGCAACCTGCATCTAGCTCTCCCTCCTCTAACTACTCTTGAGCAATTCCGAATTGCCAAGAAACAACTTTACTACTACGGACTCAAACGCTCCGCCAGTTTCAAGTTCTACCTCCAACTGCACTCCCCAGCTACCGTCTGGCACTTATCACAGTTCCACGCAGACGGCTTGGACGGAGTTATTATTGACGTTGACCAACTCATCCAGGCTTTCTATGCTAACCAAGTTCCCAATCCTCAAGACCCTCATATTCTTGAGATTTTCGAACACCTCATCACCCAAGCTAACCACAAACTCCGGCTTGACTGTTATATCGTGGGTGATACAGTGGCTTATGACCCTGAACTCACCCAGAAATTCATCAAATGGGGAGTCACCGGCATAATCGTGACCCATGACAGACTGGACTCCATCCGTCAGGATATCGCCCGCAACGAAGTCAATATTTCCAAAAACAAACACCGCCTCCGCAAACGTAAATCTAGCTAATATGAAAATTACCTCTATCCACGCCCGCCAAATTATCGACTCCCGTGGCTTTCCCACGGTCGAAGCTGATGTGATTTTAGAAAATGGCATCTCAGGCCGAGCTGCTGTCCCTTCCGGTGCCTCAACCGGCGTGCATGAGGCGCTGGAGTTACGTGATAACGACAAGTCGGTGTTTCTAGGCAAGAGCGTTCTCACAGCCGTTGCCAACGTCAACCAAAAAATCGCCCCTCTTTTAACCAACCAGGCAGTCGAGGACCAAGGCCAGCTTGACCGCATGATGATAGATTTGGACGCCACCCCTACCAAGTCCTCCCTCGGCGCCAACGCCATCCTGGCAGTATCCTTAGCCGCCGCCCGCGCCGCCGCCCAAGCCCAAAATCTCAATCTCTTCCAATATCTTAACTATTTTCTAGACTCCAATTCTCCAGCTCAATCTTTCAAATCTTCTAACCAATATCTTTTACCTG
>CAYXHB010000050.1:0-5633 GCA_964464795.1 uncultured Gammaproteobacteria bacterium
TCACGGCCAAATCTGCCTTGCCATCGCCATTGAGATCACCAATGGCAACGGAACGGGGATTTGTCCCTGTCGCGTAATCTACCTTGGCAGCAAACGTCCCATTGCCGTTGTTAATGAAGGCAGAGACGGTGGTGGAGCCATAATTGGTCACGGCCAAATCTGCCTTGCCATCGCCATTGAGATCACCAATGGCAACGGAACGAGGGTCTGTCCCTGTTGTGTAGTCGACTTTAGTGGCAAAGGTACCGTTGCCGTTGTTAATGAAAACTGAAATAGAAGCAGGAGTTTCGTTCGTCACAGCCAAGTCTGCCTTGCCATCCCCGTTGAGATCGCCAATGGCGACGGAACGGGGATTTGTCCCTGTAGCGTAAGTCCCCTCGACGGTAAACCCATTAGTGGTTTGGGTAATATAGCCTTTTCGATCGCCACCAGAGGAACTGGAGGCAACCACTCCACCGCCTTCATCGAATTTGAGCCACAGCACTGGCCCCGGACCGACTTCCTCAGTTGCCAAGCCCCCAACTGTGGGCGGAGTGCTAGAGAACTTACGCACCAGCACCCAGTCAGTCTGCATGTCCTTGACGTCAACCACTCCGCCGGTGATGCCACTGAAGTACCCCAGCCACAGATACGGCGCCTGCGTCCACGTGCCAGAGTAGGCATTGGTCTGGGTTCGGTTATTGAAGTATCTTATATTAGCCGTATCCACCACAAACCCGCTGACATGATAATTATTGACAGTAGCTGTATATTGTGCGGTTCCATTGACAAGATTGTAAGAAGCGGCCGAACCGTCTGCTGCGTAAGCAATTACCTCATAGCTTGCGGCAGTGTTATTGGTCATTAGATAAACTAGTCGGTTAGAGTTGCTATTACTGCCAGCAGTAGCCGGGACGTCAGCAATCATCAGTCCCGAGTATGCTCCGGTAGCATTTAGCCAACGGGTACGGTGTTCGTACATATATCCTTGGGCTGTGGGCAGGATTGGCCGCTGGGCATAGACAGTTCCGGTGGTAATGGTCAGCGTCCCTGAGGCCAATGAGTGACCGCCTGTGGCCGTCCATTTTGTATTATCCAAAACGAGGTTATTATCCTCATCCGCACTCGGATTATTAAAGTCGTCAAAAAAAGGAAAAACATCATTTCCATTTGACCCTTTGGGAGCAGACGGATTGCCATAGTAGAGGTAAACATCCAGAGGAGAGGTGGGGATAGAAGGAACCTTAACCCAGATACGGGTAGCGGCGTTGTTACAGCCGGGGTTGTTCTCTTCGACCCAATAGGGCAGGGTTTTGCTGTCAACGGTGACAATGCGAATGTCATTACAGTCTCGCTGCATTTTGCCAGCGGTAATCAAAGCCGCGGTATCAAGGGTGAAACTAATCTGGAAATCAGTCTGGGCGCTGCCAGAGTTAGTGATGGGAATCCGTTGTCTGTATGTCCAATGGTCATTCCACCAAGCCGCCTCAGCCAGTCGCGACTGCATAATGAAATAAATCCCCAATCCCAACATAACTAATAACCCTAGGCCAAGCAAGGCTAGCTTGTAGGGTGTAGGACGGATTTTTTTCCATTTCCAGGGGCGGAGGATTTTACTCAATTTATGTTTAAGAAAATTAAGTCTTGCAGAGAGGCGAAGAACGGGCATATTAGAGTTCAATTTAGCACAAAATCAAGCCCCAAGTCGAGGGCTCTTGTTTCTTTCTTTGTCATTCCGAGCGTAGCCGAGGAATCACTTGTGTATTCTTGTCTTTTTTCAAACCACGGCATGCCAAGGGATCTCTCCACTCCGGTCGAGATGACGACCGCTGTGCTGTTCTTCTAAGTCTAAATGATAAAGATGGTAACGGAATGATAGGAGATGTAAAAGGCCGGTAGCACTTCTTACATCTCTATTCTTACATCTTTCTCCCCGGCCACTCACTTACTATCAACAGTTTTTCCTTACCCAGCGCACTCCACACTGCCTCAGTCACGAAAGGCATAAACGGATGCAGCAGTTTCAAGAAAACTTCCAATCCCATCTCCAGTTTCTCCAATGATATTTTGCCTTGCTTGCCATGCTCAATGCACTCGTCGCAGAACCAATGCCAGAATTCATTGTGTACCACCTCGGCCGCCAGTCCCACTTTCAGCTTATCCAATAACTGCGTTACTTCTTTTACCACAGCAGTTAATTTCTCTTCAAATTCGCTATCCAGAGCAGGGGAGTCACTCGTTTCATGCGGCAGTTCTCCATCTCGCATCATTTTTATAAACCGCCCCGCGTTCCAGATTTTGTTAGCAAAATTTCGCATCCCTTTCACCTTGCTCTCGCCCACGGCACTATCCAATCCAGCCGAAGAACTCATCACCAGCGCCATGCGTAAAGCATCGGCTCCGTATTTCCCCACCAACTCCAAAGGGTTGACTGCGTTGCCCTTGCTCTTGCTCATCTTCAACCCTTTCTCATCCCGAATTAGACCGTGCAGATACACATGCGAAAAAGGTGACTTGCCCGTCAGGTAAATTCCCAATAACATCATCCGCATCACCCAAAAAATCAAAATATCATAAGCCGTTTCCATTACGTTAGTGGGATAGAAAGCAGCCAAGTCCTCATCACTTTTCGCTTTCAAAGTTACCACCGGCCATTGCCCAGATGAGAACCAAGTGTCAAAAGTATCTGTTTCCTGTAAAAATCTTTCTCCAGGATTTCCCCTCGACACAATATATTTGGCGTCTTTGGTGGTAATCAAAGTCTGCAAACCTTTTTTCAATTCCTCCAAACTATAACTTTCCAGTAGTTCCTTAATCACCCCTCGCACGAATTTGCCCTCCTCCGTCAGGAAACCAACCGTCATATCAGGGTTCTCGTCAATGTCATACCACACTGGAATCCTGATACCCCACACGATTTGCCGACTAATATTCCAGTCGCGTAAATTCTCAAGCCAATGTTTGAGAATCTTGTCATGGCCTGACCCCAAAACTACAGTTTCTTTATTTTTCAACGCCTCCAGAGCCTTAGCCGCCAACGGCTCAACTTTCACAAACCACTGCGGCAGCGGCAACGGCTCAATCGCGTCACCAGTCTTGTAATCCACGGCCACTCGGTTTTGGTATTTCTCATCAATTTTTTCAATCAAGCCCTTTGCCTGTAAATCCGCCACCACGGCTTCCCGCGCCTCTTTTACCTTCATCCCGGCATACTTCCCGCCCGAGGGAGTTATCCTCCCATCCGTGTTAATTGCTTGCCGAATAGGTAGATTGTATTTTTTCGCCACCTCCCAATCATTATGGTCATGGGCTGGGGTTAATTTGACCACTCCTGTCCCAAACTCAGGATCTACGAATTCGTCCCCAATAATTTCCATTTTCTCTTCAGTCAATGGGTTGAGTACAAATTTTCCAATCAAATATTTTTTACTCTCATCATTAGGATTCACCGCCAAATGTGTATCTGCAAAAATCGGCTCCGGCCGCACTGTGGCCACACTCACAAACTCCTCGGGATTTTCTTCCATTCTATATTTCACGTAGTAGAGAGGAGAAGTCTTATCTTCATACTCGATCTCCAACTCAGAATAACTGGTTCCTGACTTAGGAGAATAATTCACGAGTCTCTCATCGTGATAGATTAGCCCGTCATTATGGAGTTTTATAAACGTATCGAGCACTTGGTCTACTACCTTTTCATCCAATGTAAAAGTAAATCTGCTCCAGTCAGCACTGGCTCCCAGCTTCTTCATTTGCCCAACCGACGTATCCGAGTTCTCATGTACATAATCCCATATTTTCTGATACAAAGTTTCCCTATCAAAATTGAACCTGCTTTTGCCTTCCTTAGCTAACTTCTTCTCAAACACGTACTGAGTCTCAATTCCGGCATGGTCAGTCCCTGGTAGCCACAGAGTCTTGTCACCTTTCATCCGATGATAACGAATCAAAATATCCTCCACAGACACAAACATCGCATGCCCCACGTGCAATGGGTCATTGGCATTAGGCGGCGGCATGATAATCGTGAAGGGTTTGCCATCGGTATTGACCTCCGGGCGGAAGCTGCCGCCGTCTTCCCACTGCTTGTAAATCTCCCCTTCCCATTGGCTATGACTGTACGATTTGTCCATTTGAGGGTATTATACAGACAAAACTTGCCAAACTCTAAAACCAAATGAAAGATTTAGAACTTATCTATCCTTTGCCCGTTGATTTAACTATTCCTGTCCCCACTAACTTCGAGTGGGCTAGAAAACAATCTGATTTTGTATCTATGATTGCAGGTGAGTACGAACCAACGCCAGATGGCCGGTTAATAAGAAATTCTTGGACTGGAGTGGTCAAGGTTGTTCCAAGCCAAGAAATAATCGCTAGCCTCCATGCTTATGACTCTCACACAGGTTATCGAAAAGAACGTGAGTTTTGTATAGCGGAACCATTCCAATTTAGTCTTGCCAAGCAAGGAGACACGCTTTGTCTTCAATCCAAAGAAGGTCATACTCTCAACATTACCCATAGTCATTCATCTTTTGAAACCTTCCAAGACCTTGGAACTCCTTATCGCTCCAGACCAGGCAAAATCGTAGAATTCCCGGATTCCCAAAACCCCATTTCTAAAGCCGCAGCCGAGGAGCGCGTTCCACCTGCTCCCATAATTTATTTCCGGCCTCCGATGATTCGCCGCTGGCGACCTTAAACCCTGCCGCTACTCCAATCATCGCCGCATTGTCGCCGTATAATTTTTTCGAATAGGGCAGTCCCAGTTTCACGTCATATTGGTCGAGAGTTTTCCTTAATCTCATTCGTAAGGCTTTATTCGCCCCCACGCCTCCTCCAAGCCACACCCAAGATGGCTGATACATTTTCACCGCTGTCTCCAATTTCCCTACGATTGACTCAATCACCGCATTCTGCACTGCCCAGCATAAATCATAAATGTATTGTTTATCCAAATCTTTCTGTCCCCACTGCAAGTCTTTGACTATTTTTTCCTTTCCTTTCTCAAGTTTCCTACTGCCTGTTTCGCTAGCCCTGATTTCATACAAAACCGCTGTCTTCAACCCAGAAAAACTCATGTTCAAGTCACCGCTTCTTTTCATGGGAATAGGGAAGACAATTTTGTTTTTCTTGCCCTTCTTGGCAAACTGTTCAATTACCGCCCCACCTGGATACCCCAAACCCATCATCCGCGCTGCCTTATCCAGACATTCGCCCGCCGCGTCATCCAGGGTTTGGCCAATGACCTCATATTCACCAATCCCTTTAACCAGCACAATCTCTGTGTGCCCGCCGGATACCAATAACCCCAGCACCGGGAATTTCACGTCCTTAATTTCCATCTGATTGCTTTCATACAAACCTCGACCTTTCGAATTCTGCGCCAAACTCGAGAGCAGATGGCCTTCCATGTGATTAACTGGAACAACTTTCTTCCCATATTTTCCCCCCAGCTCCTTAGCTTTGCTAATCCCCACTTCCAGAGCTGGAGCCAAACCTGGCCCTTGGGTCACAGCAATTACTTCAATTTCTCCCCACGCTTTCCCCGCCCGCCGCATAGCTTCACTAATCACGCTGTCAATTACTTTTTCATGTTGCCGCTTGGCCTCAATTGGGTAGACACCGCCGTATTTGCGTTGCAACTCAACTTGCGA
>CAYXHB010000051.1:0-5604 GCA_964464795.1 uncultured Gammaproteobacteria bacterium
GTTCTTGGAACTTTTGGTTCAAAAGGCCGTTTTTGCCGAGGTATTTGATGCGGAGGGATTCGAGATGTTGGGATTGGGAAATTTCGGCCAAGGCTTGAGAAAGAAGGTCGTTGAACATAAGGTGATTATATCGATATTTAATGACAAAACCAAAAAGAAGATGAAGGGATGAGTTAGTAGCGTAGACTCATGAGGATAGCTTTGGCTTCTTGGGCTTCGGGAGTGTCGAACCAGGCAAGGGCTTCAGCTTTTGTTCCTTCAAAATCTGTCCTTCCAGTTAGTGCATATCGTGCCTCATTAATTTCTAATAGCCAACCCCACCCTTCCGGAATTGACGAACGCTGTAGTTCAAGTTTTGGCTTGTATGTACTTCCATCGTATGTTTCTATGAATGAAATAAAATATATACCTGTTGTATTCGGTACTCTTAGTGACTCTACTTTTTCGTAGCGACATGGCGTCATTTCTTCTCCTAATTGTGAGTCTGGAACGTCAACTGAACATCCCGGTCCGCCACCAATTCCATCAACGTTTGCCCACCATGATATCCTATTTTTTTGTGATGGCGAAACTACTGTGAGCCGATCCTCGCTGGATGACTCGCTATATGTACGTTTTTTATATTCAGTTATTTCCCACGTATTGGGAAAATCAAAATGTACTGGCAAGTCTTTTTGTGAGGTAGATGTGTAGGTATTGAGAGTGTTCGTTTTGGCAGTTACTTGCGGAGTTGGAGTGGGTGGTGGCGGTGTTAAGGTTGGTGCTGGAGTTGGTGTCCAGTAAGGCAACGGTGTTTGCTCGGACACGTTTGAAGTGGCTAGTTGTGTTGGCTTGGTTGCTTGCTGCTGACCTAAGAAGTAGCCTATTGTGCCAAAAATCAAAGCTGAGATTATTAGAGTAAGGCCGATGTGAATGAAGTTAAGTTTAGGGTTGGGAACTTCTGCTGAGGGAATTGTTGGAGTTTGCGGAGGAGATGGGTTGTCCATTAGTCAATTGTATCCAGTAAAAGAGGTGTTTGTCGAGGATTAGGAAACCAGATTGCCACATGCACAAATTGATTTATGAATATTGTTGGATAATTTGTGCTTTCGCAATGACGAGAAAGATGTCAACGAATTTGTAAGCACTTACAGGAGTGACAAACCAATTGGAAGATGCGGGAGAAAAATTAAGCCATGGCTGAGGCGACGACTTGTTTGAAGGTGGGGAAGTCTTCGTTGGCGAGAGTGGCCATGATTTTGCGGTCGAGGATGATTTCTTTTTTCTTCATGGCGTTGATGAGTTTGGAGTAAGCAATTTTAGGTTCGTTGGTTTCCATACTCAGTTGCATGAGAGCGGCATTCATTTGGACTATCCATTCACTTCTCTTGTCGCGGCGGCGGAGTCTGCGGCCGGCGTAGGCGTATTGGCCAGCGTGGAGGACGGCTTCGTGGGCGGCTTTGAACCGTTTGCTACGAGCCATGCGGTAGCCTTTGGCTAGTTTGAGGATTTTGTTATGTTGTTGGCGGCGGGGGGATTTGACGCGCATAGTGAGCTATTTTAACAGAAATTAACGAAAAAAGTTAGGCCGCGCCCAGGAGCATCTTGATTTTGCGACCGATTTTGCCGGTGTATTGCTTGGGAATAGCAAGGCTGCGCTTGGAGCGGGAGGTCTTTTTGCGTTTCAAATGGCTGGTGAAACTACGGCCGGCCATGACTTTGCCAGTGGCAGTAAGCTTGAAACGGCGGGTAATGGAACGTTTGATTTTGAGTTTTGGCATAGAATTTAAGCTGAAGTAATGGTCATGAGGATTTGGCGGCCAATCATTTTTGGCTCCTGCTCAATTTTAGCAGTTGTGCCTAATTTTTCAAGGACCTTTTGGATAATCTTGTAACCGAACTCAGTTCGGCCCATTTGGCGACCAGTGAAACGGACTACCAGGCGGACTTTGTAGCGGTCTTCGAGGAATTCGTTGATGCGTTTGATGCGGACTTCCAAGTCGCCGTCGGCCATGAATGGGGTGAGGCGGATTTCTTTGAGGCCGCCTTTGACGGTGTTTTTGGCTTGAGCAGCGAGTTTTTTGTTTTGTTGGTAAAGGAATTTTTTGTAGTCGGCAATTTTGGCCACCGGAGGAGTGGCTTTGGGGGCGATTTCGATAAGGTCCAGTTCCATTTCGCGAGCTTTGGCGATAGCTTCGGGGACACTGAAAACACCAAGCTGTTTATTATCTTGATCAAGGACGCGGAGTTCTGACGCGCGGATTTGTTGGTTGGTACGGTAAAAAAGGCGGTTGTCGCGGTTTTTGTAATTCTTCTGCATGCAGGATTTGGACGAGGAAAGGTTGGTTAGTTAGTAACTTGAATATTTTACCATAGAAATTAGGAGTTGGGGAGAAAACTATTTGTGCGCGGCTAAGTCAGGGTTACGGGAGGAGACTTCTTCTTGAACATGGGCGAGGAATTCATTGAGATTGAGGTCGTTGGCTTGCTCGCCTGCGCGGGTGCGGAGGGAAATGGTCTGGTTTTGGGCTTCTTTTTCACCGACCACTATCATGTAGGGGATTTTGTCGCCTTGGGCAAGGCGGATTTTGTTGCCGATGGTTTCGGGGTTGTTATCTAGTTCGGTGCGAATGTTGGATTGCTTTAGCTGGTCGAATATTTGATTTGCGTAGTCGGAAATTTTGTCAGAGATAGGCAGAATCCTAACTTGCGTTGGCGCGAGCCAGGTGGGGAAGTTGCCGGCGGTGTGTTCGATGAGGATAGAAAAGAAACGCTCTATGGATCCCATGATAGCCGCGTGAATCATGACGATGCGTTCCTCTTGGCCTTGTTCGTTGATACAGACGAGATTGAAGCTCTCGGGCATATTGAGGTCGAGTTGGACAGTGGCGACCTGCCACTCTCGGCCGATGGCGTCGTGGGCCATGAAATCGAGTTTGGGGCCGTAAAAGGCAGCTTCGCCGATGCCTTCATACCAGTCGGTTTGTTTGTCGGTGACGATTTGGCGGAGGATGTCTTCGGCTTGTTGCCATTTACTTTCGTCGCCTAGGTATTTTTCGGGATGCTGGGGGTCGTGAAGCGAAAGGCGAACTCGAAGCTGGAAGCCAAAGGCGGGATAGAATTCGTGGATGATGTCCCAGATTTTGAGGAATTCGTCCTGAACCTGGGTCATGCGGCAGAAGACGTGAGCGTCGTCTTGGGTCAGAGAGCGGACGCGCGAGAGACCTGAGAGTTCGCCTGACTGTTCGTCGCGGTAGCAGGCAGTGGTATTGGCGTAGCGTTGAGGCAGTTGGCGGTAGGACCATTTTTTGCGGGCGTAGATTTGAGTGTGGTGAGGACAGTTCATGGGTTTCATGGCAAACTCGTGGCCTTCGCGAGTGGTAATGCGGAAGAGCTCGTCTTTGAACTTGTCCCAGTGGCCTGAGGTTTCGTATAGATCCCGCTTGGTGATGTGTGGGATTTCGACTTTTTCGTAGCCGCGGATAGAGCGGAGGTTCCAGACGAAGTTATCAAGTTCGTTCCTGACAGTCATGCCTTTGGGTGTCCAGAGCGGCAGGCCGGCACCAACGAGGGGTGAGAAAGTGAACAAGTCCAGTTCCACGCCGAGTTTCTTGTGGTCGCGTTTCTTGGCTTCCTCAAGACGAGTGAGATGTTCTTGGAGTCCGGTTGCGTTGGGGTAGGCGGTGCCGTAGATACGGGTGAGCATTTTGTTTTTCTCATCACCGCGCCAGTAGGCACCAGCGACGGAGAGGAGTTTGAAGTGTTTGAGGTCTTTGTAGGGCCGGAGAACGTGACCGCCGCGGCAGAGGTCGGTGAAGTCGCCTGACTGGTAGAAAGTCAGGGGTTCGTTTTTATCAGTGATTTCGTTGATAAGCTCAAGTTTATAGGGATTTTTTTTGAAAAATTCTCTAGCCTCCTCTACTGTGACTTCCTGACGCTGGAAAGACTGCCAATCTTTGACGATTTTTTTCATCTCTTCTTCAATTTTTGGCAAATCTTCGACTGAGATTCTAGTGTCGCCGAAGTCAAAGTCGTAGTAGAAACCCTCGTCAATAGCCGGGCCGATGGTGGGAAGAGCCTGAGGATAGAGTCGCAGCACGGCAGCAGCTAGGAGATGGGCAGTTGAGTGGCGGAGGTTATTAAGTTGGTCGGGGTTGGCCATATTTTTGAGAAATAAAAAAGCACCCATTCAACTAACAGAATTGGGTGCGAGAATCCGATGTGAATCGGATGGTTCCATCTCGCTTTCCGTCAGTTGACGGACGCTTGATTGGTCGGTTTTTAGAGATGACTGCTCTACTCTCTTTGGGTGGTGAGGCCAAGTCGTTGAGTAAGGTTATTATATGATGAGGAAATGGAAAAGGCAAAGGAGAAGAATAAAGATGTGAGATGTAAGGAATTATTTGTTAGATTTCTCGGCTACGCTCGAAATGACAGAAACGTAGCTCTCAATGACGAAATTTGGCCGGTGGAGAGATTTAGGCACTTTTTTGAATTACTTTGGGATTAGCACGGAGATTGATGAGTTGGGTTTTACGTTTGCGCAGCTGTTGCATAAGTTTGGAGAGGGATTGGTTAAAAGCCTGAGGGAATTTGCGGGCACTGGCCATGGCTGAGATTTTGCGGTCAGGGAGTTCCAGATAAACGTGGGAAGTAAACACTGTGGGATTATGGTGGCAAGAGATGACTACGTTGGTATTAATGAGATCTTGAGGAGTGTGTTGGAGGTAGCGGTTGAGTTTGGTGATTCCTTTATTGATGGTGAATTTCTGCGCGTCGTGGAGGTCGAAGCCTTTGGAGCTGATGGAAAGTTTCATGATTTATGTATGTATACCGGTTGGAAAGGAAAAATGCAAGAGAAAAAAAGCGCCTCCGGGGTTAGCCGGAGGCGAGACGGGCGATGAAAATTGTTTTGGCTGTTTGGACCATTGCGGTTATCAAGTTGATGGTGCAGTGGTAGACAATGGCCATGAAAATTTCTAAAGCCCGTTTGGGACAGAGACAGTCAAAGCAAGTCTCAGATTTGCAAAAGGCCTGATAAAGTCCGGTTGCAAATTCTGTAGGCTCTAACTGTTTGCCTGCAACTTGCTTGAGCCAAGCTGCGATGGGCTGAATGTATTTTTCAGGATCGCAAATGGCTGGCAGGTTGGTGCAGGTGGTCATAAGGTCTCCCAAAGGCAGACGGTCAAACTGTTGGACTTGGATCATGTGATCCTCCTTACCTAACTTAATCTTGACGGTTGGGGGTAATTATCGACGAAGGGTATTCTATTATATAGGCTGTGGTAGTGCAAGGGGCGGTTACTTGACTGTGGAGAGACTTTGGCGCTGGTGGTGTTTTTCTAGAGCCAGTTCAATCAGGCGGGAGATAAGCTCTGTATAGGAGATACCGCTTGCTTCCCATAACTTTGGGTACATGCTGATGTTGGTGAACCCGGGAATGGTGTTGATTTCGTTGATGTAGATTTGGTTGTCTGGTGTAAGGAAAAAGTCCACCCTAGCCAGGCCGGAGCATTCCAATGCGAGGAAAGTTTGGATAGCCAGAGATTGGATTTGGCGGGTGAGCTTGGGTGAAATATCAGCTGGAACGCGAGTGTTGGCTCCATCGGGGTCGGTGTATTTGGC
>CAYXHB010000052.1:0-5407 GCA_964464795.1 uncultured Gammaproteobacteria bacterium
TACCGGTTTGGATAGATGCATGGCGATATGCATATAAACTCCGGTGCCGATGCTTTGGTTATTAGCTCCTAGAATAACCACGTCAGCTTTGCGGATGGCATCTTCTTGTTTTTTGAGAAAAAGCTTGGCTTGGCGACGAACTTGGGGTGCGTGGAGGTCTTGGCTTGTATGCTTGATAAAAAAGTCAGTAGTGTGCGTGTGGCCTAAGGAGTTGACGAATTCGTAGTATTGGATGTTGCTGTTGCGATCTGTGTCTGTGATTGCACTATGAAAGAAAATTTTCATTGGATGTTGAGAAGTTGGTTTGTAAGTTCAAAGTCTACACCAGGGAATGCCTCTTGGCAAGTTGCGTCTGTCCACTTAATCCATTCGTACGCTCGGCTGAATTGGTTGTTTTTTTTGATGTAAATGTTTACTTTGATGTTTTGACCTGCGAAGCGAATGGCGCTATTGACGTAGTCTAAAGTAATCAAGATGTCCTGGTCGTTGAGGATTTGGAGAGCATTTGTAAAGGCTTGTTTGCGATTTTGGAGACTTAATTGATAGAGAACCATAGACATATAAATTATTTGCCTATTGGGACTCTTGGAGAGTTGGTTGATTGGAGATAAATGCGGGAGAATCTCATTTGAAATGTCGGCTGATATGAATTGTAATGGTAGAGATTTGTTTAGAAGTGGATTTTTTATTGAATGGAAAAATTTAGTTCTTTTGTCGTAGTTAATAAAATATTCACAGGCGTGTATCCAGTCAACGTCTGGCATAACAATATCAACTCCGATTCCTTTTGTTATGTTGAGGTTGTCATGTTCAATCCACTTTTGGATTGTTTGATTGGGGGTGTGGTCAGAGATTGGTCTTGAAATTTCATTTGCATAAAACTTTCGTGTCAGTAGACCTGCGAGTCCCATATTGAGGCTACAGCCCCAGTCATGAATGATAAGACCATCATGGGAATGGGCGCTTATTGCGGCAGCGATAGCTGCAAGTGCACGATATCTAGATTGTGGTCTTGTAGCTGAGTTGTTAAAATTGTTGAGTGCGTAGTTAAAATCTGGAGAGCTGGCAATTAAATCTGAGATGACGTTTTTCCATGTTTTTATGTTGTATGTGGTGTAGTCAGTGATATTATTTTTTCTGAGAGCGTATTGTGCCGCTCTGGGAAGAAGTGTCGCAAGATGGATCGGCGTAATTGACGGACGAGATGTAATTGTGGAGTTTATAACCCGATAGAGTTGTGTGCCTGGCTGATAGCAAGCCATAACTGCTTTATAGAATTTGCGGATGCTGGGGTCAGGGTGACCAGAGTTTGAATCTGTTTGGGTGATAATTTCTTGGATTAACTTTTGTTGGTAATCTGTATTCATAGATTGAGAATCTGTGTTGTGTTAATGATAAGCAATATGGAGGTTTATATCCAATATGCGCTTCTTGGGATAGGCGGTGGAGTATTTTACCACTAAAAAGTTCAAATTGGGGAGGTTTATTGAGAGGATGTTTTGCTTAAGTCGTTTTTTAGCAGAGGCCATTGGGTTATTTTCCAATTACCTTTAGTTCCTGGGGTGTTAATCCGCTCTGATGACAGGAGCCAGTCTTGGATGGAGATGATTTTGTATTGGGCGTTAGAGTCTAAAACCCGAGTTCTAATACTACGGGCTAGATGATGGAGGTCGTTGGATTCGAAAGCGTGGGCGAGTTGTTGATATTGCTCGGAGGACAGAGACTCAAGCCAAGGAACAAGCGGAGGGGTGTCGTGGTTGGAGGTGTAGGCGGCGGTGGCTTGGGGATAGTCGTCAATATCGATAAAGTACGGGTCAAGTTGGCCGTGGGTGAGACCTTGGGTGAAGACACGGGAGCTGGGAATGTGGTGCGTGGATAGTAAGTGATGAAGATGGAGACTATTGAAGTCAGTAATATCTTCGGCAATTAACTTCAGTTTATAAAAGTGGGCTGTTTGATAAATGAAATCAAAGAATTTTCCGCCTGGTCCTTGGGAAACCGTGTCTTGGGAAGCGTCCTGGGTGTGTATAACTCCGTAGTGAAAGAAGCCGATGGAGTGGTCTATGCGCAGGACATCAAATAATTGACTGGAGTGATGGAGGCGGAGGCGCCAGAGGTGCTGTTGTTGGTTTAAGTTGTCCCAGTTGTAGAGAGGGTGGTTCCAAACTTGACGAGGATAAATTGAACTTGCCGGAACTCCTGAGGTCCAAGAGTGAGGTTGGCCGCGGCTAACAAAAAGATGCTGATGACTCCAGACCAAAGGACTCCGGCGGTCAATATAGAATGGCAAGTCGCCGATTATCTCTACTGACTTGGATTGGGCGTAGGCTTTGATTTCTTGCCAGAGGCGATGGGTTGATATTTGGGCGTCAAGATGGTGGAGAATTTCTTGGGGATTTTGGTTGATGAAAGTGATGAGAGCTTGGGGTTGGTAGTCGCGGTAACCTTGGGGCCAACGCCACCAGCGGTCAGTCTTGAATTGTTGACGCAGAGCCATGAAGATAGCCAGGTCGCGGCTCCAGGGGTATTGGGTGAGGAAGTTTTTTCGAGCTTGGCTTGAGTAGGATTTTTCGGATTGGTGAGGCAGTGATAAGCCGATGCCATATCCTGAGTAGGGAGACTTTTCTCTCAAAGGCTGAGTATTGATGGGCAGGATTTGCCAGTAAGTTTGATTGTTGGATCCAAGCCAGTCGATGAACTCCATGGCTTGGGGTAGCAGAGGTTTGCGGCGCGAGAAAGTAAAGATTGGCAATAGGGTACCGATTGAGTTGGGCATTATGTCTATGGTAGAGAATGGGAGGGAGTTAATCAATCAGATTGAGTCCGAGAGCCAGGCGCATGATGAAGAAACCTAGGATAACGCCGGCGATGACGTCGGTGTAGAAATGGCGTTTGCGGTGGACTCTGGAGTAGGCAACTGAGATAACAAGGAAGATGAGGCATAGTAATGTGAGCCAGTCTTGAGGTAGGAGCGACCACATGAGGACTGACATGGCGCTGATGCGGGCAGCATGGATGCTGGGGAAAGAGCCAGCTTCGTATTTATCAAGCAAGGTTTCGCGTTTGCCGGCTACAGGGCGGTGTTTGGGGTAGAGAATTTTGATAATGGCGGAAATGATTTCTATGGAGGCAAAGGCTACCAACGCCCTAATTGAGGTGTGAAGGTGGACGAGAGAGAGAAATACCAAGGTAACAAGGTAAAAGAATGAGGTGCCAAAGAGGCCGATGCCTTTGAGGAATTTGGTGAGCAGGTAGGGCGGGAGCTGGTGGAATAGTTTGCGGAAGAAAAGAGCCATAGCTATATATATTAGAGGTTAGCATAGTTTGAGTAAAGATTTTTTTGTAATTTGTCATTAAATGGTATAGTATGCTTAACAGATGACTTGGCAAGAAGTTTTTTATTTAAGCGGAACTGTGTTTTTCGTGGGTTTAGTTATTTTTTTGCTTGCGGTTTGGTTGGCTATTTTTAGCCTGAAGAGAAAAGTAGAGTCTTTTTTGAGTAATTATGGGAGCAAACTGATGTCTGTTAATCCGATATCTTTATTGGGTAACGCAGGGTTGATTTGGACAGTTTTGCGTTTTTTTATAAGAAGGAGGTGATGATTATGAATAAGAATTCTAAATTTTCAGAGAAAACAGTGCTCAAGGTGTTACTAGTGGGGGTGGCTCTGGGAGCAGTGGCGGTGTTGGCGACGGATAAAAAGAGGCGGCAACAAATGAAAGATACGTGGAATACACTGCTGGGTGATGTGAATCAAGGAGCTAAGGAGTTAAAAAAGAAAGCCAGTAAGCTGGGCTCAGAAATTTCCGATTCCGTTAGTACCGTGATAGAAGAAACTAAGAAAAGGCGGAAGAGGTAGAGATTGGTCTGTATTGAGTGATTGAAACCTGCCCCTCTCGGTGAGTAGTGTTTGGCAGGGGCGGAAGGATTCGAACCTTCATGAGCGGTTTTGGAGACCGCCATCCTACCATTGAATGACGCCCCTAGGTGTTTGATGGTGAAGACTTAGTTTATTTTATCATCATTTGTAATTAGCGTGGACGAGAGTTTGGGGTGTGGTTTGTAAGCGAGACTTCTATTTAGTTATGTAGAAATGAAAAGTTGGTAAGAACAACTTTGAACTTAGTTTTAAGCAATTTGAGCCTATATTATGAAATTGCCCAGCCCTATAGTTGACAAATTAAAATGTATGGGTTATGATACACATCAATTCAATTATATGAATCGCCTAAATTCAATTTATCGAAGTTCCCTCGCAGCGCTCTCAGTGGCTGGATTTATGGTGTCCGTTGGTTTGACACCAGCTAGTCAAGTATTAGCGACTGATGTTCCTAGCTTCCCACAATGTACTGACAAGATTGGTACTAATGGTGATTGGTCTTCACAACCCGGTGGTACTCATCATATTCCTGGACAGGAAGCTCCTATTGAAGGTAAGGATGATGTATATTTCGTCAGCAATGATAATTTCTTACAATGTTTGTGTCCTTTGGATGGCCAGGGTGTGCAGACTGTTTGGTGGAATGTGGACGGGATGAATGAAAATAAGATAGCGAGTTTCGTTGCCAAGGGCTGGTATTTGTTAAACGGAAGTGACTGGAATTTGCTTAATCATAAGTATTTGGCCAAGAATAGCAACTACAGCTGTAAAACAGTGACTCCAACCCCAACCTTGCCTGTTACTCCGACTCCTACTAAACCGCTGAGTACCCCAACTCCGACTAGACCTCATACGCCTCCAAGTTGTCCTGATGTTAAGCTGGATGTGCCAGTGTTGTTGTCAGTCAACAAGAGCGGCAATGATGGAGTGGAGTTAATCTGGAGTCAACCTGATGCTAATGTTGAGTATTATATGATTAGCTATGGCTATGAATCTGGAAAATATAACTTCGGTGTTCCTAATACCGGCAAAGTGACCAGTTTTAGAATTGGCAGCTTGGATCTGTCAAAGAAATATTATTTTGTAGTTCGGTCACAAAAAGGTTGTAATGTTTCTGAAGCTTCTAATGAATTGAGTTACCCAAGAGGCGAGGTTAAAGCGGCGGGGCTTGCGAAAACTAACTCCAATCCCGTTATCAATCAGTTACTAGCCGCTCTGGCTGGATTGGCTCTAACTACCTGGGGAAGTGTGTATACATACAAGGCTACACGAAGTGGCAAATAAGGTGGGTTCTTTTAGAGAGTTATCTCCAATTCGCGGCAGGGTTTGGCTGTACTTTGTTAAATATAGTTTAATTAAAGTATGAGAACGATAAAAATTTTATTAGGTCTATGGTTGTTCGTGGGTGGATTGCTAATTAGCGGAGTTTCTTTATATGAAGTGTGGGGTAGTAGGTCTGTTGATGAGCCAGAGGGCATACAAATTGGGGAGAGAGAGTGGCAGGTGCTGGATACGGTGCCAACTCG
>CAYXHB010000053.1:0-5367 GCA_964464795.1 uncultured Gammaproteobacteria bacterium
GCCAAATATGGAGCCGCAGCCTTAGGAATTGTCAGTTCACTGTCGCTTGCTCGGGATGTTAGGGCTCAGGAAATACCGATAGTACCCGGTTTTGGCGATAATCCTATCGGGCAAGTTCGAGCTGCTGAAGAAACAGAACCCACGCCATACCTAATTCCAGGGTTTATCTGGAGAGAAGACAAAGCCAATGGAGTGTACGACGAGGGATATGAATCTCATGCTCCTGGAGTCATCACCCATCTTTGGTGCGAAGATAATGAGGGAACATTGAAACTAGAAGACTCCCGCCTAACTGACTGGGAAGGCAAGTTTGAGTATTCGCGCCAGGAACCTGGAGTTTGTGCTATTGCCGTAGTTGCCAATAATCCTTCGTTAGTGGTGATCCCAAAAGAACTCCCTCAAAAGTATCCAGGGATGATTGGACCATTTGAGGTAAATGAAGAAACAGCTAATAACCCAATCACTGCGGGAACAATGATATATCCCCCAGATTTAAGAATAGAACCTTTTGAGTTGCCTCAGTCTATACGTCCGGGGGAAGGATTCAATTTAACTACAATTGTCCAAAACACCGGGCCTGGGACATCTACACCTGAAGGAAGCGCTCTATTCGTAACGATTGCCGAGGGGCTACAATTTACCCGCCTTGACCCTGCCTGTGAGCTTGGTGACCCACAAAATACAAAATGTACCCTCCCTGAGATGCCAGGCTACTTACATGTTCCCAAAGACCAACCAACAACCACAGAGTTCAATATAGGGATAAATGCCTTAGACAGTTGGTACGCAGATGATATCGAGGCTCGGGTTGAGGCGGTTGTGATTGCTGATAGGGAGGGAACTCCCAATAGCGGGACATACAATACGTCTAACCGGTACTGGGGATATGTAGATATCCTTCGGAGCCTCCAACCGGCAGGAGAGCACTCAGTCAGGCTACCTCTGATTATGGGAGCTTCCACTCATACCGAGCAGTACCCACCACGTGGATGCATTTATACCGGATTCGATTTTCGAATGGATTATTTTACTTCTATGTTCGTGCTAGGTGCGGATGGTTACCCGACTTCGTCGCTCTCGCCCAGGAGTCTACAAAACCAAGTATTTACAGACAGGATTAAACCTGGAGGAAATACCTTTTTGAATCCTGAAATTCCGAGTTATGTTTCCTACGATGGTGATGTCTTAATATCTGTGGAAAATTTTGGTTCTGGATTTCCACTTCATTTTGAGGGTAACTTGATAAATAGAGATATGAAGAAACCTCAAAGACTAGAACCCAACGAATCTGGCCACTTTGTAATCCCTTTAGATGACTCACTAGTAGGGCAATCGGTAACTTTTAGATTACAATGGCAAGAGCCTCAGAAAGATTACTACTGTCAAGGTATTGGATACTTGGATTTTGTGGTGGGCAAATAGGAATACGGTTCAGTAATCTGTATTTACGTCTCTAGGATAATAGTAAAAATAACTCATGCAAACTGAGAGGCGGCTGGAGCTTGTATTGTCTCTAGAAATATGTCTATCATGGAAATGTGGTTACCGAAAAGAATAGGCTAGTTAAATTACTTTTTGGATTGGTGATGTTTGTGCTAGGGACAGTGTGGTTTTCTGGTGAGGTTCGGGCTTCAACTACAGTTATCATCCGTAGTGGCAGTGATGATTATGGTGACACCAAAGCTCTATATATAAATCCATACTCTCCCGGGAATCCTCCGACTAGTGCAAATGGAAACATTAACACCAATATGATTAAGTATGATTACACTGATACTGGTTGGGTAGACATGGGAAATCCGGGATCTCCTGTCTCGAGTGAGTGGAAGAACGCATTTTCTGTCTGGAGAAGTGATTGGTGGAG
The DNA here is from genome assembly GCA_964464795.1 of uncultured Gammaproteobacteria bacterium. Taxonomy (GTDB): domain Bacteria; phylum Patescibacteriota; class Microgenomatia; order CAYXHB01; family CAYXHB01; genus CAYXHB01. The sequence goes on from CAYXHB010000053.1 coordinate 1,865, forward strand.
TAATTGCGGCTGGACACCTACTACGCCTGATGATGTTCCACCTGCTGGCTGTGTTGGATCTTCTTGGCCGTTTATGAGGAGGAATGCCGGAGATGCTCAAGTAATCAGTGCTGTCAATGGAGATCAATGGTCAGGGATTCGGCATTTTTTTAGAAAGAAGTTTACCCTTCCGCAGAATATTGTCATCAACAAAGCCACTCTTTATTGGACCAGCGACAATAAGTCTAAATTTTGGATTAATGAAAGCGGTGTCGTAAGCGGACAGAATAATAATGCCTATAATGACGGCAATTGCTCTGGCACCAACTATGGCGGCAATTTGGAATCTGGTGTTCATTACAGAGACGTGACCTCTCTTATTAAGCCCGGGAACAACATTCTGGCTGCTAACCTACTCAACACCACGGTTTGTAATTCAGGGCACCCTATGGGGCTGCAGTTTAACTTGGTAATTCGATACTCACCTGCGCCACCGCCGCCTACACCAACCGCCAAAATTAAGGCTCATATTGAAGTAGTTGGGCTAGAACGACTGCCATCAGAGAATTGCGGCTACAACAACATGTACACTTGTTTGCACTATAGAGCCGTCAAGTTTAAAAATTACCCAAACGCCTTTCGCGTAAGCGGATACCAAAACGATGCCAACGTCACTACCAATTTGAGACTTTTGCGACAACCTACGAACGCGACTGAATGTTGGTATGGAACAGAAACTTGCACTGAAGAGGATGATTTAACCATCAACCAAAACGGCAACATTCTAGAGATATCAACCACTTCTTTGCAGTCAGGCTACATTCCTAAAAATACAGGTACTTACTATATTATTGCCACCGCGGCTAACGTCAGCAACGCTAATAATCGTTGTACAGGCAATCCCCACCTTAGCTTACCTAGTACTAGCGCAGGAGTTACATACCAAGATTGTTCTGAGGGCGATATAATACCTAGCAAAGAGTCAAGAATTAAAATCACTGTTGTCGAACCACCACCGGTGCTCACATGCACAAGCCCAGAATGTGTTGGTGACAAATATCTCTGTACCGACCAAATTAATCCCTCGGAGCCGGCTAACTTTAGCTGTGTTAATTCATCACAAGTTGAAGGCCACCAAACAGTTGGTGCAGCTGGGGTAACATATAACACCGTTAGTTGCAGTTTCTGCGGTGTTCCTCCAACTCTAACTCCCTGGACCCCTCCCACCCCCACGACTGAACACACACCTACACCGTCCTTAACTCCTACACCAACCCTTTTTCCCATTCCGTCTCCAGCTCTGGTCAGCTGGACTGTTAACTATAATATAACCTGCGGTCCAGGCAAAGCGATTTTTATGCCGTTGACCGTTGAGACTGTAGTAGACAGAGATGGAGCTGGCCCTGTTGCCCCAAGTCCAAATTCTTATGGTACTGTTAGCCAACCTCAGTATACGCAACATTTTTCGAGTCGTAATTTTAATGAGAGTTTTATAGTCAAACTCAAAGCAGTTAGAACTGGCGGGATTCCGGTGTATCTGGATGTGTCACCAGCGCCCACTCCTGTATATAGTTCACCTAGTGGATTTGTGCAAGGTAAATCTTATATGTGGAGGCGAACAGATAATTCATCCCCTGGGGGGACAATAAATTTGACTTTCTCGGTTCCCACTGACCAGCAGAGTCTGATTTGCGGACCGTTAATTACCCCAGAGCCGGCAGTATCGTATCCTTTTAGGAGTGTTTCAATATCTCCGGCTCCGACCTTATCACCTACCCCGACGCAGGCTCCTCTACCAACTCCGTCACCGCTCCCTACCGTAACGCCAATTCCAGTTTCGTCACCAACACCACCACCAGCTCCCAACCTCAGTGTGTTCCTCACCTGTACTACAGATAGTAATGGTAGGCGTCACGTTCAACTGAGCTTCAATCTTAACAACCCTCTATCAGGTGCGCTTCCTAACCTGCTCTATGTCGTTAGAGATAGCAACAATCAACTGCACTCGTATGCTATTAATAGCTCCAGCCAATCTGGAAATATTGTTCGGTATGTTCATAATCTCGCTAACGCAGAGTTTGATGGCCAATATCCCATTTACGTCCATTCAGCCAGAACAACAGGACAAACTCCTGTCGTACTCTCCGGTACAGTAAATAATGTATGGTGTGGATATTCTCCGCCTCCACCGGGGTGGGTAAGCTCATACCAAATTCCGTAATTATGTGCCCTGATAATTAAAGGTGGTTGTTCTTCAAGACTTCTAAATTATTTTCGTTCCCCCTCCTTGCCTTCCCCTCACCCGTAGTTTATCCTTAACTTATGTCTGCCCCTGACGTCCCCACATGGTGCCCAGGTTGCGGCGACTTCTCCATCTGGGAAGCCTTCAACCAAGCTTGCCGCCAACAGCATTGGGATAACACTAATTCTTGCGTGGTCGCCGGTATCGGCTGCCACGGACACATCGTCAACTTCCTCCAGATGTCAGCCTTCGAGGGTCTCCACGGACGTTCCCTGCCCATGGCCTCAGGTATCAAGATAGCTAACCCTAACCTCAACGTGTTTGTCTTCTCAGGCGACGGCGACGGCTTATCTGAAGGCGGCAACCACTTCCTCCACGCCTGCCGCCGCAACCATAACCTGACTATCATTCTCCACGACAACTCTCTCTATGCCCTCACCACCGGTCAAACCTCACCCCGCAGCCCCCATGGATTTAAAACTAAATCTACTCCCCAGGGCAACCCCGACGAACCTATCCAACCACTGCAGCTGGCTCTCACCGCTGGGGCTACTTTCCTAGCCCGCGTCTACTCAGGTGACATTCCGTCGCTCAAAGACATGATTATCCAAGCCCATAACCATCCCGGATTATCTGTTATCCAAGTCCTCCAGCCTTGCGTCACGTTCAACAAGCTCTACACCCACTATTTCTTCCAAAAGAACACCTATTGGTTACCTGACGACTACAACCGCCAGGACAAATCCCATGCTTTCTATAAACTATCCGAATGGGGAGAGAGCCAAATCCCTCTAGGCGTCTTTTACCAAGAAACCCGCCCAACTTACGAAGACCAGGTCCCCTGGATAGACCAACCCATGTACCAAACCACCACCCAACGCGACATCTCTCCGCTCCTGGCCAAATTAGCGTAAAAAAGGCTCTGGAATGACTCCAGAGCCTCAAAAAGTTCATGGGACTCCAAAAAAGAGCCCCGTATACACTGTACGCAACCAGACCTGACCTCCCGTTACGGGAGAAGCCTAACTGAGCGCAGTATTCTACTCATCAAAAATAATGAACACAATACTACGCTCAATTGCTACAGTTAAATTTTTAAGCACGGTTCTCAGCAATTGAAAACCAACGCCCTCACATCATAGCTCCTTTCCCTCTCACTGTCAATACTATAAGTCACACTTTTCCAAGACTTCCTTTGACGCCGTCATCTCCGACTCTCTCTTTGTCATTTCGAGCGTAGCCGAGAAATCCCTTCTGTATTCTTGTCTTTCCCAAACCAAGA
>CAYXHB010000054.1:0-2192 GCA_964464795.1 uncultured Gammaproteobacteria bacterium
CAAAACGATATTCTCTTGGCCTCAGTGGTCATCATGGCCAGCTACGCGGCTTCTTTAATTCTCGGGTTGCTGCGCCAGCGTTTAATCGGGTCAGTTTTCTATGACTGCTGCGCCCATGACTTGGACGCTTTTCAAGCCGCTTTTCGGTTTCCTGATTTGATTTTCCAGACGTTTGTGTCCGGAACCCTGGCCACAGCCTGTATCCCTATCTTCTCCCAGAGGTTCCGCCAATCCGCGCATCGAGGTTCCCAAACCGCTTTGAGCGTGCTGATGTTTTTGTTTGTCCTCATGTTCGCTTTTGCCATTTTGGTCATCGTGTTTGCCAATCCTCTGGCTCAAATCATGACCATCAACTTCACTCCAGAGCAAGTCACCACCATGGCCAACCTCATGCGCATTATTTTCTTAGCTCAGATAGTCTTCCTGTTCTCCAGCTGGATGGGGACATTACTTCAAACCATGAAAAGATTTATCGCTCCAGCCTTGGCTCCGGTTATTTATAACATCGGGATTATTGTGGGTATCATCATGCTTAGTCCAACCTTGGGTATCTATGGCCCGGCTCTGGGAATTTTGCTTGGTTCTTTTTTGCATCTGGTTATCCAGGCGGTTGTCCTGCGCTCCACCGGATTTGCCTGGGTCAAAGGCTGGTCACTCTGGAACAGCGATATCAAAGAAGTCATCCAAGTCGCTTGGCCTAGGCTGATTACTCAAGCCAGCGTCCAACTTGAGAGTAATCTAAGTATGTTTTTCGCCAGTTCCTTGGCCGCCGGCAGCCTGTTCCTCTTTGACTTGGCCTCACTTTTGCGTCAGGTGCCGGTCCAGATTATCGGGCTGGCTATTGGACAGGCAGCTTTCCCCAGTTTAGCTGAGTACGCCGATCATAACCTCGCCCGCTTCCGCAAGATTGCCCAAACCACTCTCATGCAGATGTTATACCTGGTTTTACCTCTGACCGCTATTCTTTTAGTCCTGCGTATTCCCATTGTCCGCTTGGCTTTCGGAGCTGCTTCTTTCCCCTGGGAAGCTACCAAAGACACAGCTTATGCTCTGGGGATATTTACCATCATGATTCCAGCACTGGTGTTAAGCCAGTTGTTACTTAGGAGCTACTACGCTCACAAAGACACCCTCACCCCCATGTTTATCCATCTTTTTAGCTTGGTTTTATTTTTCGCCAGCGGTTGGCTGGCTATTTACCATCTGCCTGCCCTTACTCAAGTTCTGCCTCCGCTGCAGATAATCACCACCCCTTGGCTTAATCTCACTCTATTTCAATTCGCCAGTCCCATTGAGGGACTAGCCTACGCGGTTGTTTTTACTGCTCTTATTAGAACCGGACTTACCTTCTACTTCATCAGAGACAAGATTATCTTTAACTCGTCTCTTTTCAAAACCGAAAGCTTCAAGCTGCTCATCGCCGGATTCATTATGATAGTCAGCCTCTGGATACCTTTCCAATTCCTTGACCGGCTGGTGTTTGACACCACCCGCGTTGTGCCGTTGATTGCCTTAACTCTAACTACCTCGGCTATCGGTATGATTGTCTACATTATCACTTGCCATTTGCTTGATGTTGCTTCCCAACACGCCATTTGGCGGCTGGTAATTAAGTTCCCCGGTTTTGGCACTCTGGTTACCAAAACCCAGTCTTGGATGTCCTCGCCTGTGCCTGAATCAGACCCCATGACCACTCCGTGATAAAATCACTCCATTATTAGGTTCCTGAACAAAAACGTCATTGCGAAAGCACAAATTATCCATAATTTTTCTAATTAATTTGTGCATGTGGCAATCTGGTATTCGTTATTCAGATTGCGCCTTCAATCTGGCACTTTCTAAACTAAATTCCTCCAGCCTACATTTATGTCATCATCCCTAATTCGTAATTTCGCTATCATCGCCCATATTGACCATGGTAAATCCACCTTAGCCGACAGGTTCCTAGAACTAACCGGGTTGGTCAAACAGGCCGAATCCCAAACTCTGGACTCCAACCCTATCGAAAAAGAACGCGGCATTACCATCAAACTAGCCCCAGTCACCATGCCGTACACGTACCAAGGCCAGACTTATATCTTGAACTTAATCGATACCCCAGGACACGTAGATTTTTCCTATGAAGTCAGCCGGGCCTTAGCGGCCTGTGAAGGCGCCATTCTCTTAGTCGACGCCACCCAGGGAGTCCAGGC
>CAYXHB010000054.1:2202-5321 GCA_964464795.1 uncultured Gammaproteobacteria bacterium
AAAGTCGACCTACCTGGTGCCGATATAGACAGTACCCTAATGCAGATGATAGAGGTTCTGGAATTGACTGATTTAGATGTTGCTCACATTTCTGCCAAATCAGGCCAAGGTGTCGAGCAACTTTTAGCCAGGGTAATAGAAAAAGTCCCCCCGCCAGTAAGTACCTCAGAATCAACTCGAGCCTTAGTTTTCAATTCAGACTATCTCCATCACCAGGGAGTCCGCGCCTGGATTCGGGTTGTCGACGGCTACGTGGATGACAAATCCCAGATTAGTTTCCTCGGCACCCGCCAAACCGCCCCAGTGCAGGAACTGGGAGTTTTCAATTTACGCAGCATTCCGGTTGCCCGTCTGGACGCCGGCCGAGTGGGGTATTTGATCACTGGACTCAAAGACCCCCGCCAAGTTCAAATCGGTGATACCCTCACTCTTGCCCAACTAGCCCGCCAAGACCTCCAAGCCTTGCCCGGATACGAACCGCCAGTGCCAATGGTTTTTGTCTCGCTTTATCCATTGGAAGCAGGGGACTTCGTTAACTTAACCCAGGCTCTCGAACGCCTCCGCCTCAACGACTCCAGTCTGACTTACACCGAAGAATCATCTCCCTTGCTTGGCCATGGCTACCGGATTGGTTTCTTAGGCTTGCTCCACGCTGAGATTGTCCAGGAACGCTTGGAACGCGAGTTCAACTTATCTGTCATCGCCACCACTCCTACCGTGACCTACCAAATTACCTCCCGCGGACAATCCCAGACCATCTATAGCCCCAATGACTTACCTGAGCCCAGTCAGTACGACTCAATTGAGGAACCCATGTTGCAGGTCACCATCTTCACCCCCTTGGACTACATGGGTCCAATCATGGATTTAATGCGTACCAAGCGCGCTCGTCATGTCACCACCCACAGCTTAGGCAAACAGGTCCAGCTGGAATTTGTCATGCCTTTGGCTGAAATGGTCGGGGAGTTCTACTCCCGGCTCAAGGCTGTATCCTCAGGCTACGCTAGTCTTGATTATCAGTTTCTTGACTACCAAACCGCCAATCTAGCCAAACTCGACATTTACTTAGCCGGCGAAAAAATTTCTGTCCTTTCCCAAATCGTCCCCAAGGAGCGCTTGGAACCCGTGGGCCGTACCTTGGTTGATAAACTCGCTACCCTCATTCCCCGTCATCAGTTTGAAATCGCCGTCCAAGCTATGGTGGGTTCTAAAGTTGTCGCCCGATCCACCATCAAGCCTTTCCGTAAAGACGTCACCGCCAAGCTCTACGGCGGCGACCAAACCCGCAAAGACAAACTTCTCCAAAAACAGAAAAAAGGCAAACGCAAAATGAAACAACTAGGCAAAATCTCAGTTATGCCTGACACATTCCTCAAGCTGATGCAGTAGTCACAGGTTCAAAAAACTTGACTTGTTTTAGCACTCGTGTTAAATTTTTGCTAGTTACCCTCTATGCATCAACTCTCAGACAGGCAAGTACATATTCTCAAGGCCATTATCGACGAATACATCGACACTGCCATGCCTGTAGGTTCCGAGCAATTGGAACGTAAATACAACTTAGGAGTCTCCCCAGCTACCATCCGCAACGAGATGTCGGTCCTCATCCACGAAGGTTTCCTCAAACAACCTCATACTTCAGCCGGCCGCGTGCCTACAGCCCGGGCCTTGCGCTACTACATCAGCGCTCTCATGCAAGAAGCTCAACTCTCAGTGGCCGAAGAAGTCGCCACTCGCGAACGCATCTGGGATCAGCGGCACAACATCTATCAGATGATGCAGACAGCGGCTCGGACATTAGCTACCAAACTAGAGACAGTCTCCATAGTCTCCCTTGATAACGGCCCAATGTACTCAGCCGGATATTCATACTTACTCACCATGCCCGAGTTCTATGATATTGATGTCACCCGCCAGATTCTTTCCTTATCCGATACTTTACCTGACTGGATGGTACGCATTCTCAAACAAAACATGAGCGCCCATGACATCCAAATTGTGTTTGGCGAAGAACTCAACGAGCCTTACTTAGAACCAGTTGGCATGTTATTTACTCCCTTCCAAATCGGCGGTCGTCAGGGAGGCATTGTTGGAGTGGTCGGCCCAGCTCGCATGAACTTCAGCCAAGCCATCCCTTGGTTGCGTTATTACTCGCAGTTGTTTGAAGATTTGGGTCGCGACTGGTAATCTTTCATTTATGAGCAAAAAGTCACCCCAACCTACTCCTATGCCAGAAAATGACCAACCGGACTGGCAGGATAAATATACCCGTGCTCTAGCTGACTACCAGAATCTCGTCCGCCAAAATCAACGCGAACGCCAAGAGTATGTCAAATATGCCACCCAATCTCTAGTCGCCGAGCTTCTGCCTGTTTACGACTCGCTCCAACTCGCCAGTCAACACAGCCAAGACCAAGGGGTAGTGATGATTGCCGCCCAATTCCAAACTTTACTGCAAAACCAAGGAATAACTTTCCTCAATCCTCAAGCAGGGGAGCCATTTGACCCTGATTACCACGAATGTGTCGAGGTCGAGTCATCTGACGACTCCAATGCAGATACTATTGTGAAATTATTCCAAACCGGCGCCCGCTGGCAAGACGGCCCAGTTATCCGTCCCGCCAAAGTCGCGGTCAACCGCCCTTCAAATTCCCAATCTAATCAAGCAGACCAAAACACCAGTTGACAGCTTTTAGCACTCATGTTAAATTGGTGCTAATTATAAAATTATGGGCAAAATAATCGGCATTGATCTCGGCACAACTAACAGCTGCGTGGCTATCATGCAGGGCGGACAACCCAAAGTCATCCCCGCACATGACACCGGCAAAAACACCACGCCTTCAGTGGTCGAACCCGTCAAGAATCTTGTCGGCGACGTGGCCAAACGCCAGATGATTCTCAATCCAGCTAACACCCTCTATTCTGTCAAGCGCCTCATGGGCCGCCGTTTCCAGGACAAAGAAGTGGGGCGGGTCAAAGACTCCTCAGCTTACAAAATCGTCCAGGGCAAAGAAGGCGCGGCTGCTGTCGAAGTCGACGGCAAAGTCTACACTCCCCAAGAAGTCGCTGCTCGGGTACTCACCACCATGAAAAAACACGCCGAAGAGTTCCTCGGC
>CAYXHB010000055.1:0-5296 GCA_964464795.1 uncultured Gammaproteobacteria bacterium
GGAATGGCAACTACATCTTCGCCAACAATAGCGAAGATCTCTGCCAGGCTACACCAACCCCAACAATGACCCCGACACCTACGGCGACGCCTACCCAAGCGCCGCCAACCCCGACCCCGAAGCCTACGGAAGTGGAGCCGACTCCGACAGCCACTCCTATACAGGAGTTCAAGAGTTGGCTGGCGACTATTCTGAAGGGTGAGGCTCCGCCTCCACCTACGCCGACTCCCAGTCCGGCACCTGTCATCGGTTGCCCCATCGACTGGTGGGGTAGTTACACCGTGATCCAGGGGAATCCAACTGATTCCCTGCCTCATGGCCCGTATCGATTCGAGAATATCACCTCCCTAGGAGGAAGGGTTATTCTTGATTTTGAATACCGTGATGCCGGCGTAAATGTCTGGCATACGATTTGGGCAATGGCTCGATCTGTTGAAGATCGATGGATAAAAGTTGGTCTTGAAGTCAACACTCAAGGCAACTTGGTAGTTGGCGTTTGGGACGACAATGAAATGTCTTCTCAGGCTGACTACCGGCGACAGGAGGGAGGTAGTAACTCACGCGTAAAAATTACAAATCTGGACAACGTCCCGATTAAATTTGTATGCGTGTTCCTCGACCCCTGATCCAGGGGCTATCAAATGCGCTTTTAGTTTGAGTTGGGGGCCCAAACTAAGAGAACAACGCATTTGTTGCGATAACGAGTGGAGGTCAGGGGAATTTATTTCCCCTGGCCTCCACGAGAATCGAATTCTTTCGCTATAAATTCAGAGAAAATCTCAAATTTCCATTTCTGCATTTCGCAGATTCTGGAGAAAAGAAATTTGATTTGAATTAAATCTTTAAAAAAGTAACCTTATATGAGGTTACTTCCGAAGGGGCAGCCCATGTGGCTGCCCCTTTTTCGTGCTCTTTTCGTTTGAGATATTCACTAACTCCTTTGCCTGCCCGCCGCCTCACTCAATCTCTTCCTCCACCGGCAACTCAACCTCTGGAGTAGGAATCATAGGCGAGAAATACACCGGCCCTAGAGGAACTCTAACTCCATCACTCTCATCAATAAACAACACAATGGCCTCTCTTGGTTCTCGCTTGTACCCAAGAGCGTGGATTACTTCAGGTGAACCGCCAAAATGCTTCCCAGTCCACTTCGCCGGCCCTGCATCTCCAATCACAGCCACCACTGCCCGCCCGTTACCTGGATTCACAATCAGCATTTTGCGTTTGTCATACCAAGGTTTCAACTCACTCCACCGTTGATTCCAGTCCGGCAAATACAGGGTCTGTACGGCGATGTAATATTTCTCCTGCTCTATGTGTTCAATTGTCAGCTCTTCTTTGGACTTGGCAAAATACCCAAACGCACCCACCAGCGGAGTAATTCCACTAGAAGCAAACGGCTCCCAAGCCTTCAATCTATCTCCCGGATAACGCGGCAAGTGCTGCTCCAGTCCCATAACTCCCCAAGTATGGTTCAACCTATTACCTTCCAGCTCTGCTACCGCATTAAGCCCGCTTAACTGCTTGATAACCGAAACATACGCATCCAGATTACTTGGCTCAACCACGTCATAATTCTTAGGTTTCAATCCAGATAAATGTCCTGACAAAAACAATTCAAGGTCAGTTTGATTAGTGTGCCTGGACTCCCAATTGCTTCTAACTAGATTCAAACTCAGCATCACTACTACAAACACCCCAAACGCCCCTACCACCCACGCATGCCAATGCGGGTGCTTATGATTTTTCCTAACAACTGTTTTTTTCTTCCTCCGGGCAGATGGCATATATTTATTGTACAGTTTAATTGATATAATAGGCACGTCATGCGAAAGAAAATCATCATCGGAGTAATTATCGCGGCTGTAGCCTTGGGTCTTTGGTACTACTTCAGTAGCCGCGGCCAGACCACCGTGATATCTTCTGAAACTGTCCAAACAGGCGATATCCGCCAAACCATCATCCTCTCAGGTGAAATAGATGCACTCGAGCATGCCGAACTGCGGTTCCAGTCAGGCGGTATGCTATCTTGGGTGGGTGTTAAAGAAGGTGATGAAGTCAAGAAATATCAGGCTATCGCTTCCCTTGATAAAACCAGCTTACGCAAAAGTCTCGAACAACGGCTCAACAACTACATGACCACGAGGTGGGACTTTGAACAAACTCAAGACGACAATCGTGACTGGGAGGTCCGGGGTATGAGTGATGAAGAACGCCAGGCAATTGAACGAATTATTGATAAATCCCAATTCGGACTTAACAACGCCGTTCTGGATGTAGAACTCCAATCCTTAGTCCTTCAGTACTCCACTCTTACCACCCCCATCTCGGGCCGAGTAATCCAAGCTGTACCTAACTACTCCGGAGTCAATATTTCCCCCAGTTCTTCAGTTTATGAAATTGTTAATCCGGATACTATTTATTTTAGCGTCACCGCTGACCAAACCGAAGTAATTGACTTCCAAACAGGACAGCCGGTAATAATAACCTTGGACTCATTTTCCCAAGACCAAATTACAGGCAGTATTGCCTATATTAGCTATACTCCTGACCCAACCCAGTCAGGCACAGTTTATCGAATCAGAGTGGAGTCATCAGAGCTTACTTCAAATAAGCAGATCAGATTAGGGATGACAGGAGACGCCGAGTTCGTTACACAGGAGAAGTCAGGAGTTCTTCTCGTCTCCAACCAATACATCCAAATTGATGACGACGGCAATGAGTTTGTCTGGATTGACGAAGGAAAAAATCGCGCACTCGTTACAACCGGACTTGAAAACGAAACCCACACAGAGATTATCGAAGGTTTAAGTGACGGTCAGCAAGTCTACTTAATTGAGTCATGAAATCCTCCAGTTCAATCATCAAGCTAGTCGATGTTTCCAAAGATTATTTTGTAGCTGACAAACAGACTCGAGTTCTTGACAGCATCAATTTGGAAATCAAACAAGGTGATTATGTAGGTATCCTAGGAGTCTCTGGTTCAGGCAAATCAACTCTCATGCATATTATTGGATTGTTGGATGTGCCTTCCTCAGGTCAGGTTTTTATTGATAACCGCGATGTAGCCAAACTCAGCGACGACCAAATTTCTACTTTGCGCAATCAGTTCGTAGGCTTCGTTTTCCAACAGTTTAATTTAATAGACAAACTCTCGGTTATTGATAACGTTTTGCTGCCTGTTCAATATTCCCGCGCAACTTTGCCTTATAACCCTCGCGAGAGAGCAGAGGAGTTGCTTACCAAGTTTGGCCTTTACGATAGACGAAATTACTATCCCAACCGCATCTCCGGCGGCCAGCAGCAGCGTACCGCTATCGCTCGCTCTCTGATTATGAACCCCAGGCTAATTCTGGCAGATGAACCTACCGGTAACCTGGATACTAAGACAGGCGACGAAATCCTTGATTTAATCGAAGAACTCAACCGTGACTTGGGAGTCACCATTGTCATTGTCACTCATGAAGCTGACGTTGCCAGTCGTACCCGCCGACAAGTTCATATCCAGGACGGGAAAGTCCAAAAGAAGTAAATTTACTTTCAGACTAATCAATATGTGGTTCTTTGCCTTCCAAGCGTACCAAAATCTAATCCGTAACAAAGTCCGCACTCTCCTAACTTCACTGGGGATTTTTATCGGAGTTTTTTCCGTCGTAATTTTAGTTGCCTTTGGAGTGGGTTTGCGCAACTTCGTCCAACAGCAATTTGATAGTTTGGGCAGTAACGTCCTTATCTTGCTCCCAGGACAAATTTTTAACGAAGACGGCGGTTTCCAGGACCGCGAAGGCGGGTTCGGTGAATCCAAATTTGACGAAGCGCTTGTTGCTCGCCTCAGACGTATTCCCCAGGCCAAGTATGTAGTTCCTGCGTTTATGACCCGCGGTGAGGTTTCCACAGCCACTGGGCAAAAAGCTACCACTGATATCATGGGCACAGATGTAGGAGTTTTTCCTGTTAACAATTTCACGATTCAAGTCGGCAGTTTATTTACTCAAAGTGACGTTCGCAAACAAGCAAAAGTAGTAGTCATCGGCGACAAAATTGCCCGTGAAATATTCCGCACTCCCCAAAACGCTATTAGCCAAGTTATCCGCATTGAATCAAACCGTTACACAGTCAAAGGCGTACTCGAGGCCAAAGGAGGCGGTGGATTCGGTGGGCCTGATTTTGATTCTTACATTTATTTGCCATATACGGCTGGTGCTAGCCTCAATCCCACTGGCAAGTTCATTACCATTGATATCCAGGCCACATCTTCGCAAACCCTAGATTTACTTAAAAAAAATGTTGACCAGGAACTTATCAAAATCTTATCAGATGATGACTACAGTCTTATTGAGCAAACTCAAATTCTGGACACCGTGCAGGGCGTATTCTCGGTTATCAACACTATCCTAGTGGCCTTAGGCTCAATTTCCTTAGTTGTAGGCGGGGTGGGAATTATGAATATCATGTACGCCTCAGTCAACGAACGTATCAAAGAAATTGGCATTCGACGTAGTTTGGGCGCCAGGAAATCAGACGTCCTCTATCAGTTTCTCTATGAATCAGTAATTGTGTCTTTAATAGGTGGAATCGGAGGTTTGAGTTTGGCTTGGGGCATAGCCTTGATTGCCCAGCGTTGGATTCCGGTTGAGGTGGATATGGTTTCTGTAGTCGTAGCACTTAGTGTATCCACTGCCATTGGAGTTATCTTTGGTGTTTTTCCTGCTCGTCGCGCAGCTAACTGGCCGCCGATTGACGCCATTCGCAATTGATGTATGTTCACTGTCTCGACGACACTTTTCTCCACCACCAGCCTCGTCATTCACCACCTTTACCGTCATTCATATGCCCAAAGCATCAATTAACAATTTCCAATTTTCACTGAATACTCAATGTATCAATGAGTCATTGGATAATTTATTGAAAATTAATAATTGGTAATTGAAAATTCCCTCTGGGGCTTTCGCAATGACAAGAAAATAATTAATCCATGCATATAAAAACCCATTTGCAAACAACTCACTTCCAGTCCATCTTAAGGGTTTTAGTCACTCTTTGTTTACTTACTTTGGCTCTGGGACAATTGTTCAAACTGCCCACCTCCAGACCTGATTTCCAATTCCTAGCCTTGGACTTCCTTGTTGTTCACACTAGTGGCCTCTTTTTCATTTACCACTTTTTTACTTTTATCCTCGGCGCATAGGGAGGGCAAACTCTCATTCCACTCAATTTTAGTCGTGATGACTTTTTTACTCATTTTATCTCCCATTTACTCCTTTACAATCATTTTTTTCTTCGGCCGATGGGGGAG
>CAYXHB010000056.1:0-5238 GCA_964464795.1 uncultured Gammaproteobacteria bacterium
CATTAGATGCGTGTTTTCAGAAACGGACCTCTACCTTTACTCCAAGGTAAAGACCTTGCTGGCGGTTACAGACCCAGACCCGTTGGTAGCAGTAACCCAGGCTGTGTAGGTGATGGGGAATGTCATCTGTAAGGATTGCCCTGTCCCCATATGCACTGGAGCATCTGGAACAAACTGCCACTCATAACTGATGTTGCCGCCAGTTGCCACAGTTGCCGTGAAATTGGCGCTGCTGCCAGCGTGGACTGGGCTTGAGTGATTGATGATCAGGCCAGTGATGGTTATGGGTGGGCTGTAGAACACATGCACCCGTCCCTCATAGGTTTGGCCATTGGTAATATCCGCGTTTATGATATGTTGCAAGTGGGTTTTCAGTATATGCTGCCCGCCCCATATTGCAGTGGAATGCGTTTTAGTAACTGCCACTGGGTATTCATCATCATCAAGAAAAAGAAGGTAATCCATTTTATTTTTCGTTGCAATATACAACGCCGCATTGCGTTTGGCTGCATATCCTGTGCCAAAAAAAAATTTAGCTTCTTTCTCATTTATAACGCCATTTTGCATTAAGTACTCAATTTCTTTTTGAATCATAGGGCTTCCAATAAAATATTGATCGTTAATAAGATCGGCCAGATCCTTATTTACATTGGTATAATCGGTTGGTTTAGTGTTTTTAAATTTTAAATCATATACAACCAATAAGTTTAAGCAACTCTTTCCTCTCTAGTCATTCCGCTTTCTCTCCAGTTGTAAATGTTAGTTTTCAAAACCTTTTGGAAACTCCTTCGTCCAGTCACAAATCCAATTCCTACATTTGTTTTTGTATTACCCATTTTGCCCTCATCTTTCTTGTAATTCGTTTGCTATTAATCAACCTGGAAATGTTCTTAGCTCTTTACTGGCCGATAGCTTGATATTTGTTGATAATACTTGATTAATTGCGGAACTATCTTGTCCCACATATATTTGGAGGCCGTTTTTATCCCCGCTGAAATGAATTTGTCAGCTAACATTTCGTTTTCATATACCCAAATGATTTTATTCGCCAGATCAATCGGGTCATTCGTGGTAGCCATAATGCAATTTTCGTTATCTACTGCATATTCAAGAACGCCCTTGTTTTTCGTTGTGATTACGGTGCACCCAGATGCCATTGCTTCTAGAACAGGTAATGAAAAGGATTCATACAAAGAAGCGCTGATAAAAAGATCTGATTTTCTAAGCAGATTTCCTATTTGGTCTTGCTTTGGGTTTACGAAAACCGTTCCAATTGGATTAACCGGTTCATCAGGGCTAACCCAATTGAGCCTCATTTTATAACCGGACCTTTTTACAAGAGACAATGCTTGTTTAATAACACTTATGCCTTTGAACTCGTTGCTCTCGCTGCCAATGATTGTCACTGTAAAGTCTCGCTTTCTATCCTTTTTATTCACTAAATCCGGATAGAATACTGTGTGGTCGATGGCGTTATTGATTATCGATGCGTCCCGAGCAAAAATTTTCCTGATTTCTTCGGAAGCTCCCTTAGAAACCGTAAATATAAATGGAACGACAAGAAATTGTTTTAATATATAGTCTTTTAACCTTTCACTAACATTATCCCATGAAAAAAGATGATGGTCTCCCTGTTCAAAATATACAACCGGTGCGATTTCTCTTGCAATGCATTCATATATTTCTCTCCAATAAGTTGCCACAATAACATCACACTGCGGTATTCCCGTCGCCAATTCCTTTTCAAATGGAACCTGAATATAATGAACGTTCTTGTGGATTGGAAACCATGTGGGTTTTTCAAAATGTGATACAATCGTTGCGCGCTGGTTGAATCTTGTAAGATGATTCACATGTTCAAAGCATATTTTTGTACCACCGCATATTCCAACATGCGTCATCACATAAACGATATGAAGTTGATGGTGTTCATGTTTGATCTTTGATATATAAAGCTTCTGTTTTTTTGCATGTTTCAAATGTTTTTCTCTTCTTAAAAACTCTTCTTTTCTAAAGTCCTGTAGATTAATCATGCACATCTCCTTTATATCATGTATGGTTAATTTTCGTATTGGTCAGATAAACTTATCAATCAAGTGTACTGGTCACATACATATGAAACAAACGGAGAATTGTTAAGAGGATGATAGTAGCTTAGTTAAGTATTGCATGGGTGTGAGATATTTCAAGCTCTGGTGTGGCCTGACTTGGTTGTAGTACTCCAACCACTTGGATAACTCTTGCTCCAACCTACCTTCATGTACCAGATCAAGATTCCAGTTAAGAAACTCATCTTGAATGGTGTAGTTAAACCTCTCCACATAGGCATTGGTCTTTGGTGATCTGGGACGACTGAATAAGTGAGTCATCTCCGGCTTGGTAAGTGCCTCATGGAAGACACCGGCAAACTCACTTCCGTTGTCAGTTTGTATAGTGTGTATCTGTTAGGGAGCCATCTGGATAATGTCTGTGAGGAAGTCTTTGGTGTGTTTGGAGGCGAAGGATGGGACATGCTTGGCAAAGGCTTGGCGGGAGACTATCTCTACAGCAGTAATGAAGTAGAGGTATCCGTTAATGTAGTAGATTTTGACTCCATCAACCTGTAGGTATCCCAGGGGGATCTCTTTGGCACGTGGAGTACGTTTGAGATAGTTTTTAGTCAGGTAACGGGAGGTTGTTCTGACACGTTTGCTGGTCTGAAAATACAAGCTGTAGCGGTGGATGATCTTGCCTATGGTGGTGGGAGAGTAAGTAGGTAGACCATGCTCCATAGCAAACTGGTCAAGCAGTAACCTGAGCTTCATCTTTCCCATGCGCGGATACTGCTGCCTGGCTGATCTGATAAAGAGAAGTATCTCTGGTGGCACCTGCATTTGTCGTAAGCGATGAGGTCTAGTGCTTTGAGGCACCAAAGAGCTTAGTCGTCTTCGCGACTGTTCAAGCTTCTTGCGCCAACGGAATAGAGTGGTTCTACTGACATTAGGAAAGGCTTGATGGAAGTTTTTCCAACCCAGGCCGGCGGAGACTTCAATGCAATGGAGACGGAACTTAGCCTTTTGTGAGGCATCAAAGCCAAGTGCCGTATCAAGGCTCCTCATGAAAGTCTGATACTTGGATTTGGTGGTTTGAGGGTAATTGTAGACGAAGCGACGGGTGCCTTCCATATGGACTTTTTCAGTCCGTTTGTTTCATATGTTTCGCGACTTCTACATGTAACAAGAATGTAGGTGATTTTCCTTTTTTGTGGCTTTACTTTGAGACCAATCTTGATTCGCCGAGTATACTAGAGGCGTATGAAGAACCAGTTAAATATAGTATTGGCTTCGGTTTACCATGTTTCCAACTACTACAGTGGGAACGAGAATTACTTTCATAACTTAGCCGTGGGTTTGAGTGAACTTGGTCATAGAGTGACTTACTTGTGTGCTTTTGGGGAGCAAGGAGACTACCCTTACGAGTTGAAAATTGTAAACGTACCGATGATGATGGGCAAACCATTGCCCTCTCCATCTTGGACTAGTACGGTGGTGGGTTTGCGGCCTGATATCTTTCATGCATCAGGGTCTGGACTGCCTTTAGCCGTCAGTGCCATGATGCTCAAGCATAGTTATAATGTGCCGACGGTTTTGACGTTTCAAGGCCCGTTACGCCCTGATAACCTGATAATGCAAACCGCCGCTGTGGGAGAAATGTATATGGCAGGACGGGCTTTTGACCAGGCGATCACTACTGGACCTGACAACGCGACTCTTTTGAAGTCTGTCTGGCCATGGATGAAGGTAAAGATGGTACCGATGATGTTAAGTGAGATATTTTTCAGGCGATTGCCTAGTGCGGCAGCGGCACGTAAACGGTTGAAACTGGATCCAAGTCGGCCTACCGTTTTATTTGTCGGCCGGTTGGATACGCACCACTATTATAAAGGGGTGGATTATTTGCTTGAGGCGGCGACTCTGTTACCCCAGGAATATCAAGTAATGATAATTGGAGAGGGAAATACCAGACAAGAATACGAAAAGAAAGTGCTGGAGATGGGGCTTGAGGATAAGGTGAAGTTGCTTGGGTTTGTCGAAACAGAGGTAATTCGAGACTATATGGTTGCCAGTGATGTATTTGTCTTGCCTTCTACTTCCCAGAGCGAGGGGTTTGGGTTGGTATTAATTGAAGCGATGGCGTGCAATACTCCGGTTGTGATGACCAGCGCGATTGGGTCGGCTTCCTGGTTTAAGAAGGAGAAAGTCTCGGCTCTAATTCCTCCACGTGACAGCCAAGCTCTCTCCAAAGCCATTGTTGAGCAAGCTGAGCATCCGGACAAAGAGCAAATCTCCCGAGGAAGGAACTTCGCCAGGTCATTTACGCGTGAGCAGATGGCAAAGGATACAGTGGCCTTTTATGAAGATTTGCTAGTCGAGAAAAATAAGTAGAGGAAATTAACATAGTTGGTTTGCTATGATGCAGACATGAAGCGGGTGTTATTTTTGAATGAAAACAACCTCCCTTGGGAATTTACCCAAGGGACAATATCTGGTAAAGAATTACGTTTGCGAGCCGGGATTGGGGAAATTGATGAAGTGCATGTGTTGTGTCGGCCGGGGGGAAATTATGTGGTC
The DNA here is from genome assembly GCA_964464795.1 of uncultured Gammaproteobacteria bacterium. GTDB lineage: Bacteria > Patescibacteriota > Microgenomatia > CAYXHB01 > CAYXHB01 > CAYXHB01. The sequence continues at coordinate 4,611 of CAYXHB010000056.1, forward strand.
AAACCTGGTAAGGAAAACCAAGTAAGAACGAAATTGGAGAAAAAGATTTTCGTTCACAACACAATTACCTGGCCGTATTATTTGTCAGGTGTAATTCTATTTGTGTACGGGATTTATTACGCGAAGAAGTTGCGACCTGTAACGATTGAGTCTGAGAGTCCGTTGTGGTCAGGACCGGCGGCAGTTTTGATTGGTAAAATTTGGAAGATACCCAGCATAGTTGAAGTGCGGGCATCGTATAGTGAGATTCTGAAATACCGTTTTGTTTGGATTCCAGAAAAGTTGAAACTGTGGCTGCATGATTTAATTTATTGGAATGTGTTGAAAAATGCCGATGCGGTGGTGGCTAATTCGAAATATTACAAAAAACAAATTGCTAAACACGGGATAAAGAGCGTGGAAATAAATCCTGGTATCCAGTATCCGCCGAAGGTGAAAAAAACGGCGCGCAAAAATACCTTTGGATTTATCGGCCGCCTTGTTGAGGAAAAAGGAGTAGACATCCTAATTGATGCTTTTGCCCTGGCACGAAATAGATTGCGTGATGACTGGGTGCTGGAAATCGCGGGCGACGGGCCGATGAGGCAAACGCTTGCGAGTCGGACTTTTCATCGGGGCGTGGCGCACA
>CAYXHB010000057.1:0-1987 GCA_964464795.1 uncultured Gammaproteobacteria bacterium
GATGACAAAGCGTAGGGCAAAGGTGACGTTTTGAGTTTACATCAAGGTAGAAATGGCGCGTTATAATCGCGCAGTGTCAAGAGAATAAGAGTGACGTAGTATTTTTTTGTAATACAAAAGTGATATTGTCATGACGTGTATTTGTGATATCGCGCAGAGAAGGTTGACAGGGAAAGCGAATAAAGAGTAGGAATTGGATTCTTTTTCTCGTTATTGCGAAAGCACAAATTATCCATAGTTTTTATATTAATTTGTGCATGGGCAATCTCTGTTGTTTCTGTATTTTTGTAGAGAAACATATAGAATGAAAACCAGATTGCCACGTCGTCCCTCATGCCTCGGAACTCCTCGCAATGACGACCTCTATTTGTTCACTCTGACTTAGGAATGACCAAGTAGAGGCTGTCCAATTCTTACATTTTTACTGTCTCGCTCTAGAGTTGGGTAAAGGAAGGATCTCATGAGGATGACAAAGCTGGTAGTGGAGAGGCGGGGGTAACCAGAACGAACGAGTGGCAGGGAGGGCTTGAAAGAGAGGCAAATGAGGTAGGTTGAGAAGAGGGCAAGAGTGGTATTTTTATCTTATCTAAGGGGTTTTTCCCTTATGTCAAACTTTTATCACAAAGATAGGTGGAGTGATAAGAATGGGCCAAGAATTGTTATTCTCTATATGACTACGGAGTGGGGTTTGCGGTCGGAGTTGGAGATACGCTTTCGCCTTCGTCTACTGCTTCTGGCTCTTCGGGTTCAATAGATTCAGGCTCAGCAGTAGGAGTCGGAGTTGGTTCTTCTTCCTCAGGTGTGGGTAATACGGGAGACGGTAAGTCTGCAGGACCTGTTTCTTGTGGCAGTTCAAGTGGAGTGTTGAGTTCGGGTTCCGGTTGAGTAGGCAGTGGCGGGATTTGCGATTGGAGAGATTCTAAGTCCTGGCTGATGATTGTGTATTCCTCTGAGTTTGGGTCAACCAGAGTTAAGGCTCTTTGGTAGGCCGCGCGAGCAAGTTCAATATTGTTTTGTTGTTTGTGGGTGTTGGCTTCCCAGTACCAGCCAGCAACGAATTCAGGCCGTAAGCTGCGGGCGCTTTGGAATTGCTGCAGAGCCATAGGATAAGCTTGGGCTTGGTATAGGATTTGTCCGAGTCTGAGCCGAGTGGCCGGGTTGTATGGGTCTGCCAAAAGGGAGTTTTGGTAAGAGGATAGAGTCCATTGGTAAGCCTGCTCGTCAGAACCAATTATACTTTGGTAGACGCGGCCTAGGTTATCCCAGTTTGCGCGGCTGGGTCGAAGGCGAATGGCTTGTTTGGCGTTTTCGGCGGCTTGTTGGATCATGGGTACCAAGTTGGAGCGTTGTTCGTCAGTGATATCTTCTTGGCGGGAGACAGCAATCGCGATATCGAGTAGGATTTGGGCTCGGGAGGCGTAGTAACTGGACATTGAGGGATTGGCGTTGACAGCTCTGTCAAGGTTGGTGGTTAGAGATTGGATGTTGTCACCGCTTCTTAAGCTTTGGGTGAAGTAGTATTCACCTGTAACAATGCGACTGCCTGAGTAACCTGCAGTAGCACTGGCGATAATAACTATCATTCCCACAACCAGAGCTAGAGGAGCAATCTGTATTTTGGATTCAGGGTTGGCGACCATGCCTAGAGGAATTCTGATTAAGGTTCTGTCTTGACTGGCCAAAGTCATTAAGAAAATATAAAACAGGAACACCAGACCGATTTGTGTCGGTAAAAATGTAAAAGCCACAACTAGGGCGATAAGCTCCCAAGGTTTTTGTTTGAGAGTGATAACTCTTAAGACGAGGAAGAAGAAAGCGCTTAGGCCAAGGAGTCCCATTTCTGTAGCGAGGGTGAACCAATGGTTGGCACCTTGGGAAAAAGCCGTATCCCAATTGGCTGTTTGGCTGACCCACATAGGTTTACCTTGGAGGTAGGCGAGTTCGTATTTACCCGGGCCGATACCATAAACCAGAGCTAGGGGGCGTT
>CAYXHB010000057.1:1997-5187 GCA_964464795.1 uncultured Gammaproteobacteria bacterium
ACTGCAAGAGGAAGGAACTATGGTTATAGATAATACTGGTGATGCCGGCGCCTATAGCCACAATTAGTAACCAAATGGGTAGAGAGAACAAAAAGGCTGATTTGGGAGTATTGACTCGAGGACGGATGACGTGCTGAAAAAAGAACAGCCCGGATACAAAGAGGAAAATAGTGGAATAAATTAGGTTACCGTTGATATTAACGACAGGACTGGTAAATATGGCCCAGAATCCAGGAGCTTGCAGGTCGAGGCTGAGAATGTGGTTAAGTGACTGGACTGTGACGGCAACGGCGATAATATTAGCGGAAAGAATGAGGGGGATGACGATGTTTTTGATACTAATGGTGGGTATTAGTTGACGCAAGAAGAAGTAAATTACAGTCAAAGACATAACCGTACCGATACTATTAGGGAAAGCCCAGACTTCCCACCTGCCCAGAGGGTTGAAGATCCAGGATATCAGGTAAGTAACGGCGATGAGCCAAACAGGTAAGTCAATCCATGAGAGCTGGAGGGCGATTTGGCGGCTGCGGATAATGCGGATTCCGAAGATTACTAATGACAAGACAGCTGTAAAATAGAGCAGGAGGTATTTGGGGAATTCAATTGATTCGCGGAATAAGGGCAGATAGGTTATGGGAAGCACTAAAATGATGATTTGGAAAAAGAAAATTCCTAAATTGAAACGGTTTGGGTGGGCAGGTGAAGACATACTTAAATCATTATATGGGGGTTGATGTAAAAATCAAATATCAAAAAGTGAGAAGAATGATGTGAGGGTGGGATGACACCAGCCATGTCATTTGAGCGAGTCCGTCAGCTGACGGAAGAGTCGAGGAATTTTTTAGTCCGGGAAGCCTCCAGAAACAAGAATACCAAGAGATTTTTCGGCTACGCTCGAAATGACAAAAAGAGAGGTGAGATGATGACATTTACTTGTTCGTCCTGACTCAGAAAGGCGCTATAGAGGTGTCATCTCGACCGAAGTGGAGAGATCTCTTGGTATTTTTGTTATTCTTAGATTGTGTATACCAGGTCATTTTTTGTCTACATCATGGCTAGCGAGTCAGGGACTCTGTATATTGGTGTAACCAATGATTTAATTAGGCGTGTTGGAGAACACAAGCAGGATTTAGTAAAAGGTTTCAGTCAAAAGTATAAATGCCATAAGTTGATATATTACGAACAGACAGAGGATGTATACAGTGCGATGGAAAGGGAGAAGCAGCTTAAAAGGTGGAGTCGGGGGAAGAAAGAGGAGTTGATTAGAGGTCTGAATGCTAAGTGGATGGACTTGTCAGATGATCTCTTTTAAATATATCCCAAACCAAGGGATTCCTCGGCTACGCTCGGAATGACAAGGCCGGCGGTGTGAACGACCACTGACTTGTCATCTTGAGCGGAATGAAATGGAGTCGAAAGATCCCTTGGTGTTTTTGTATTTTTGAAGACACCCTAAGCCAAGGGGTTCTTCGTCGTCAGTCAGCCGACGGACGAGGATGACAAGGCTGGTGGCACGGAATGGTGGAGAAAAGGAGTGCGGGGGTTGTTATTCTGACTGAGGAATACAGTATAGCGGTTGTCATCTCGACCGAAGTGGAGAGATCTCTTTGGTGTTTTTCCTATGGTGTCGGGGTTGGGGTAGGCGTCAGAGTTGGCGACGGGGTGGGAGTGGGGCTTGGTATCTGGCTTAGGGCAATCCAGGTAAAGTTCAGGTCAACCGGGGTTGTGGTTTGGATGACGATGGTGAAGCCCTCTTCTGTTACGTTAGTAATAGTGTAGGGGTAGAAGTGGCCTTGAGCGCTTGAGGTGACAATAGGCGCAGTTGCGTAAGGAGTGGAGAATTCGACGGCAATCTGGTTGGTTCCCGCGGCGACAGTGGCGGTGCCGGCGGTATTGTCGGAGACCGTGATGGTTCCGACTGTGGTTAAGTCTTGGGTTTGGGTGGCTCCCAGGACGGCGGACTGGCTAGCTTCGATGGTTTGGCTGGCCAAGTTTGTCACTTGAGCTTCTGGAGTGGTAACAGTTCCGCTAACGGATAAGTCGCCTGCTATGGACATATTTCCGTCTTCGTCAATGGTGACGCGGCCGGCGAGGAGGTCAATTCCGTGGAGGCCAGATGACTGGAGGTAGAGAGTGCTGTTGGCAGAGTTGATAGATGCGCCGGATAAGTCGAGGATGGCGTCTGAGTTAGTATCCATGATAGCCAGGCTGCCTAGAATGTTGGTATTGGCCAGGCTGGTTTCACCGACCACGGTGAGGTTATCACCTAAGAGAAGTTGGTCCATGAAGGCAATTGATTGGCTGATGATGGCTGGAGTATCACCGTCGAGGATGAGGGCTTGGAGCTGTTCGGTGAGAGTCTCGTTACTGACCTGGAGCTGTTGGGCCATGATGCTCTCGGCGGTAACTTGGGCAACTGTACCAGCAATGAAGTCAATGAGAGCTGATGAGAGGTCGACTTCGCCTAGGTCGTTGAAGGCAATCATAGACTCGGAGAGCTCGGCGACTTGGGTTTCCAAGTTAGCGACTTGGTTGGCTAGGAATTGGTAAGAAGCGCTTGAGCTGATGGATGACTCGAGGTTGAGGATTTGGGTTTGCTGCTGTGTGATTTTTTCATTAAGGGCTTGGGTGCCTAAGACCATGTATCCGAGGGTATTGACTGGATTAACGATCGTACCGTCAAAGTGCATAGCCCAAGGAGTTTGTTCGGCCATGACACCGACGTATTGGGTTTCATAGTCGCCTGTCCCCATACCTTCTTTGTAGGTGAAGCGATAGACATCGGTGGCCAGAATTGCATCTAAGGCTTCGAATGAAGTTACTTGCTCAATGACATTCTTGATGGCGGACGTTGAACCTGCGGCTGTCCAACTGGTGAGGCCTGCGCCGTTGGTGGTGAGTTGGAAGCCGTTGGTGCCTGCAGCATTTGGTAAGCTCATGGTCCAGGTGCCTGCAGCAGCTTGCGCTTGGACAGTGACGGTGCCTGAAGTGTTGCCTGAGAGGGTCATAGCGCCCAATGCTGATCCAGCACTTCCAAGATTAAGTGAACCAACTATGCTTGCATTACCGCTTTCGGTGTACCCGTTGGATGAAACAGGTATTGTAACAATGGCTGTGTTCCCTCCGGCAACCTCGGTAGTATACATTTCAAATCCGCCATGGTCCCAACCGCCAACTTCTCTTTTGT
>CAYXHB010000058.1:0-5179 GCA_964464795.1 uncultured Gammaproteobacteria bacterium
CTCTTCCCATCCCGCAGGCACACTTAGAACCTCAACCTTCCCTTTACCTACTTCGAATTTCAGCCCCACTTTACCAAGCAACTCCCGATATTCTCCGAGCACCTCAATCTCCCCAGAAGCCAACTCAATCGTCGTCGGAATTAACATATCCACACTCTGACTAACCCGCGCCTGCGCTGCCTTCATTAGTTCCTCATACCTAATCCGCTCATGGGCCGCATGCTGATCAATCACCACCATTCCCTGCTCTTCTTCGCTCACAATATACAAATTATGCAATTGAAAAACTCGCCTCCTGTCCGCCATACTTTCCGCTGCAATCAAATCCTCCTGTACAGACACAAAACCTTTGGTTGCCTCCGGTACTTTATTTCCACCTTTCCACAACCAACTTATATCATTGCTCATCTCTTTTGTATTGCGCCACGGTCTCTCAGCTGACAAAACATTTCGGCTTGGCAAAGACACCGCAACAGTCCCGCTTCTCAGCGAAGCTTCTTCACTCTCGCCTCTCACAAACCGCATATCCTCCTTGCGGACAGCATCTTCAATCATCTTTCCAATCCCGCTGTATACCGCATAAGCATTCACAAACCGCACCTCTTCTTTGCGCGGATGCACATTCACGTCCACCATTTCCCCAGGCATCTTGATACTAATCACCCAAGGAACTTGATATCGCGGCGGTAACAACGAACCCAAAGCTTCCTTCACACTGCGCACAATCCCCCGGTCACTCACCACCCGCCCATTCACAATCGCCACCTGTAACATTCCCTTTTCTCTCCCTAACTGAGGCTTACCCACTAGCCCGCTCATCCTCCAGTGAGCATGGTCATACTGCACCTTAAACATTTGCTCGGCCTCATTTCCAAACACTTTTTTTACCCGTTCCTCAAAACTATCCGCCTCCAAAAGGTTCAAATGCAACTTGTCGTTATGCCACAATCTTATTCCCACTCCCACATTCGCCAACGCTAATCTTTCAATCATCGCCAAACAATACCGCCACTCCGTCGTTCCGGTTCGCAAAAACTTCTTTCTAGCCGGCATATTAAAAAACAAGTCCTCCACCACCACAACTGTCCCCTGGGCCATTCCTGCCTCACCCTTGCGCGCCATCTTGCCTCCCTCAACTACCAACTCCCCACCGGCCACATCATCTTTCCTCTTACTTCTCAAGGTAAACCTTGATACCGCCGCAATACTAGCCAACGCCTCACCCCGAAACCCCATGGTCGCAATCCGTGTCAAATCATCAATCTCCCGCAACTTACTGGTTCCATGCCTAGCCACCGCCAACTCCAAATCCTCCCGCTCCATCCCCTCGCCGTTATCACTGACTTCAATCTTGCTTATCCCTCCATCCTCCAGCCTAATTTCAACTTCACTTGCTCTCGCATCAATCGCATTATCAAGCAACTCTTTCACCACTGACGCCAGCCGCTCCACCACCTCACCAGCTGCAATCTGGTCAGCTACTTGTGATGGTAATATCAAAATCTTGTTCATCCTACCGATATCATACTCTATTCACCTATCCTCTTTTTTGCAAATCAAACTTTTTCCTTTAGCTTGGCTATCCAATTAAGGGCCTCCACTGGAGTCATCCCATTCACATCCACACTCTTCAAATCATTAATCACCGGATGCTCCTCATTCTCCACCCCAAACGCCAACTGCACACTCAAATTCCGCTTCCTAATTCCTTTTTTTTCTTTACCTTCGAGCAAGGCTAACACCTCTTCCGCCCGCTCAATCACTCCCGCCGGCAGCCCTGCCAACTTCCCCACCGCCACTCCATAACTATGCGACGCACCTCCGCCCAAAACTTTATGCAAAAACACCGGCCGACCCTTATCATCCGCCACTGCCACCTGACTATTCACAATTTGGGGATACTCATTCTCCAACTGCTGCAGCTCATGATAATGAGTCGCGAACAACGTCAACGGCCCGCCCTCTTTCCACCTACTGCCCACCAAATACTCGCTAATCGCCCAAGCGATACTAATTCCATCAAAAGTACTCGTCCCCCGTCCAATCTCGTCCATAATGATAAAACTCCGCTCGCTTGCATTAGCCAAAATAGTCGCAGTCTCAATCATCTCCACCATAAACGTCGACAAGCCCTTGCCCATCGCATCACTCGCCCCGCTCCTCACAAACACCCTATCAACCAACGACCATTTCATCGATTTAGCTGGGACAAAAGACCCCATCTGCGCCATTAGTATAAGCAACGCGTTCTGCCGCAGATAAACTGACTTCCCCGCCATATTCGGCCCGGTCAACACCATCACATTTTTATCAGTAGATAAAACCAAGTCGTTAGGCACGAATTTTCCCTTCACCAATATCTCCACCACTGGATGCCGTCCTTCCTCAATCCACACTCCCCGCTCCCCCGTTATCTCCGGCCGCACGTACCGATACTTGACCGCTATCTCAGCCAAGTTCGCCAGAGCGTCAGTCACTCCCACAGCCTGGGCAAACCGTTGAATCTCCACCAACTTCTCCTGCACTTTTTCTACTAACTCAGCAAATATCACGCCCTCCAACTCCCCCACTCGCGCATCAGCCTCCAGCACTTTCTGTTCATATACTTTTAGCTCCTCGGTCACAAACCTCTCCGCGTTCACCAACGTTTGCTTCCGTTGATAATCGTCAGGCACATTAGCCAAATTAGCTTTACTGATTTCAATATAAAACCCAAACACTTTATTGTATTTCACTTTCAAAGAACTCACTCCGCTCCTCGCCCGTTCTTGTTTCTCAAAATTATCAATCCATGCTCGTCCGCCCTTTTTAATTTTCCGCCACTCGTCCAACTCCTCACTCACCCCTTCCCTAATCATCCCTCCAGACCGAATATCCACCGGCGGCTCGTCCACCACCTGAGCGGCTAACAATTCGTACAACTTACTTAATTTCTCCCTATCAATCAACTGCTTTTGTTCTACCAACAACCCCGGAATCTTGGCATCCAACAACTCCTCCAACTTAAGTCCTGCCTTAATCGACTCTCTAATTCCCGCCAAATCCCGAGCATTACCCCAGCCAGTCAACAACCGTGTCGCCATCCGCGCACAATCTCGTATATTCGTCAAACAGTCTCGCATGCTTTGACGTAGCTGGCCATTATTAATCAAAAACTCCACCCCGTCCAACCTCGCTTCCAACCTCTCTGCTCTAAGCAACGGACTCCCAAGCCACTCCCGTATCAACCTCGCTCCCATCACCGTCTTAGTGTCATCCAGAACATCAATTAACCCGCCTTCTCCCCGCTCATCATAACTCGTCCCAAACAACTCCAAATTCATCACCGTCGACCTATCCAGAACCATCCCCTCTCCACTTGTGTATTTTTGCAATCGTGTCACCTGTACAGCCGGCCTTTTCTGGGTGTATTCTACATACCCGAGCAACCCCGCCACTGCTTCAATCACCTCATCATCCCGTCCTACCTGCAATTCCCACACCGACAACGGCTTACCCAAGACTTTCTCAACCACCTCTCCGCTCTTTCTCGTCACCTGCTCCCAATCCCTAAACATAAAAATACTCGCCTCAGTAGACGACTTGATTAACGACAGAATATCAGCATTTTCATACAACTTAGGAGAAACAATACACTCAGTTAACCCATGGTGCGCCAATGCGTTACTCAACCCCTCCGTCTTCGCATCCAACCCGACTTTGGTATACACAAACTCCCCCGTGGCTCCATTCAGAATTGCCAAAGCCGCCTCTTTCTTCCCCACCACCAAGCTTCCCATCAGATGCGCTCCCTTGGCATCAACCGCGTCACTATACATTGTGGCCTTACTCACCACTCGCACCACTTCCCGCTTTACTAGCCCCGGCATCTTCGGGTCACTCACCTGCTCAGCAATCGCCACCCGATAACCTTTGTTAACTAACTTGGCAATATATCCCTCAGCCGCGTGATACGGCACTCCCGCCATTGCAATCTTCTTATCCTTGCCTTTATCTCGACTAGTCAAAGTAATATCCAACACACTCGCCCCAGTCTTAGCATCATCCAAAAACATTTCATAAAAATCCCCCATTCGGTAGAACAAAATACAATCCGGATACTGTCTTTTAATCTCCAGATACTGCTGCATCATCGGCGTGTTAAACTCATCAGCCATATTAGCCTCTATCCTACCACGCCTTACCGCAAATCAAACAGGCTCATCCTCGAAATTAATCTCCCCAGCTTGATACTTCCTCAATAAGTCTTTCATAGTCCCAATTTCTATCTCCAACTGAATTCTCCATATAAACGCATTATACAAAACTCAATTCACACCAAAGAAGGCAACTATCTCTAGTTGCCTTCTTATTACGAGGGTCTAAATCTCGGAACCAAAATCTACCAGCGACTACCTCCGCGGTCTCCACCGCCTCGATAACCACCTCGATCTCCGCCTCCGCGATTGTATCCACCTCCACCGCCTCCGCCTCGGTTATAACCGCCACCACCACCGCCTCGACGGTCTCCGCCGCCGCCTCGGTTGTAGCCGCCTCGGTCACCACCGCCGCCGAACTCGCTTCGAGCGGGTTTGGGTTGAGCGATGTTAACTTGCATTGGTCTACCAGCCATAACATAGTTATTAAACTGTTTCACCGCAGCCTCAGCTTCAGCACCAGTCGCAAATTCGACAAATCCAAAACCTTTGGACCAGTCTTGTTTGAACTTATCCATGATTACCACCGCATCAACTACGTTGCCTGCTTGTGAGAACAATTCGCGCAAATCTTCGGCTCGCACAGTGTAAGCCAAGTTACCTACATACAGCTTGGCGTTATTAGAACCAGCTGAACTACTAGCAACTGGGTCTTGTTCACCGGCCATACCTCTTTGCGTTTCTTCGTCCATCACCATTTCGTCCTCGACTTCAACAGCAGGACTGTCAACTAGAGTATCTTCATCAGTATCAACAGGAGTAGTATCTACTACCATATCCTCATCTTGAGTGTTTGTATCATTCATGAAAAATTCACCTCCTCCCCAATCCCCTTCTCGCAACTTCCCTCATCTCTTCTTTTTAATTTTTCGATGTCGAAAGCACTACCAAGTTAAAAGATTGTATCGTTATTATAACACACCTCCGATTCCAAACCTCCCCTTGCCCACCCTATCTAACTTCAGTTAAGCTAATCTTACTGC
>CAYXHB010000059.1:0-250 GCA_964464795.1 uncultured Gammaproteobacteria bacterium
TGCTGCATTGTGCGACATAATTAATTGTTAACACAACTACTGGCTCCTTGTCCAACTATCCCTTCCTTATGCGCGTCGTTTACTCGGGTAGATTTACTCATGAGGAAACGAATCAGTCTTCAGTATATTTATCCGTTTTTCAACTCGCCTAGTTCAGAGCTAGGCAGGGATTTCCATGAGTAAATTGAAACTTCGAGTAGATTATCCCGTGAGTAAACGAAAGGCGTTCGGTGCGAATTATCCATGAGGC
>CAYXHB010000059.1:260-1884 GCA_964464795.1 uncultured Gammaproteobacteria bacterium
CGTATCCTTGGTCTTGTTGGAAACTTATGGCAACGATCTGCCGAGAGGTGGTCCTGGCCGCAGCGGTGGCATGATGCTAATGATGCTCGTATACTGGACAACGGATATACCCAGAGTTCTGCAGTCAAACCTGTCAGTGACGACCTTACAAGTCGTGTGTGCAGGGATCGTTCTCATCGGGTCTCTGACTGCATGGTATGCGGTGCGAGTTTGGCTACGACGTAGGCAGTCCCGATAGATATCGGAAAATTATGACAAACCAATTGATATCTCGGAAACCAACATTAATGAACATGCACAATCCCAAAATCTGAACCCAAAACCAGCCCATTTTCCAAATTTCAAAAAATAAAATCGATTTAAATATTCGCATAATATTCGTATTTATAAAATCACCATGTAGAGTAAATAGTGGACTAAATAACACTTAGCCCCACAAGCCAAAAAACGCCTCCAACAAAAATACTAAACATATAGAAATAAACAACAAAACATCACCTCTCTCCCTAAAACTTACTCAACGTCGCAAAAGTTATATTGTGCGACATGACAGATTTACCACTCTATCAGAGTAGGCGGGCAGTCAAAGCTCACATCAACCATCACAAATTAACAAGCCATCACCAAGCTAATAAAAAAACTAAAAAACCACACTTATATCCCTCTCCTGACCACTCCTCCCAACAACTATTTTTTTTCTTACAACTTGCAAATGAAAAATAAAAAGATAATATTTTTTCCACAAGCAAACCTATGCAATACTTTGATACACTAAAGTCCTATAACTATTATAGGCCTACGTGAAAAATGTCGTGAAAACTCCTCTATTCTACCCACTTACTCCTCAATTTCTCAAAATTATTTTCCGCAATTGCATCCCTAATTTCCTCCATTAGCCTCGTCATGAACCTCAAATTATGTATCGTTGCTAACCGATGGTACGACAGCTCCGCCGCCCAAAACAAATGCCTGATATAACTGCGGCTGTAATGCTCACACGTATAACAATCACACCCCTCGTCAATTGCCCGACTATCCCCTACCCAATCACCGCTACTGGCCGCTACTCTCCACTTATTTTTCGCATTCCCTCCGCTCTCCGGTCTAATTAACAAATGCCCCCGCCTGGCAATCCTGGTTGGGTGGGCACAATCAAACGTATCCACTCCATTTGCCACTCCTACGAAAATATCATCCACTCCCCCAATTCCCAACAAATGCCGCGGCTTGTTTTGAGGCAAAAATGGCTTTATATAGCCCAAAACGTCAGACATAATCTTTTTAGAAACCAAGGCTCCGCCAATCCCTACTCCAAAAAAATCTCTTTCAGCCACAAACCTAGCAGACTCCTGACGCAAGTCCTCATACTGTCCGCCTTGAATAATCCCATACAATCCTTGCTCATGTAACCCCTGACTTTTTCGTTCTTCCTGCAACTTCGTGAACCTCGCCAAACTCCTCTCCTCCCAATCATGCGACCTGTACATTGACTGCTTCGTGTACTCATAATCATGCGTCGGCGACGTGCACTCATCCATGGCAAATATCAAATCAGCCCCCAGCGCACTCTGTATTTCCATACTCTTCTCCGCCGTCCACCTGTGCAACGTACCATCCAAATGTG
>CAYXHB010000059.1:1894-3017 GCA_964464795.1 uncultured Gammaproteobacteria bacterium
CTCCTTCATCATCAATTTTACAAAACGACCTCCTATCCAAAATCGCCGTCTGAAATTTCGCGTGTTCTATCTTTTTGTTCAGAGCCATTTCCTCACGTGAGTCGTCAGCAAATAAATCCACCACCTTACCAACTCCATGTTCCAAAGCAATTCCCAGAGAAAACACTTGAAACCCTCCGCTATCAGTAAAAATTGGCTTATCATAGCCCATAAACCCATGCAACCCAGCCATCTTCTCTACTTCTTCATGCCCAGGCCGTAAATATAAATGATACGTATTCGCCAACATACAATCCGCTCCTAAATTGTCCAAATCTTCACTCACCAAACTCTTAACCGTCCCTTGCGTCCCCACCGGCACAAACGCCGGAGTTGATATTTCCCCATGGTCAGTGACGATTTTCCCAACTCTTGCCCCATCATGTTCATCTAAAACTGAAAAATCCATATTGTCTTACAGTAAAAACGCCCAATAATAAATCCCCACCACCACACAAACAAAACATCCCATCCCCACATATTCCCACACTGTCCTGGTAAATAGCCGCCTGATTAACCAATGCTGACAGACTCCCAACAGCACATACAACCACACCGTCAACAACACTGACACCACTCCCACACTCACGGGCCAAAACGACAACACTCCAGCCAACTGCATCAATGCCCAAGTCAAAACCAAAGTCGCAAACCACAACGACTTACTTATTTTCTCGTCCAAAATCACCGACCACAGACTCTGCAAAATCAGCGGCAAACTCACCGCCCCCACCAGGAGGAAATTATAGTAATACGGCAACCGGAACGACAACACCGCATAATACAAGAAAAACGCGCTCACCAAGGTCAACAGATATCCAGCCACTGAGGCAGCTCTTACCAACGGAATAGTCCTAATCGCGCTCACCGCAAAAATATTCTCTGTCAGCAACAAAAAATAAACCGCCAATCCATACGTCACCCAAAACAACACCCGCAAAATCCATCCAATCCATAACCCCGTATCCACTCCCCAGAACCAATTCCCCACCCCCGGAACCACCTCAGGCAACAAAAAAGTAAACATCGCCGCTCCCAACATAAACATAAACGGCAGTATCAACGTCATCACCCGTGACAAACC
>CAYXHB010000059.1:3027-5157 GCA_964464795.1 uncultured Gammaproteobacteria bacterium
TCAATGACCAGGCAGTCAAAACCGGAGCCATAACCGCGGCCAACCCAATCAACCCATAACGTAACCTCAAATTATCCACTAGATTCACCCACATCAATAACCCCGTTAAAACAATTGCTGCCAGAACTGAACGTTGTCGCTTAGACATAACTAGAATCTACATTAGTATAAACCTGTTGCACATCATCGCTCTCTTCTAGAGTTTCTAAGAAAGCCCCGACTTTTTCAATCAAATTTTCTTCAATACTAATCACCTGCTTAGGTTTCATAATCAAGCCTGCTTCTTTAACTTGAAATTTTTTGTTCACTAACTGATCTTGCACCGATTTAAGTTCTTTTACCTCAGTGTAGACACTAACATCACTCTCCCCTACTTCCACGTCCACAATGCCTATGATATCCATTAATTCAAGTTGCCCACTCTCATCAATAACTCCATCCAAGACAATCCTACCCACACTATCAAACAAATATCCCACTGCCCCCATCTGACCCAACACCCCCCCACCCCGGTCAAAAATATACCGCACATCCTGATACGTCCTCACTGGATTATCACTAACAGTCTCTACCATCACCGCAACCCCTCCCGGGCCGTAACCCTCATACATTCCCATCTCCATACTCTCAGTGCCCCCCTTGCCCATGCCCAGTTCAATTGCCCTATCAATGTTAGCCTTAGGCATGTTACTTTGCTTAGCTTTCTCAACCGCCAAACGCAATTTGAAATTCCCTGCTGGGTCACTCACTCCCCCACCCTCTTTGACTGCCACAGTAATCGCCCGAGCTAGCTTAGTAAACACATTAGCCCGCTTTTGGTCAGTCAAACCTTTTTGTCGTTTAATTTGTGCCCATTTACTATGTCCTGCCATACCAAAATTTTATTATACCCCAAAGTTTCATATCAAAGCCACGTAAACTTGACAAGCCTAACCCACTCATGGTTATATCTCATGTAACAATTTTTTCGAAAAACGTCTCGCCCAAATCCATCTATGGATAGTAACTCCACCTCTGCCCAAGATTTAGCCAATCAAGCTATCCAAGCCGCCACCAAAGGAGATTGGCACACCGCTATCACCCTAAACCAACAAATCATAACTCGAAATCCCCAAGATACAGCCACCCTCAACCGCCTGGGCCGCGCCTACACAGCCACCGGACAGCTCGACCACGCCCGTTCTACCTATCAACAAGTCCTCAACCAAGACCCACTCAACTCCATCGCCCAAAAAAACCTCGAAAAACTCAACCTCCTCAAACAGACCAAAGAACCCCAATCAGACCCTAGCCTCCACAAAACCGTAGCCGACCAGGAACTATTCATCAAGCGTCCTGGAGTCACCAAACTTGTCACCTTGGTTAACCTAGGGGCAGCAGAAGTCTTAGCTGCACTCAGTTGCGGTGACCTGATTGATTTGCATTTCAGCAAGCGCACGGTTGCCGCTCACGACCACATGCACCGTCATATTGGCCGGTTACCCGATGACATGGCTTTTCGGCTAAACCAACTATTCAAGCTCGGCTATCAATTCTCGGCTTGTATCAAAGAAGCCAACGCCACCAAAGTCCAGGTCATGATTCAAGAAACCAGCCGCCAGACTAACTAAATCCTCTTCTCTGTCATTAGGACTCATTTACCATTAACCTAGCAACGAATCTTGTTTCAAAGCCAATTGCTTTATAAAAAAAGTTAGGGTTAGTACCCTCTTCCGTAATTAGACAATGAGTAGTGTTCCCAATTTTCTTTGACTGAGCTACACAGTACATAGTCACTAATTTCCCAAATCCTTCACCTCGCACAGAAACCAGAGAACCAACATTAGAAATGTATCCAATTCCTTTGTGGTTTGTCAGCGTGGCTACTGCCACAGGATTGCTATCCTTATAAGCAACGAAATACTCAATTCTGTTTGAAGTATGATGTTTCCCCCAAACAATTCTGGATGCGTCCAAATACTCTCCCAACTCACCATAAGGGTTAAGCGGGTCATCTTTGCGATAGCATTGGTCAAAGGTTGTCAGAAATATTTCTAAGTCTTTATCTGTTTCAACCTTATTAACTGCCGCAAACCGACTCTCATCAACACCTTCTCCGCAGTGGAACATTAGCGAGTCTTCTGCTCCTTT
>CAYXHB010000060.1:0-1912 GCA_964464795.1 uncultured Gammaproteobacteria bacterium
AACAATCCTTTGGATGTGGAGAACAACAAACTTGGAGTACATATTCTTGACCCGAATGAACTTGAGCATGCGGCTCGATTCGTCAACGCTAACGGGAAAGAATGGGGATATGTAATAGTACCGATACGAGTTGATGACCGGGATTTGGAGAAGTGGTTGAACTTTTTTACTAAAGCTCACGAATTGAAAGTCATTCCGATTATCAGGCTGGCGATGCACGCAGAGGACAAAGGCTGGGCTGTGCCCAGTGACGGAGAAATTCTCTATGCAGCTAATTTCCTTAACCAAATGCCGTGGCCAACAGAGAACCGGTACGTGATCATTTTCAATGAACCTAACCACGCTTGGGAATGGGGAGGAGTGCTTGACCCTGCGAGCTATGCCGAGCGGGCGGGATTTGCGATTGATGTGTTTAAGAGCTTAAACAGTAATTTTTTTATGATGCTGGCGGCTATGGACCGGGCGGCGCCTAACTCCAGCACCACCATGAGAGCTGACACTTATCTACAAATAGTGTTTAGTTCCAGGCCGGAGTTGGTCGAGAAAATAGACGGTTGGAATTCTCATGCCTACCCTAACCCGGCGTTTTCTGGTTCCCCCAGTGACCGGAGCGCGATGAGTATCACTTCGTACAGACAAGAGTTGAATTACCTACGCAGACTGGGGAGGGATAATCTGCCGGTGTTTATTACGGAAACTAACTGGAGCGGCGAGCGGCTGAGTGAGCAAACCATCGCCCGCTACTGGCAGCAGGCTTGGGCGAATGCTTGGGTAGATAGGAATTTGGTGGTAGTGGGAGCTTGGCTGTTGCACGCGTCTGATGGGCCTTTTACACACTTTTCGCTGACTGACCGTGGGCTTAGTCCTAACCTGATTGGAGAGACAGTGATGGACTTGCCAAGGAACAGCGGTCAGCCAGTGTTGGCGCCAGATATGCCGATTTTGGCAGCCAGCGTGGTTGCGTCTGATAAGGTAATTGATAGAAGTACTGGGAGTCAAACTAGAAACTTGGGTAGTTTGTGGAGTAGAGTTAGGAATTTTCTGATAGGGCAAGCTGGGGATGCAGAGGAAACTCAGAGCCCAGGGCCGTGGTTAACGGTAAATGATAAGAGAATTTATGTTGAGATAGCCAGGACGCCTGCAGAGCAAAGTCTAGGTTTAGGCCATAGAACGTCGTTGGCAAGAGACAGAGGAATGCTGTTCATCTATGATGTTCCTGATTACTATATGTTTTGGATGAAGGAGACTCTGATTCCTCTTGATATTATCTGGATTAATGACGGGAAAGTGGTAGACATTACCCATGATATTCCAGTTGATGCCAATCCGTCGAATCCCCAGGGAAGATATCGACCTCAAGCCCCGGTAACTTGGGTGTTGGAGACCAACGCCGGTTGGGCGGCGGAAAACGTCATTAAAGTGGGAGATAGTGTGATGCTTGTGGAGTAACTGACAAACAAAAGTGTAGTTTTAGAAGAACTGCGTATTGTAAAAATTGAATTGCGAAAAGTTATTTACTTGGCGAAAAACCAAAAGCATATTTCCTTTAACTACTAAACCGTTCTGGGTTTAACTTTACTATCTTTGGTTGGGTTCTGTTTCTTGTAGTAACCCGGCCAGCATTGGGGGCATGGCGGGGAGCCGTAGTATTTGTGGCCGCGGCTGCAGGTTTGGGGACTTGTCTTGGGCTTGTTCATAAATTATTATTTTCCTCGACTCTGAATTTCACTATCCTGGCAATTAAGTCTAAAGGCATGGGTTTATCAAGAGGAAACTGCACTGAACCTTTGCCTTGCTTGTATTTTGAAAGCTCTTGGTTGAACTGGGAATGTCCGGTGGGCGTAGCGTAAAAGCCGATGTGTTTTTCATATCCGCCGAAATACACCAGTGGCTGACCGTTGAGCTTGTAGGC
>CAYXHB010000060.1:1922-5105 GCA_964464795.1 uncultured Gammaproteobacteria bacterium
TGGCATGCCATAAGCGATGTTTTCAACTGCTTCGGATGCTGATTTTTTTATAATCTGGCGAATTTGCTTTAGGATTTTTTGAACATCTGATGGGAATCCGGTGATATATTCTTCAACGGTTTTTGGCTTCTTTATCATTTTTTATTTCCCCTCATATTCCGCCTAGGAGTTAACGATATGAGGTTTTTTCGGAACCTCAAAAATATTTATCCTCCGATAAGCATTTAAAATAAAATTGTTTTTCGTCAGAAAGTTCTCAATATCGGCAATGTTTTTTTTTGGATTCATGTTTGCAATAAAATCTTCAGCGGAATCAAATTGAAAAGCCGTCTCGTCCATAACCTCGGAAACTTTCTTGTACCCTCGGTAATTTATGAGGCTAAGATACGCGGCCGATTTTTCCTCTCTTTCATCGCCATCGCAAGCATCGAAGGTTATTTCGGCGTCAAAAAAAGTCCCTTCCGTTGACGGCTCAAGAAAGATTATATGTCCGCCTCGCTTGGTAACTCGTACAGATTCGTCAATCGCCAGTGACATATCCTCCTTTGGCACGTGATGGAAAGAGAGTGTAAGTATGGCAATATCAAATTGCGTGTCGGGAAACACCAAGCGTGCTGCGTCGCCGACCATGTATTTAATTGTTTCGTCAGAGTTGTTGCTTTTGGCAAAGTCGATCAATTCGGAATCCGGCTCTATCGCTGTCAAACGAGCGCATCGTTTTGCTACCTGAATAGATCTCGATCCATTCCCGCATCCAATTTCAAGAATGTCTTTTCCAGAAAACGATACCGTCCTCTCTATTACATCTAGAAATTCATCCTTTATTCTTTTCATAGATCTGATTTTCTCTGTTATTTCACCTCATGAGCTTCTCTCAAAATCTTCTCCATTTTCCTGCCCTTGGCTAACTCATCCACCAACTTATCCAAATACCTGGCTTTTTGCGTCAAAGGATTCTCAATATTTTCTATACGATAGCCGCAAATTACTCCTGTGATGAGGGACGCATTGGGATTTAGTGAAGCTCGCCCGAAGAATGTTTCAAAGGTTACATTTTCTTTTATTAGCTCCTGGAGCTTCTTGTTATCAAATCCGGTTAACCACTCTATTACCTGGTACAATTCCTCTTTTGTTCTACCTTTACTCTCAACTTTTGTAATATAGTGCGGATAGACCGAGGCAAAGGTCATTTTGGCGATACGCTCATCGTGTGTGCTGGAATTGTTCATATTATTTTATTTCCCCATACGCCGCTTATTCTGACCAGACAGCAAGCTCGTTGCCTGCGGGGTCTTTGAAATGAAAACGCCGTCCCCCTGGAAATGAGTAGATGTCTTGGATGATGCTGCCGCCGGTTTTGACTATCTTTTCCTTTGTCGCCTCAAGGTCGGTTGCGTAAATAACCGCCATCGGCATACTTTGGCGCTTGGCGGGATCGCTGGCATTGATGCCGCAGGCCACGCCGGAATCTTGCGTGTCGCTATATTGCCCTCCCCAATCCTTGAATGTCCAACCGAATGTTTGTTCGTAGAACGTAACGGACTTTTTCATCTCTTCTGGTGAAGCAGCCGGGAACTCAATCAGGTCAATGTGGTTGTTTGTACTCATTTTTTTATTATAGCAGTCGTTACTTTTTATTTAATTCTTTTTTAAATTCAAGCCCCCGTTCAGTCAATGCTTGTCGTAGAGTCGGAAGACTTGCTTTACCTATACCGTGAATTTTTAGAATTTCCTTTTCGGGATATGTTGAAAGTTTCTGTATGGTATCAATACCTTCATGCAATAAAGCACTCCTGGCAGGATTACTCAACAATGCCAAAAAGCTGGAGGTCGGTTTTTTTAGTTTCTCGCACGTCGGGCAAGTTGGACAATCGCTGCTTTTATAGAATGTATGTCCATATGTGCAAATCTTTTTTGTTCCTTTGGGTTTCATATTTTATTCTTCTTACTACACTACATCCAACGCACGTCCTTTTCTCTTGCCTCTTTGACGCGGAACTTGGCTATTTTTGTGATAAGCGCTTTCGGAAGCGGCTTGCCGAGTGGAAACTTGATCGTGGCTTTGCTGGTGGCGAATTGCTTCAAATCTTTTGGGAACGCCTTGATGTATTCGTCAACAGTTGATGGCTTGTTCATTTAATACTCAGCGATGATAATCTTGTGTTGCTGCATCATGGTTTTGTATGCGCCGGGTTTCTTCATTAGCTCATCCATGTTTTCCGGTACAATCTGCCAACTGAGGCCGAATTGGTCTTTGCACCAGCCGCATTGTTCATTTTCTGGGTGTGCCGAGAGTTTCTCCCAGTAGTAATCAATCTCCGCCTGGTCCTTACATGTGACCGCGAACGACACCGCTTCGCTAAATTTGAATGTTGCATCGGCATTGATTGCGGTGAAACGCTGCCCGCTAATCTCAAAGTCAATCGCCAGTACTTTGCCCGCCATGTCGAGCTGAAAATCCGCCAATCCCTCCTGGACGCTATTGGGGTAGTGCATTGTGTTCACTATCTTACTGTCGGGAAATACGGAAACGTAGAAATCTACGGCCTCCTGAGCGTTGCCATCAAACCATAAGTTTGGAGTTATTTTTTGCATAGTATCTTGTTAGTTTATCATCTCTGTGAAAATCACTCCTTTTGCCTTTCTGTACTCATCCATTGATTTGCCTTCAAATTGGACTTTAAGCTTATTTAACTTTTCGACAAGGTCGGGACGGTTCAAAAGAATATCGCGCTGTGAGATAAACACGTCATCCGGAGAACCGATAACCGTAAGTTGTATTCCAAACGGCATACTCAATCCTGTATCGTCTTTGAAACTCGCGTATGTGGGCGTCCAGTTGTGCGGTTGATTGATTTCGTACATTTTCTTTAGGGTATCGACGGAAACCGTGAAATTCTCTTTTGCGACGCGTACATTCACATCTAAGTCGCCTTTTGTTAAAGAGTCAGGAATAGCGGTGCTACCTATGTGTTGGATATCTGCCATTGGCAGTTTTTCTAGTATTTTCTTTTTTTGTTGTTGAAAGACCCTTTCGGCAAGAGAAGTAAAATTGCTGGCAGGCTTAAACGAAACAGTTTCCATTTTCTACTCTTTGCTCGAACAGGCAAACATCCACTGGACACCGAATTTGTCGGTGCAGTCACCAAAGTAATCTCCCCAAAACATATCTTGCAGCGGCAT
>CAYXHB010000061.1:0-5063 GCA_964464795.1 uncultured Gammaproteobacteria bacterium
TCGGGGCTTGGTCAATGAGCACGACCTTGTGAATATCGTCGACTTTGGAGAGTTCTTTGAAGTTATTAGTCTTGGGATGGTAGGGATTGAGATGGTGGGCCAGGGCGTGATAGAGAGTTTCAACGATGAGAGTTGACTTGCCAGAGCCGCTCACACCCGTGACACCCACGAAACGGCCGTAAGGAAAAGAAACATCAATATTCTTGAGGTTGTGTTCGTGGCAGCCGTGGATGGTAAAGAATTTGCTGGGGAGATCACGTTTATCTTGGGAGGAGATAGTGATTTTTTTCTTGCCGCTTAGGTATTTGCCTGTGATTGATTTGGGGTTTTTTTTAATTTCAGCGACGGTGCCTTGGGCGGTGACCTGGCCGCCGAACTTGCCGGCTGCTGGGCCGAAGTCAACCACGTAGTCGGCGGTTTCAATCGTATCCTGGTCGTGTTCGACGACAATGACGGTGTTGCCTAGGTCGCGCAGGTACTTAAGGCTGGAGATGAGACGGTGGGTGTCGCGGGGATGGAGGCCGATGGAGGGTTCATCCAGGACATAGAGGACGCCGGTGAGGCCGGAGCCGATTTGGGAAGCCAGGCGGATGCGTTGAGCCTCGCCGCCGGCTAGAGTGGCGGCTGTACGGTCGAGGGTGAGGTATTCTAGGCCTACGGAGATAAGGAATTCCAGGCGGGCGATGATTTCGGTGGTAATCGGTTGGGCAATGGATTGTTCGCGGTCGGTTAGGTTAGGATAAATGTCTTGGGACCAGGAGTGAGCCTGGGTAATAGGCAGAGAGGTGACTTGGGCAATGTGTTTGCCTGTAATGGTAACGGCTAGGGATTCAGGTTTGAGACGTTGGCCTTGGCAAGCAGGACAGACAATTTGGCGTAAGTACTTCTCTATTTCGTCACGAACCCACTCTGACTCGGTTTGGGAATAGCGGTGTTCGATTTCGGCAATGAAACCTTTGAAAGTCTCGGCAATAGTCACAGTTTTGCCTTCGCGGTTGGGACCGGTGACCTTGTAAGTTTGGCTACCAGTGCCGTTTAGCAGAGTATCTATCTGGTCTTGAGTAAGCTCGGCGATGGGGCGGCTGATGTCAATGCCGTGAGTCTGGGACATCTTGGCGACAGTGCGGGCAAACCAGGTCATGTGTTCGAACATGGTGGCATACGGCAAGATACCGCCTTCGGTGATGCTTAGTTTGAGGGCGAAAATCAGACTAGGGTCAACTCGCAGTTGGGTGCCCAGGCCGGTACATTCAGGACACGCGCCTTGAGGTGAGTTAAACGAGAAACTGCGAGGTTCCATGTCAGGTAGAGATAAGTTGCAGTTGGGGCAGGCATATCGCTCGGAGTAGAGATGGTCGGTAGTTTGTTGAGGATTATCGGGGATGTCAAAGCCTGCATCTGAAATGTAGCTGATGACTGTCAAACCGTCGGCTAATCTAAGAGCTTGCTCAATGCCTTGGGTAAGGCGGGATTTGAAATTACTGCGGCTGACTTCGTCTTTCCATTGCTGTCTATCGAGGCTAACACGGTCAATTACGGCCTCGATGGTGTGTTTGTTATTTTTGAGCAGGCGGATGTCGCTATCAAGCTTAACAATTCTCCCGTCCACACGGGCGCGGATGAAGCCCTGGCGGAGGAGGTTGGTAAAGAGATTTTCGTAGCTGCCTTTCTTGTCTTTGACCACAGGGGCGAGGATGAGGAATTTGGCAGTGGGGTTAGCGGATAGCGCGGTTTCCAGATGAGCCAGAACCTGATTAACAATCAGTTGGGCTGATTGAGGAGCGATTTCGGTGCCGCAGTTGGGGCAGTGAGGATGGCCGATGCGGGCAAAGAGGAGGCGGAAATAATCGTAGATTTCGGTGATGGTACCCACGGTGGAGCGGGGGTTATGAGAAGTGGTTTTCTGATCAATGGAAATGGCGGGTGACAGACCTTCGATGCGGTCGACGTCTGGTTTGGTCATCACGCCTAAGAACTGGCGGGCGTAGCTGGAGAGGGATTCCACATATCGACGCTGACCTTCGGCGTAGATGGTGTCAAAAGCCAAGGATGACTTGCCGCTGCCGGATAGGCCGGAGAAAACAATGAACTTGTCTTTGGGTAAATCCAAGTCAACGTTCTTGAGGTTGTGCTGGCGGGCGCCACGAATGGAGATAATGTTGTCGGTCATAAGAAGTGTAAGCAGCCTATTTTACCAGTAATGGTCTAGTGGAAGCAAAAGAGGAGGGATTGGCCACTTAATTAAAAACATAGTTGGTTGTTGCAGCTTCGTTAATTCTTGTAGTGTTAATAGTTACTTAATTTGTTTTATAAAATTACGGTACATCTGAGGAAAGAAGAGACTAAAAGTTATAGATGCGTAGTGATGATAATGAGTGACAGAACCATATTTCTATGATAATTTGTATATATGGGTGAATCAGGAAACGAAGCTCCTTCCAAAATATCATCAGGAGAACCGGATGATAGTGTAGATTCTTCGGAAGGTCTAAACTCAGGTGACAATGAAGAGCGGAATGTGGAATTAGAGGGTGACTCTGTCGAGGTGGAAAATCTCACTGGTGATACTCAGGAATCTGGAGGGAGTGATCTAAACGATACTCAACATGAGGCTGAAATACGTGCTGAAGAACTAAGGGCTTCTCTTGCGGAAGCGGAAGAAAAACAAAATAAGGAGCAAACTGGAAACCCAGAAGGAAAACTACCTCGTCAGAGCGAGAAAGTATCACATGTAGAAAAACCTGAAAAAGTGAATCCACTGCGACGATGGTGGGATGGGGTAACAGGAACAACTCGAAGGCAAGAAGCGGAAGCGGCAAGGGTAGCTGAGGCAAAAGAATTAGAACTTGTGGGAGCTAGGCAAAGTCTGCGCAATTTGGGAGAAGAGTTACGTGAGACGTGGAAAGAGGCTGGGAAGATAAATAACGTAAGGGACGTTATCAAGCAGTTGAATGATGAGGCCGATGTGCTTGAGAGGACAGGAAATAGACGTGAGTCCGATGATAATGTGGGATATACACTTTATACTGACCGCAAGAGGCTTACTGATATGAATCGGCGTTTAATGGAGGCGACCAGTCTAGATGCGATTTCTTTTGAAATGTTAATTGAGGGATCTACAAATAAACTTACAGATCCTGGTGATGCGGAGGGAATTAAGGGTAAAATTTTAGAAGAATTTGTTCGGAGTTCTATTATTTCTAAAGGTTTGACTACTATGGAGCTTAAAGCGCTAGAGTCAGGTAAAGAGAAAATGACTTTCTCCAATTATTACCAATTCCAAGGAGAACCTGTACTAGAACAAGCAGCAAGCTCTATTGATGCATTAATTGAGGACGTTGCAACTAAAATTGGTGTAGAATTAGGTGTTAAATCTGGCACACAAGTGACCTACAATAGTAAAGAGTTTGATATTTGGGGTAGAACAGAGTTAGCTGAAGGGTCTGAAGCAGTAATAGTTTCGCAAGGTGTAAACGATAGCCAAGGTCGATTTGAGGCTATTAAGCCAGTAGTTATGTCACGAGAGGAGCTGGATGAATGGACACAGAGTAAAGTTAATAGGGTTATGAACTAGGGGGTTATGGCAGGTTCTTGAGTTTGCGCCAGCGGTTGGCGGTTTCTAGTTCCAGCATGGCTCGACCCAGGTCGCGGGTGGCTTGGGCGAAGTCCACCTCGGACTTCTGCTCACTCATGGCGCGTTTGGCGGCCTCGATGGCTTGCTGAGCTTGGGCTTCGTCGATGTCTGAGGCTTTGATAGCGCTGTCGGCTAGGATTTTGATAGTCTGGGGGCCGATGTCTACGAAGCCGCCGATGACGGCGATGACATCACTCTCGGTGCCGCTGCGGATGGTAAGTTGCCCGGCTTTGAGTCGAGAAAACACGGAGATGTGTCCTGGGAGGACAGTGATTTCTCCTGCTTCGGTAGGGATAGTGACAGAGTCGGCGTCTTGTTGGCTGACGATTTTTTCTTGGGTGAGGATTTGGACTTGCATGGGGTTAGTTTACAGGAAAATGGTACTTTTCGTCATTGCGAAAGCACAAATTATCCAAAATATTTTTTAAAATAAATTTGTGCATGTGGCAATCTGGTTTTCATAGTCTTTTGGCTACTGCACAAGTCCCAGATCCCGCATCTGGGTGCGGGATGACGTGAAATAGAGTGCGAGGTGACATGAAATAAGGAATTATTTATTTGTTAGATTTCTCGGCTACGCTCGAAATGACAAGTTAGGTGCTGGAAGACGAAAACCAAGAGATCCTTCGGCTTCACTATGTTCCGCTCATGATGACAAGCGCTTTATTTTTTTAAGTCGTCGATGCTGCCGATCATGTAGAAATCTTGTTCTGAATGATGGTCGTGTTTGCCATCCAAGACTTCGGCAAATGAGCGGATGGTATCCTCAAGCTTGACGTATTTGCCGCCCATACCGGTAAAGACTTCGGCCACATGGAACGGCTGGGTGAGAAGGCGCTGGATTTTGCGGGCGCGAGCCACAGTGAGTTTGTCGTCTTCGCCTAACTCATCAATCCCCAAAATAGCGATGATGTCTTGGAGGTCTTTGTAGCGCTGGAGAACCTGCTTGACACCTTTGGCTACACGGTAGTGTTCCGCGCCAACAATCTCAGGAGTGAGGACGCGGGAGTTGGAGGTGAGCGGGTCCACCGCTGGATAGAGAGCTTGCTCAGCTAGTGAGCGCTCCAGGGCAATGGTGGCGTCAATATGAGCAAAAGTTGTGGCCGGAGCTGGGTCGGTGTAGTCGTCGGCTGGAACGTAGACAGCTTGGAAGGATGTGACTGAGCCGGTTTGGGTTGAGGTGATGCGTTCTTGTAGGGCGCCCATTTCAGAGGCGAGAGTCGGTTGATAACCCACCGCCGAGGGTACACGACCTAAGAGAGCGGATACTTCAGATCCGGCTTGGGAAAAACGGAAAATATTATCAATAAAGAGAAGCACGTCTTCACCTCGGTCGCGGAAATATTCGGCCATAGTAAGGGCGCTTAAGGCTACGCGCAGACGGTTTCCAGGCGGTTCGTTCATCTGGCCATAGACTAAAGCTGTACTC
>CAYXHB010000062.1:0-5043 GCA_964464795.1 uncultured Gammaproteobacteria bacterium
ATGTGAGTTATAAGCTCCGGTAGTAGTTAAGAGTGTCTTGGAGAGTTTGGCTAAGTGGAATTTTGGGCTGCCAGCCGGTAGCAATGCGGAATTTGTCAGAGTTGCCAATAAGGGTAGGAATATCTATTGGGCGGAGGCGGTTGGGGTCTTCTTGGGACGTTATGGGAACGGTGGAGAGGGAAATTAGTTGGTCAAACATGCTCTGGATACTTGTACCTTGTCCGCTTGCAATGTTGTAACTCTCGCCTGGAGGGAGGTCAGTGGTGAGAGCGAGATGGTAGGCGTGGACTACATCACGCACGTCCAGGTAATCGCGAATGGCGGTTAGGTTGCCGGTGCTGATTGTCTGGCTTTGTGTGCTTTTTTCTGCGGCGGCAACTTGTGAAGCAATATCAGGCACGAAGAAGCCCAGTTGTTGGCCTGGGCCGGTATGTGAGAATGGGCGGAGGATGGTAATGTTGAGTTGGTGGGCTAGGGCGTATTGATAGCTTAATCTGTCGGCTGCGAGTTTGCTGACGCCATAGAGGTTGGTGGGGTTGAGGAGGGAGTTTTCGGTAATGTTGTCGGGTGTATCTGTGTTCCCGTAGACTTCTCCCGAGCTGATGAATAGAATTTTCGGATTATAATCGGGGCGGGATAGAATTGCTTGGTAGAGGTTATAGGGGCCAGTGAGGTTAGTTTGAGTTATCTGGTCAAACTGTGTGTTGGTGGTGTGAGCAATAGCGGCAAGGTGGACGATAAATTCAGGTTCTTGTCTGTGTATGAGTTGATTGACTTCTTGGGGATTGGTGATGTCGCAGGCAAAGTAAGGGATGTCTTGGGAAATGGTTGGTTCTCGGCCGATGCCAATGACTTCAAATTCAGATGATAACTGTGGAATGAGGTGGGAGGCGACGAAACCGGCAGCCCCAGTAATTAGCACTTTGGCCATAGGTTATTTGAACCTCTGTAAATCAGCGTCAACCATGAGTTTCATTAAGTCTTCGAAACTGGTGCGAGGCTGCCAGCTAAGTTCTTTTTTGGCGAGGGAATAATCTCCAGTGAGTTCTTTGATTTCAGTTGGGCGTTTGAATAAATCGTCGGAGATGACGTGGTCTTGCCAGTCTAAGCCGACATGCTCGAAAGCAACTTTGCAGGCGTCGCGAACAGAGTAAGACGTGTGAGTGCCGATAACGTAATCCTTGGGTTCGTCTTGTTGTAGCATAAGCCACATGGCCTCGATATATTCTTTGGCATATCCCCAGTCACGACGGGCGTCCAAGTTGCCAAGGTGGAGTTTGCCCTTGGAGTCGATTAGTGGGTTGCCAAGTTCGTCTATGGGAATGTTTTTGGCGTTGTTTTTGATACAGGCTACGGCTGCGGTGATTTTGCGGGTGACGAAGTGAAGAGAGCGGCGGGGACTCTCATGATTGAAAAGAATGCCGGCGCAGGCAAACAGGCCGTATGACTCGCGATAGCAGCGAACCATCATGTGGGCGTAGGCTTTGGCGATTCCATAAGGGTTATTGGCGTCGATGGGGGTGGATTCGTTGGCGCTTTCGGCTTCTATGTTGCCTAAGATTTCGCGGGAGGTGGCTTGGTAGAAGCGGCTTTTGGGGGAGAAATTGCGCAAAGCCTCCATAACGCGCACGGGTCCGAGGCCGGTGATCTCACCGGTGTAGTAAGGATGAGTCCAGCTATCAGCCGGAACTGACTGGGCGGCGATGTTGTAGACTTCGTCTGGCTGGGTTTGGCGGACTACTTGATTGATGCTTTCGGCGTCAAGTAAGTCAGCTGCGGTGATGGTTATTTTGCCTAGGAGATGGCGGATGTTTTCTTTGTCCAAACTGGTACTGCGGCGAAGAGTGCCGGTGACTTGATAACCTTTTTCTAATAGTAAGTCAGCTAAGTAAGAACCGTCTTGGGAAGTAACTCCGATGATAAGCGCTTTTTTTGCCATAAGGTAAGTATTCAATTAACATAGCACAAGGATTGGAGGAGTGCAATTGGGAGAGGGATTTTTTTGCGCAACATTATTCTGAGTCAATGCTTGCAAGTATGTCTTGATTGATGTTGTATTTGTCTTGGAGATATGTGGTGTTGGTTTTGTCGGACAAATAGTCAATCAAGATTAGGGATTTGTATTGAAGTACTTGAGCTTGGTGGTAATGGCTACGCGAAAGGTTAGAGAAACCACGTTGGTGAAGAAGTTTGGAACTGTAGGCTTTTTTTTGAGCTAAGGTTAGATGCCAGTTGGCGGTATCCTCTTCACCAAAAATAAAGAATGATTGTATAAATTCACGACTTGATTTTAGGTAATAAAGTGGAGAAAGAGGGGTGATTTTTTGAGGACTTAGTATAAGGTCTATGTTATTGATTTTCACAACTAACAGCACATATATGATGGCTGCAAGCGTAAGTATGCTTGCAATAATTTTGTATTTACTTTTAACTTTAATGTTCACACAAAATACTATACCATCATAAGAAATGAAATTTTATTTGTTAGTTGGGTTTATTGTTTTGTTGGTAATTTTGGTTAGGTTGATAAATTTATTGGAGTTTCCGTTGTATTTGGATGAAGGGATTTATATCTTTTGGGCTAGACTTTTCTATCACAGTCCAAGTTTTGCATATATCAGTTTACTGGATGGGAAGACCCCACTTTATATGTGGCTGGTTGCTGGAGCATATCATTTCACGCAACAGTCTCTGTTATCAGGGCGGTTAGTTTCGGTGTTGGCTGGAGGGGTAACAGCTTTATCTTGGATGCTTATCATGAACTTAATATCTGGGAAGAAAGTTGCATTGTTAACTGGAGGACTGTTATTAGCGTTGCCGTATGCTTTTTTGATTGAAAGAATGGCATTTGCTGATAGTCTGTTGACTGCGATGGGCGGTTTAGCCTTTTTGTTCTTTGTTCTGGGCAGACACGAGCTAACTAAAAAGAACCATTGGCAAAGAACCATTATCTGTGCTTTTTTATCAGGGTTATTTCTTGGACTAGCTTATATAACCAAGACTCCAGCGATTGCCTTCCTCATAGCTCAGACGGTGATATTATGCGTTTGGATAACTGAATCACTGGTTAAACGAAAGTTTTTTAATAGCATCGTGTATGGAGTTTCTGGAGTTATTAGTTATTTAACTTACAAGGAAGTCGTCGGATACGTTCGTTTTGGTGGTTATCGATTTTGGGATAGTGTCGGGAGAAATGAAGAAGGTTTAGTTTATTCACTTCCAAATATTTTTAGTAATTTAGTGAGCTATGATGGGTTAGTAGGATATCTGAACAATGCCAATGTGGTTGGTTCTTATTTGGTTGCTTATGTTTCTGGATTATTAATTTTTTCCTTGATTGGAATTATTTTCATTTTGAGAAAACGTAGAGACGCGATTCCATTGCTTGTTTATTTGGGGATTTTGTTTTTTGGAATCCTTTTATCAGCAAAAGTTATATCGTCGCGATATTTTTATCCTGCCATTCCATCTATGGTTGCAATTGGAGCATTATCAATGGTTAAGATTTGGGAGTCTGAACTAAGGTGGTCAAAAATAGCTTCTGTTGTGGTTGTTTTATTGTTAATTGGGAAGTCTATGACTATGCTGATTGGTCAGAAAACTTTTGTTTATGCAGGTAATGAACGAACTTACCTGTCAGGAATTGTCACCGCTTGGGGACTTGGTGAGTCTATTGAGGTTGTTTTAAGGTCAGAAGAAAAAGATGAGACGATTGTGGGCGTGAATGCAATCTGGGGAGTGAGCGATGGTTCGATATTAACCTTTGAAGAGTCTGGAATAAAGGCTGTGAATATAGAAGAGTTATTTGTATCAACCGACCCAGGTTTGAACAGCAGTTGTCAACTGGGATTCGTATTTTCGGATGAAAATACATGTATGAAGTTGAATATCGATTCTCTCTCTGGCTTTAAAAATAAATATTTATATCTGCCTGGTGACGTCGATATAGATTTGATATCCAAAATTCACAAGGTTAAGGCAATAGAAGAGTTTCCCAGACCCAATAGTGACTTGAAAGTGTATTTAGTAAAATTGGAGTAGTTTTGGGTTGAGAAAATAGACTTTATGTTTTTAGTTTTAGTGTTTGTGGCCTTTTGGACGAAGGATTACTTGATGTTTTTATAATACTTTTTATTTTTTAATTTATCCGGCAGGTAGGATTTGTCATCGTACATCTGGTAGCCTTGGCCGTAGCCTAAGTTTTTCATGAGTTTGGTGGGGGCATTGCGAATGTGGAGAGGAATAGGCAGGTTGCCGTGGGTTTGGGCGTCAGCTACAGCTTGGAAGTAAGCGTCGTAAGAGGCACGGCTTTTGGAAGACTCTGCGAGATACACGACTCCGTGGGCGAGGTTGATGGCGCATTCAGGATAACCAATCACCTGGCAGGCTTGGAAGACCTGGTTGGCTAGCAGCAGAGCGTTGGGGTTGGCCATGCCGATATCCTCGGAGGCAAAGACTACCATGCGGCGGGCGATGAACAGAGGGTCTTCGCCTGACTGAACCATGCGAGAGAGGTAATAGAGGGCGGCATCGGTTTGGGAGGCGCGCATGGATTTGATAAAAGCGCTGATGGTGTTGAATATCTGCTCGTTATTGTTATTTTAGGTTGAAAACTTTATTTAGACAACTAAGTTATTTCAGTTTAAAGGAGTTCATTGATATAATTTGCACTATATGGCGGACGTTAAAACAACATTAAGAGAAATTAGTGTGATATATGGTTTATATAAACATTTTAGCGGAAGTTCTAATGTTGATTTCAGTGATTTTGTAAAAACAGTGGAAAGTGTTGCAAACAATAGTTTTTCGTTTTCCTTAATAAAAAACAATCCAGAAGTCTTAGAGTTGAATAAAAGCATCGTTGATAATGGAATAAAAGTCGCTGAAGCAATTATTAACGTATTTAAGATCAGTGAAAAACCCGATGTAAGTTGGGTAGGAGAAGAAACACAAAGCGGTTCCCCCGTGGACATACTTGTTAATGGTATTCCAATATCCCTCAAAGAAGACAGTTACATTTTAGAAAATATGGGTCTTTATCGT
>CAYXHB010000063.1:0-4969 GCA_964464795.1 uncultured Gammaproteobacteria bacterium
GCCATCGCCACCGACAGCAAGTTATTTTCCCGGTCATA
Source organism: uncultured Gammaproteobacteria bacterium (assembly GCA_964464795.1). Lineage (GTDB taxonomy): Bacteria > Patescibacteriota > Microgenomatia > CAYXHB01 > CAYXHB01 > CAYXHB01. Next base: position 39 of record CAYXHB010000063.1, read on the forward strand.
ACCAAACGCCAACACCCGAAACCTCTCGGCCAGCGACTTAGGAACAAAAGCCAAAGCCTCAGGCGAAGCCGGCGTTCCATCTACCGAAATCGCCTCAATTCCATTCATCTCAGCTCTCAATCTGCCTAAGTCTTCCTTTGTTATAAACCCACTCTCCACCAGCAAATCCTCAACCGAGACTCCTTGAGCAATTTGTTTATTTTTAATTTCATTGACCTGCTCGGCAGTCAACAACTGCCTTGAGAGTAACGTTTCAAGCACATTCCCACTTCCACCCACCATCGCCCCAGACCAAACCGGTGTGTTTCCAGGTTCGCTAACAGGATTGCTACTAGCCGCGGAGGAGTCCATCGTATATACCATTATTCAAGTTAATGATTAGTAGTGTCAAATTACCGTACTTAATTTCAATTTTTCCATGCACAGCCACATCATCATTAACACTGACCTTGACCAGGGATTCAAACAAGCACTCAAGCTTACGAACTTGACCTCAGCATCTCCAGACCTGCTGGTAGTTTCACCTGACAAACAAGCCTCAATTGGCATTGACCAAATACGCCAAACCGCAAGCTTCCTCGCAATCGCGCCTTTACAGTCTCCCACCAAATACGCTCTCATCACGCACAGCCACTTACTCACCACAGAAGCCCAACAATCCCTCCTCAAGACTCTCGAAGAACCCCCGCCCAACTCCGGCACCGTTCTCATTACTCCACACACCCACGGTCTTCTGCCGACCATTCTCTCCCGCTGCCAAGTCCATCAGATGTCTCACGAACCCGCCTCTCCAGATACCCAAGAGTTAACAGAAATCCTCACCACACCTGTCCTCGAGCGTTTTCTACTCACTCATCAATACAAAGACAAATCCCAAGCTCTAGAGTTCGTCCAATCACTAGTTTCCCAGTCCCATCAGCTAATGAAAATCAACCCCGACCTTTCGCCTGTTACCACTAGGCTTCTCGAAACCCAAAAACACCTTGAATCCAACGTCCACACCACTCTTGCCCTTGATACTCTTTGGCTGGACTTACCCTCGGTTTGATGATTCTTTCTGACCTTCACATACTCTTTCTTATTTTGTCGTTTCGAGCGCAGCCGAGAAATCTCTTGGATGTTCCGGTATTCCCAAATGAAAATTAACAATTGTTCATTGAAAATTACCACACCTCTCCCTTGCCCCAAACAACCCTAACCCGTATAATGGCCTACGTATGGCAGATAAACCCCGCAAATATAGCGCCCAAGACATCCAAGTCCTCGAGGGGCTAGAACCTGTCCGTAAGCGTCCAGGCATGTACATTGGCTCCACAGATATGCGCGGCTACCATGAGCTGCTACGCGAAATTGTCGACAACTCAGTCGACGAGGCCTTAGCCAATCGCGCCCAGGACGTCTGGGTCGCCATCAACCCTGACGGCTCAGCCACCGTCATCGACAACGGAGCCGGTATTCCGACAGACATGCACAAACTCGGCATCAGCGCCTTGGAAGTCGCCATGACCAAACTCCACGCCGGCGGCAAATTCTCCGCCTCAGCTTACAAGTTCTCCGGCGGTCTCCACGGAGTGGGAGCTTCGGTGGTCAACGCTCTTTCGGACAACTGCCGCGTGGTCGTCAAACGAGGAGGCAAATATTTCTACCAAACCTACGAACGCGGTACTCCCACGTCCAAACTCATGACTGACGGCGAAAAATATTTAGAACAATGGTTCCCATATCATCATCCCATCATCAGCCAAGTTCCTTCCGGCACCTTCACCAGCTTCACGGTTGACCACTCAATTTTCAAAGATTGCCAATTCGACGACGACCGCATCATCAACATGATGCGCGACCGAGCCTACTTGGTCGCGGGGCTCAAACTCCATTTCCTTGACACGCGTAACGGCCGCGAAATGAATTTCTATTTCGAAGGCGGTATCAAATCCTTAGCCAAACACCTCTCCCGTCACAAAGACCTCCTCACAGACGTTATCTTTTTCAAAGCTCAATCCGATATCGCAGAGCTGGAAGTGGCTCTGCACTACACCGACACCTATGTAGAGAACCTCAAGAGTTTCGTCAACTCCATCTACACTCCTGACGGCGGCACCCATGTCACAGGTTTTAGAATTGCTCTTAACAAAGTCATCAGCGATTATGCTAAAAAAATCGGTGCCATCAAAGACGACAACGGCCTTACCGCCGATGATATCAAAGAAGGGCTAACCGCCGTGATTTACGTCAAAATGCCCTCAGACAACCTCCAGTTTGAATCCCAAACCAAAACCAAACTCAACAACTCAGAAATCCAAGGCTTCGCCCAAACCACAACAAGAGAAGGCCTTACTCAATACTTCGAAGAGCACCCTCGCGACGCCAAAGCTATCGTAGATAAAGTTATGCTGGCTCTCAGAGCCCGCCTGGCTGCTCGAGCCGCCAAAGAAGCCGTAATTCGCAAAGGCGCCCTCGAAGGCTCCAGCCTCCCCGGCAAACTAGCCGACTGCCAAGAACGCGACCCAGCCAAATCAGAACTATTCCTAGTCGAAGGAGACTCCGCCGGCGGTACCGCCAAACAAGGCCGCGACCGAAAATTCCAAGCTATCCTGCCGCTGCGAGGTAAAGTCCTCAACACCGAGCGGGCCCAGCTTGATAAAATTGTCAAATTCGAAGAACTCAAGAACCTCCTCATTGCCATGGGCACCGGAGTAGGGGACACATTCGAAGCTGCCAAACTCCGCTACCACCGCATCGTCATCATGACTGACGCTGACGTAGACGGCCAGCACATCGCTACCTTATTGCTGACTTTCTTTTTCCGCCACGCCCGCCAGGTGGTTGAGAACGGCCACCTGTACCTCGCCATCCCTCCCTTGTTCAAAATCACCATAGGCAAAAACACCACCTATGCCTACTCCGAGGCCGAACGCGAGAGCTACATCCTCAAACACAAATCTAACTCCAGCAAACCCAACATTAGCCGCTACAAGGGCTTAGGAGAAATGAACGCCGACCAACTCTGGGATACCACCATGAACCCTGAGAACAGAATTATGAAACAAATCACCATCGAAGACGCCGGCCTTGCCGACACTGTTTTCTCCATGCTTATGGGTGACGAAGTCCCACCTCGCAAACGCTTCATCCAAACCCACGCCAAATCTGCAACCTTGGATATCTAACTTCTTCATTCGCCTATCGAAGAAGGCGTGGTGTCTCCCGTCATTCAGAGCGAAGCGAAGAATCCCGTCATATTCACCTAGCGCAACCCCGCCACAATCGCGCTAAACATCACGCAATACACAAAAAAGAGCCAGGCATGTTCCCACAAAGGGAAACATGCCTGGCTCCGCACATCACACCGGCCGGGGAAGAAACCTCTCCCACCGACCATAGCTCTCGCTGATGTACCGCAAGTCCTGCAGTAGGTCAACAACAGCTACGTCACGAGAATTAAAGAACAAGTACTGCTCAACAACCGCGGCCAAAGCCTCAGACCACAGCACCGCAGTGTCAGATTCAAGCTTTTCCATTCTAGGAATCAGCTCGTCGCTATACTCCCAAACGGCCTTCCGGCTGTCACCAGCCAATATATCCTTAAGCTCCCTCAACAACACATGCAGGAGCCAAAGATCCATTGACTTATCCCCTTCGCCAGTCTGAGTGGCTATTTCCGCCACAATACCTTCAGACCGAACCGGCGCAGCTGACGGAACATGTGAACTCAGGAGCTCAAAGACTCCTTTCATATCCAGAGAACCGTCATCCTGCATCGCTAGCACTTCAAACGCCGCAAGACGGATAACATCCTGCTTGGAGTACTGCGGGAAACTGTAACCATAGTTATCCCGCAATAACCCCCACACTCTCATGAAATAATTCGTCCTCTTGGACATCTCCTCCTCCTTATCCTTACAAGTAAGTTTCAGATATTCGCTCTTCAAACACCTAAGCGAGTTCGTAACTGACACATCGGTGCAGTCGTCGATTGCCTCAAACAGAATTTGTTCCAGGCGCACGACACCAACCTTTCCTCGAGGAGGCTTCCCGCCTGCCCGCCGAATCAATTCCCTTAGGTAGTCAATTCTGTTGCTGGCATCAAACTTAGGTTGAGGGAATTCCCCCAACCCATGTTTGCTAAGTATCTCAGCCAACCAGAGCTGAGACGGCATGTCTCCAGAAACCAAAAGTCCTTTTTCCTGGGCAATCCGGTAGTGACGTAAATACTGCCACATTCTCCGCATCCACTCCAGGAAGTCAAACTCCGTATCTCCATTGGCAACAATGCCCAACCAGTCAGCTCTGCACTGCAGTACTTCTGAGTACAGCTGCATCCGTTGCAGTACATGTTTGACCTGACCTTGTACCGTCTTAAGGTCGGCCACAACCACCTCCTGCGTAGGAACAGTTTTCCTTTTTCTACGCAATCTCACTGTCATTATTCTCTCCTCCTTTGTGAATGTGCGTCAAGAAAATTCTTGATGCCCTGTAGTATATCAAAATAAATTATAAACTCAAAAATAACCCACAAAAAACCGGTCTAGCCCAAAGGCCAAACCGGTTTACAACTTCAAGGCTCGCAATTTTCCTGCAAAAAGCATGACTCTGCCGTTGCCACTCCATACATAGTGACCATAGGCAAATAACTACTATGCTGCACAGAGGCGGGGAAACATCCCCAGGCGAACAAATAGTCTATATACAACCTATCTGTTCCACCCGACGAATAAATAATAATCTTACTCGTCGTGCTAGGGACATCAAGCTGAATCTTTGTCCATTGGCCTATTCGCATGTCCCCAGTGCCGCTAGTGTGAACAATCTCAGTCACTCTTGTCACATCATTATAAAACATGACAATGAGTGACCTTGAACTTAAGGTACTATCAGCTGCCACCCACAGAGAAAATTCATCCATGGTGCGGCCATTCTCAAATTGAGGTTCC
>CAYXHB010000064.1:0-4945 GCA_964464795.1 uncultured Gammaproteobacteria bacterium
GGACGGATGAGCTGCTGGATGACGCGGTTGTCGGAGTCGTTGATTTCCCATTCAGAAGGGGTGGCTGACACATAGAGAGTGTGTTGGAGACGAGGCTGGAATTCCTCGAATTTGAGCGGCCGGTTATCAAGGGCGGATTCCATGCGGAAGCCAAATTCGATGAGGGTCTGTTTGCGGGAGCGGTCGCCGTTGTACATGCCGCGGATTTGGGGCAAGGTGATGTGAGATTCGTCGACAACGCAGAGCCAATCCTTGTAACTGTGGTTGAAGAAATCCAGGAGGGTGAATGGCGGGTCGCCAATCTCACGGCCGTCGAAGTAGCGGGAGTAGTTTTCGATGCCGTTGACGAAACCCATCTCGTGGAGCATCTCCAGGTCGTAGGTAACTCTCTGCTTGAGGCGGTGGGCTTCGAGGAGTTTGCCGGTTGATTGTAGCTGCTCAACCTCGCGGTCGAGGTCTTGGCGGATTTGGTCAAAGACTTCTTCGCGGTTCTCGGTTTGGGTTTGATAGTGCCGTGCCGGATAAATGATTAACCTTGGATAATCGTTGGAAACTCCCATAGGAGTAGGTGCTTGGGTGGCGTCTTCGGGTGCGGAACCGGTGAGGGTGTCAAGAGCTGAGAGACGGAGAATCTGGCCTTGAGTCCCCCACTCTATGCGGTAACCGAAATCCTGGTAAGCCGGGTAGAGGTCGATGAATTCACCTCGCAGACGGTAAGTGCCGCGGACGAAATTCATGTCTGAGCGTTTGTATTGGAGTTGTTGGAGTCTAATCATGAGGGTGTGTTGGTCCAAAATCATGCCAGGCATAAGCTCGATGGTGGCTTCCTGATAGTTGATAGGAGAGCCTAAGTTGTAGATACAAGATACAGAAGCTACAACAATCACGTCCTTGCGGGCTAGGAGGTTGGCGGTGGCGGCGAGACGGAGTTTATCGATGTCTTCGTTGATTTGGGTTTCTTTTTCAATAAAAGTATCGGTCTGAGGAATGTAAGCTTCTGGTTGGTAATAATCGTAGTAGGAAACGAAGTAACAGACAGCGTTGTTTGGGAAAAAGTCCCGAAATTCCTGGTAGAGTTGGGCAGCCAGGGTCTTGTTGTGGGAGATAACAAGAGTGGGCTTCTGGGTTTGCTGGATGACGTTGGCAACAGTATATGTCTTGCCGCTGCCGGTCACGCCTAGGAGGACTTGTTTAGAGTTGGGGGTTTGCAACCCTTGAATTAGTTTGTCTATGGCCTGGGGTTGGTCACCAGCAGGTTTGTAGGGAGAGGTGAGTTGGAACATCAACTGTTGATTATACCTTGAGTTGGTTATAAGTTTATGCAAGATGAGAAAGAAAAGAGTTAGTTTAATAGTTTTTTATGATAGCGAAGGCCGGATAATGCTTAATCATAGGAAAAAACATTTGGGTGATAATGAAGACGTGTGGGAGATAATCGGAGGCGGCATTGAAGATGGTGAGTTGCCGCACCAAGCTATAAAAAGAGAGGTTGAGGAAGAGTTACATTATGAAGTGAATGAAGACCAAGATGCCCTTGAAGTTGATCGTGAGTTTCTCTTTATCAACAGAGATGTAGAGTTTGAGATTTATTTTTTTAAAGCTAAATTTCCTGGAATAGAAGTTTTTGCAGACTCTGATGAAGTAAGGGTAAGAGATTTGAGACTGTTTAGTCTGCGAGAGGCTCTTGGACTACCACTTTTGCCGATTGCTAAAAAAATATTATCTGATTGGGATGTAGAGAAAAAAGATACTTAGAAAGAAATTTTTGTTTCGAAGAGCGGAGGACGGATTTCGGGTTCAGAGAGAGTGTCTGCCGTAAGTTGGGCGTTGAGAGTTTTGATGGCGGCCTCAAGCTCGAGGATTTGGGGGTCAGTAGCGTATGGCGAAGCTTCTCCAGGCAGTTGTTCAGCCAATGTTGGCCGAGGGATGAGGGTGGGGGTAGGTCTCAAGCGACTATCGGTTGATAAGCTAGATCCGTTGCGACTGCGATTGATGAGTGTAGTGACAATTAATACTAAGACTACAACAGCGATAAGGGCGAAGACAGAACCGATTAAGAGTTTGTGCTTGGGGTTGGAGGATGTCCCAGGGAGACCTTTGGGAGCGGAAGTTGGCGGCAGAGTGGGTTTGTCCTTGCCTTTGGTTGGCAAGGTAGCTGGCTTGGGAGTGAGCAGAGTCGGCTCTGGTGGTGGAGGGGTTGGTGGCATTATTTTATCTTGAGGTTAGTAACGATTTCGTTAAGCAAGGTGTTGGTTTCTTTGAAGTACTGGGTGCTTCTTTTGAGGGAAGTGCGATAGTTTTCTAATTCACGATCGGAGCGGAGGCGCGTAACTTGGGCGTTGGTAGCACTCAATCCCTGATTGGCTAGAGTATATTTTTGTTCGGCTTGAATTAGCCAACGTTGGATTTCGGTAGTATCTTTTTGTCCCTCTGCCTGAATGCGGCGGACTTGCTCGGTGGTGAAAGCCATTAGGTTAACAGTTGTATCCTGGTATTCTTGCATGCGGCTGTCCAGAACTAAAGCTTGGGTCTGGATGCCAAGGGTGGTGACGGTGGCGATGTTGGTATCAATTCTGGATGAGATGTTGGTTAAGTCTTTCAGTTCGGATGCTGCCTGGATGGCTGGAACTTGGGACTTGTGGAAGTCAATCTGTTGGGTAATCTGATTAGCAATAATATTGGTTTGCTGTTGGTCAAGAAAAGGACTCTGGCTGCTGGCGATGCGGCTTTGGAGTAGTTGCAAATAACTAATAATGAGTTCCTGACGAGTGGTGAGGAATTGTTGAGTAACATAGATAGCCCTAGTTTGGGAAACTAGAGTTTTATAAGTAATGTATTCGCTGCGAGCAGAACGGAACTCAACCAGCTGTTCGCGGTATTTGCTGTATTGAGTCTGATAGTCGAGGCGGCTTTGGTTGTAGTCCTGGGCATGAGCGAGGTATGGGGAAAAAAGGGAAATAAGAAGTAAGGGAAGAAAGGAAAAGGTTAATTTGGAAAACATGTATTCATGCTACCATGTATTTTGGGTGTTGGGCAATAAATTTAGTCCCGAGGAATCTCCACGGCTTCGGTGCGGCGGTCAGAGATGAATTTGCTCCATTCTTCGGCTGAATTGACGCTGGCTTTGAGGGGGGCATCTATAATTTTATCAAGCAGGAAGGTAATGACGTTGACCTTGGAAATAGTAGAAGATAACCATACGCCGAGGTTAATAAACGGCATGGTGAGTAGGGAAAAGACGTTAGCCAGAAAACCTTGAGGCGGTCTATTGATAAGGAGTTCTTCTGATTGCCAACGTAAACGGAAACCAAAGAGCATAATCATACTGAGGAACATAAAGAAGAGTCCAAGACTAACAATATTGAAGTGGAAAAAAGTCCGCAGTGTGTAGGCAACAAGTAAACAAATTATGATAAAGAAGTAAGCGTAGATAGCGTTGAAAATATAGGCTCGGTTACCTCCAGAGAAGTCAAAGCGGACAATAGTGGGCGGTTGAGAATCCTGGTTGTAGAGCATGTGGTCGAGTTTCCTAACTACAACCTGAGTGTTTTTGTCACCGGGAGCTTTGACGGTTAAGCCCATTAGTAACATGAGCAAGGGAGGAAATACTAAATTAATCCCGATAGCAACAGCGTTAATTTCCTGAGTTATATAGCGCTCATATGGATACTCAATTAAGAATGCCACCAATACTTTGGTAAAGAAAATATAAAGTATGGATTGAACAATTCCTCGGTGGATGGTTTTCCTAGTTTGACGGTATTTTTCAGCAGCAATTGAGGTAACGTGGGATTGGAAAGCCTCAGGGTCTCTTAAGAGGGGCGCTGGGTCGGGATGATTGGTGAGCATGGTTTCAAGAAAAAGGAAAGTAGCGGTGTTTTGGCGTACCCAGCGATAGATTTTGTTACGCCAAGGATGAGTTATTAGATTGTTGAGGTGAGAGTGGATTTGATTGAAGTTGGCTGCCAGATGTTCGATAAGTCGATCATCAGCGTGAGTCCAAGTTGGGAACATCAGTAACAGAACATAATACTGCAAAAGCGGCGCGTCAGATTTGGCGATAGCCCGATGAGCCGCCAGGTAAATCTGGAGGTCTAGTTCTTCCTGATGGATTTCGGAGTCTGATTGGAATTTGAATGTTTTCTTGGCCCAGAGAGTGAAAGTGGGGACAAGGCAAGTGCGCGCAAGAGAGGGAACGAGCAATTCTTCGATTTCAGCGGATGCCAAGGAAAAAAGAAATTCGCTTACCAAGCTGGTGTGGCCGCCTGACTGTTTGATAAGCAAGGTGAGGCGCTGATATTTGTCAACGATGGTGATTAGTTCTGAGTATTGCTCGCGAGTGACGTAATTATTGGGCAGGAAACGTGACCAGGTGAGCTCGCGAATAAGACGCTCGGCTCTGACCTCGGTAGGCTGGCTTAGTGAATCAGGACGTTTAAGAGCTCGTTCAATGGCGAAACGACGGATAACCTGCTCGCCTTTGTTCTCAACCGAGGCGCGGATACGTTCGTATATGCGAGCGATGAAGCCAAAAACCTGGAATACTTCTAACGTTTCGCGGTTGGTTTGAGTAGTAATTTTGTGGTAGTGTTTCCACTTTTTGAGCAAGTAGTTGCCGACTTCGTTAAGAGGGTTGGATGTGTGTGAACGTTGCATAAGTCTAATAATACACCGCAGGCAGGCCTTTTACGAACAACCGAGTATTAATTGGTGGAGGTGGAGAATTTTGATAGTGCCAGAGGCGGGGGTCGAACCCGCACGCCGATTAAGGCACAGGTTCCTAAAACCTGCGTGTATGCCAATTTCACCACTCTGGCTTAAGTTTGATTATACGGCAATGTGGAGAATAGGTGGAGAGCTGATAGGCACAAAAAAACCCAGAAGCCCACACAATAAACTTGGTGAGCCTCAGGATCTGAAATGTATTCTATCCTATAAACTATAA
>CAYXHB010000065.1:0-4928 GCA_964464795.1 uncultured Gammaproteobacteria bacterium
TCATCGGCACCATTGCTGGCTTTGGCTCATCAACTATCTTTATGCCTTTGGCACTGTGGTTCTTCGACCCGCCTACCGCACTTGTTCTCACCACCATTTACCACATCTTCGGCAGCCTAGTCCAAATCATCTACTTCCGCCGCTCAATCCGCAAACAAATCGTCACCAAATTTATCCTTCCCAGTATCATTTTCGCCATCCTAGGCGCTTACATTACCAACTACATTCCTCACGAAATTTTCAAAATTGTCATTGCCGCCAGTCTAATAGGGTTTACTCTGTACGCACTCACTGGACACAGATTAAAAGTTAAACCCACCACCAAATCTATCAACATTAGCGCCGCGCTTTCCGGCTTGGCCTCAGGATTAGCTGGCACAGGAGGAGCCGTCCGTGCCACCGCCATGATGGCTTTCAATCTCCCCAAGAACGTCTATCTAGGCACCGTCGCCACTATCGCTCTCATCTCAGACTTCGCCCGCTTGCCTATATACATCTCCAACGGCTTCCTAACTCAAGACAGCCTTAAGTTCATCCCTATCCTGGCTATCACTTCCGTCATCGGAGCTTTAATCGGAGAAACGATTGTCCACTTCATTCCCCAGAAACAATTCCGCAAACTGGTCCTCACCACCGTTATGGTTATCAGCGGCACTTTCCTCTACGACAGCCTCAAAACAATTTAAGCTTGCTCCCATCTTACATCTGCTAGAATTACACCATGCAACCAGCGACTTTTTTGATTCTGCTTTCTCTCCTGTTTCTCACCGCCTGCAACTCTATCCCAACTCCCACAACTACCACACCTACGCCTTCAACCGATTCCACCTCGACTAGTGAGCTTGAAAATTCTATCCCGTCAAACTCTCACCCCGCGTCTATCAGCGCATTACGTACGCGTACCTACCAATCCCGAGTCATTAACCAAACACCTGCCTCCAGAACCAACCACACTATCTTAACTTACGACTCAGACGGCCTTGCTCTCAATGCCCTCGTGATTACTCCTTCCGGTACCCGACCCGCCTCAGGTTGGCCCGTAGTGGTTGTCAACCATGGATACATCCCACCCACCCAATACTCAACTGCCAACTCATACATCAATACTTCCAATTACTTCGCCTCCCAAGGCTTCCTAGTTCTCAAACCAGACTACCGCGGCCACGACCAATCACAGGGCACAGCCTCCCACTTGTTCTCTCGCTCCGAATACGCCATTGACGTCCTCAACCTCATCGCTCTTATTCCTGAGCTTGAAGGAGCTGACCCCGACAATGTTTTCCTTTATGGTCACTCCATGGGTGGAGAAGTCAGCTTAATTGCCGCCATCGTCAACCCCCATCTCCGCGCCCTGAGCATCTGGGCCCCCGCCACCAAGGAATTCCCCGAAAACGCCCTCTATTTCTCCCGCCGCTCGGGCGATAATAACCGCCTGTCTGGACTAGAGGAACAGCTGCGCACAATTTCCCCTAACGACTATGATAACTTTGGCAGTTTCGCCAATCTCGCACTGCTAACCCAACCTCTCAACCTCCAATTCGGCACTCGCGATGAGTCAGTCCCATACCAATGGGGAGTAGATTTAAATCAACAGCTAGAAAAACTAGACAAACAAGTTAACTTCTACACTTACCCAAACGATACTCATGACATCCCCAACAACTGGGGTACCGCTCTCAACCGTGATATTCAACTATTCAGAAGCCGCCTTGCCTCGTGATTTCCAATCAGGGAGAAAAGTTAACCTCTCGCCGCTCCCAACCTGTCCATTTTTCCCCACCTCGCCCAAACGAAGTATCTTACCGTTACCTCTGACTGCTAATCTCCCCAGCTCACTAAAACTCACATTTTCCAAATCTAACTCTTGCCCACTTCCTTTTTTCTCAATTTCGCTCATTCATCCAAATTACTAACAAATCACCTTACTCGTCAACTACTAACCTACCTCCTTGGTCTGCAATCAACCCACCCCTAACAGGACTCACGTCTCTTCTAAAGAGCCCGCCTTCACCTTTGGTGTTACGTTCCTCCCTCTCCCTAGCGAAAGGTCTTATCACGGCAGAGCCTCCGCTTCCTTTACCCCAGCGAGCTCTCTCATAACAAGCCAAGTCACTAAATTCAACCCCTACATTCAATTTTTCACCGCTCATAGCAAATTAGTCTACCAAAAACTATCAAATCACGCGCCATCTTCTTCTCCCTTTTTCCCCTCTTGGCAATCCGCCAAATCCCATGATATATTCATTTTAATGACCAAACTTCCTCTCTACACTCTTGCCTTCGCCTTTGTTCTTGCAGCTTGTAATCCTCTCTCATCAGAGCTCACCGTGGACCCTAACCAAACCGCAGCTCAAGCCGCTACTGAGTATCAAAAACTCGCCCAGGCTATTGAGTCCGGCCAGTCAGCCCGCTGCCTTATAGCCCAAAAAGACGGCCCAGAACAAATCACGTATGTTGTCAAAGGTGAAAAAATCAGGATGGAAACTGCAGGAGTCAACACCTCTGACCAGCCTGGCTCCATGATTTTCGATGGGGCTTATACCTATGTCTGGAGCGACCAGACCAAAGAAGGTTTCCAAATGGCAGTCCCAGAGGATTCCCCCGACTACGAGGACTTTGGCCAACCTGACATTCCCGATTTCACCGATGAACAAGAACTCCAAGCCTACGAAGAAGAAGGCTATAGTATCAACTGTAACGTCGAGTCAGTCCCAGACAGTGAATTCACTCCGCCAACTGACGTCAACTTCACCGACATGTCCCAACTGTACAACGACTTCACCAACGAATTGACTCCCGAACAGCTCGAGCAACTCCAACAGCAATACGGCCAATAAACTATTTCTTCCTCCGCCTGGGTTTCAAACTTTCCAATCTATCTTGTGACAACTCAATTGCCCGATTAACTTCGCTCAAATCCTCATCAGGTACTTGCCACCGGTCTTTGATAATCCCAAAGAACAACTCATGCTCTTCTTTATCACTCTTACTTCCTGTTTTTCTGGCTTTCTCCTCCAGAATATCAACTAACCGTGACTCAAATTTAAGTCTTTCTCCAAATACATTGGTAACCACGTCGCTCGCATACCGCAGTGGCTCTGCCACATCCATCTCAATTTCCCACTTACCCCAAAGTTCATGAGTTTCTGTCTTTTTCTCAACCAACTCTTTGTATGCATACCGTGCCGCAAAACTAACTAAAGCATTACGTCTACGCTCAAAATCAGCCATCCTTATTCTATACCATAACAGCCTCATTTTGACAAAAAAAGGGTCTAGTTATGCATCACGCACAACCAGACCCGTGTAGCTACTTCAGCGGACGACGCTTAATTACCATAGGGAAATCAAACGTATAGGACTCAAATCCTACACAACGCCTCCGATGGCTCAATCCACTCCCTCCCATCGCGTGCCAGCAACCTATCGCTTGCTTCCGGCCCCCAGCTTCCAGGATCATATACTTCTAATCTGGGTGTATTATTTCTCAATCCATCTACGAACTTCCAAGCCGCCATCACCTCAGGGGAGTCATTGAAAAACGTCGCGTCACCCGATATAGCATCAAACAACAGCTTCACGTAAGCATCCATCGGTTTATCCCCCGGCTTGTAACAAAACTGCAGATAGTCTCGGCCCACATCGAATTTATGCCCCGGCTTCTTAAATAACATCTCCATTCCAATCCCTTCATTAGGCTGAATTCGGTAAGTTAACACATTGGGCTTTTGCGCCATCTCATAACTGCCAAACACCAAATCTTGAGGTTTCCTGAACACAATCGCAACCTCACTCACGCTTCTGGATAATTTCTTCCCCCCCCGTACATATATCGGCACTCCCCGCCAACGCTCATTATCAATCTCAGTTTTAAACGCAAAAAAAGTATCTGTCTTAGAGTCAGCAGCCACCTGGTCTTCGTACAGATATCCATTGTACTGACCTAAAACCAATGAATCCGGAAAAGTCTTCAAACTCTCCAAGACCTTCACCCGAGCGCGAGTTACTTCATCGTTACCAAACTTAACAGGCGCCTCCATCATTGCCACCACCAGCATTTGCAGCAAATGGTTTTGTCCCACATCCAACAACGCCCCCATCGTGTCATAGTATCCCGCCCGCTGCCCAATCCCGAATTCCTCCGCCGCCGTTATCTGCACATGATCAACAAACTCATTGGACATCAACGATTGTATAAACACATTCCCGAATCGAAAAGCCAATATATTCTGCAAAGTCTCTTTACCTAAGTAATGATCCAAGCGATAAATCTGTGACTCTTGGAAATACTCATGCAGTTGTCTATCCAACGCCAAAGCTGTGGTCAAATCTCTTCCAATCGGCTTCTCAATCATCAGCCTCGACCAACCCTTCTCCTGCTTATTCAAACCGCTTTTAGCCAGTCCCTCAAAAATCTCCCCATACAAATCCGGATATGTAGCCAAGTAGAGGAGCTTGTTTCCACGAATCGTCTGCAACTGTTCATATACCTGATTATCCCCAAAATCTCCTTGTATATAACTCATCCGCGCAATTAACCGGCCTGCAACTTCTTCACTTACAACAATGGCTTTACTCTCTTGCAAAACTCTACGGATGAAACTACTAAAGGCCTCCCGGTCCCAATCCCGTCTGGCAATTCCCCACATTCTTGTCCCTTCAGCCAACCAGTTATTTTCCTCCAAACTATACAACGCCGGAATTAGCTTCAACTGCGCCAAATTACTCGTCATTCCAAATAAGATTAAATTAAAAGCCTCCAACTTCGCCATCCCTAGAATATATACCCAAACTCCCACCTTTGTCACTTGAAACTTTCCCATCCCACCCCTCGCCCTTACTGATACCAGATCTTCTCCTTATGGTATCAAAAGAAAAGCCCTCCCGCGGTTTATGATCCCGCGTTTGGGCTTTTGGTATTCAGTTGT
>CAYXHB010000066.1:0-4927 GCA_964464795.1 uncultured Gammaproteobacteria bacterium
GATCCGTTGAATTTGGAGTCGGTGCAATTTATTGAAAAACGGACGAGGACTAGATTGAAGACTTATTGGGCTGACGAGAGTGCTCTGTTGCAAGTCATCAAAGAGCGTTATGACGCGAGCCTGACTTCGGATGTGAAGGCAGTTTTGAAAGATAACGAGATTACCGACCGAAAAAAGGCTGCAGCCATAAGCGGCAATAAAGTTTTGCGGGAAGACCCTATTCCCAGTATTGTGAATCAGGTGCTGCGAGACGCGATGGCATCGCGGGCTTCTGATATCCACGTGGAACCGATGGAAGACAGAACCAGGATTAGATTTCGGATTGACGGAATTTTGCAGGAGAAGCTGGTGTTGCCTCATGCGGTTCATGACGCGTTGGTTTCCAGAATTAAGATTGTGTCTGACTTGAAGATTGACGAGAAAAGGTTGCCTCAAGACGGGCGGTTTAACTTTAAGTCTGAGGATAACGAAGTGGATTTGCGTATTTCCACCTTGCCTACGGTTCACGGGGAGAAAGTGGTCATGCGCTTGTTGCGAAAATCCGGCGGCGCGTCGAGTTTGGCTGATTTGGGGTTGAGGAGTCGGGCGTTGGAGGATTTGGAGAACGCAATTAGCAAGCCGCATGGAATTATCCTGGTAACCGGGCCGACGGGTTCAGGTAAAACTACGACTCTCTACTCTGCCCTGACTAAGTTAAATACGGCTAAGGTTAATATTATGACTCTGGAAGACCCGGTGGAGTATCAGATTCCTGGAGTTAACCAGGTGCAAATTAATTCGGCTATTGGGTTGACGTTTGCTTCGGGGTTGCGGTCTTTCTTGCGCCAAGATCCTAATATTATTATGGTAGGCGAGATTCGCGACAGTGAAACCGCGGATTTGGCTATTCAGGCGTCTTTGACTGGGCATTTGGTGTTGTCGACTCTGCATACTAATAGCGCGGCTGGGTCGCTGCCCCGATTATTGGACATGGGAGCTGAGACATTTTTGTTGGCGTCAACGATGGTGGCGATTGAGGCTCAGCGGGTAATTAGGAAAATTTGCGATGCTTGTAAAGCGGCTTATACTCCTCTGGAGCCTGAAGTTGCGGAGATTAGAGCGGTGCTAGAGGAGTATTTTCCCAAAGATGGGGTGAGGGAGTTGTACAAAGGCAATGGTTGTGCGCAGTGCGCGAATAGTGGGTATATGGGGCGGACCGGGGTGTATGAAGTTTTGCCGATTACGGACAAAATAGCCAAGATGGTGCTGGAGCGCAAGAGTGCGGCCGAGATTGAGAAACAAGCTAGAGCTGAGGGGATGGTGACCATGAAGCAGGATGGTTATATCAAGGCGGTTGAAGGGATTACTACGATTGAGGAAGTGTTGCGGGTGGCGGAGACGTAGGAAATTTTGCATGATTATTGGCGCGATTATGGCAGGATTGGGTTTTGAGTTAAAAATCCTATTGTGATTGGTGTTTGGTTTTTTCAGGTTGCAAAAAATGTGGGTTTTGTCCACAATGATGTTATGCCTGCCAAAGCAACAAATATTCAAGAATTGTTGGAAATCGCGATTAAACAAGGAGCGAGTGATTTGCATTTGACCGTGGGGATGAGGCCGTTGCTGCGGGTTGATGGGGAATTGCATCAGATGATTAATTTTGAAGTGCTGACTGGTGAGGTGCTGATGGCACAGTTGGAGTCGCTGATGAGTAATGAACAGGCGGAGTTGTATCGGAGTAATCGGGATTTGGATTTCTCGTTTGAGTTCGAGAAACTGGCTCGGTTTCGTGTGAATGCTTATTTCCAACTAGGGCAACCGGCAGCGGCGTTGAGGTTGGTAACCATGAAGATTCCCACGATTGATGAGTTGAATTTGCCGGCGGTTTGTCATTGGTTTGCACAACTTAAGCAGGGGTTAGTGTTGGTGACCGGACCGACTGGACATGGGAAATCTACCACTCAGGCGGCGATTATCAATGAAGTGAACCAAATGAGGTCTGACCATATTGTGACGATTGAAGACCCGATTGAGTATGTGCATACACCGGATAAGTGTTTGATATCACAGCGAGAGTTGCATAGTGATACCCTGTCGTGGTCGGTGGCGCTTAAGAGCGTATTGCGCGAAGACCCTAATGTGGTGTTGGTGGGGGAAATGCGGGACTTCGAGACGATTGAGAGTGCGTTAACGATTGCGGAGACTGGGCATCTGGTGCTGGCGACGTTGCATACCAATAGCGCTGCACAGACTATTGACCGGATTGTCGGGGTGTTCCCGCCCCATCAGCAGAACCAAATCCGGATGCAGTTGGCGGCGGTGTTGTCGGGAGTGTTTTCACAAAGACTGCTGCCAGCACAAGGCGGAGGCCGGGTGGTCGCGTATGAGATTTTGCTGAATAATCCAGCGGTGATGACGTCAATTCGTGAAGGAAAGACTCACATGATTGATAACATTATCATGACTTCGTCTGATGTGGGGATGTCTTTATTGGAGAACTCTTTGGCGAGGCTTGTGAATCAAAATGTTGTGTCTCAGGATGTAGCCGCGGGATTTTCTATCCGTCCTGAGGAACTATATCGGCAGATTCACGGTAAGAAAAAGTAATAAGTTCGTATGCATACATTTAGGTATAAGGCCAAAAACTCAGCGGGACAGACAGTGACGGGATTAGTGGAAGCAGCGGATACCAAGCAAGCGGTGGGGGTGTTGCGGGAGCAGAATCTAGTGGTGACCAAGATTGGGGCTACGGACGCGTTAGGGGCAGGAGAACTGCTGGATGGTTTATCAAGTCGAGTCGGCGGGTCGGCCATGACTAACTTTACGCGGCAGTTGGCGACAATGATTGCGGCTGGGTTGACGCTGGTGGAGGCACTGGGGATTCTGGAGTCTCAAACCAAAGGATATTTGGCCAAAGTAATAGGGTCGGTTAAGAGAAATGTAGAAGGCGGGCAGTCTTTCTCGATGTCTTTGGCTTCTTTCCCTAAAGTGTTTGATACGGTTTATATTTCGCTAATCAGGGCAGGCGAAAAAGCCGGTGTACTGGATACAGTGCTACTGCGCTTGGCGGAGACTTACGAGAAACAAAGAGAGTTTCGCGGCAAAGTCACGGGGGCGCTGATTTATCCGGCGATTGTGCTAGTTGCGATGGTAGGAGCCGCTATTATCGTGGTGGTGTATGTGATTCCTCAGTTGGGTGACTTGTACTCCAGTTTTGGCGACGCCCAGTTGCCGCTGCAGACTAGGATGTTGTTGGCGATATCTGAGTTTACCAGGCAGTATTGGTATATTGCGTTGGGGATGCTGGCAGCTGGGGTGTTTGGAGTCAAGATGGCGATGAAGAATGCAGATATGAAGCGGCGGTGGGAGAGGTTGAGATTGTCGCTGCCGGTTATTGGGTCGCTCTATGAACAGATTCAGATGACTGAGATTGCCAGGACGATGTCGTTATTGGTGGCTTCGGGTGTGCCGATTGTGGAGGCGTTGGATTTGATTTCGACTGCGACTAAGAGTTTGCTGTACCAAGAAGGGATTATCTCGGCTAAGAGGTTGGTGGAGAAAGGGTCTACCTTGTCACAGGCGTTTGCGCAGCAGGAGGTGTTTCCTAACATTATGGCGCAGATGTTGTCTGTAGGTGAGGAGACAGGCAAGGTGGATGAGATTATGGGGAGAGTAGCTACTTTTTATGAGAGCGAGAGTGAGCAGAGGGTCAAGGGGTTGACCAGTGCGATTGAGCCTTTGATCATGATTATTTTGGCGGTTGGGGTCGCGTTCTTGGTATTCGCGATTATTATGCCGATTTATGAGTTGACGAGTTCGTTGTAAGTTAAGGCTTGTGGTTGACAAGCCTCCAAAAATAGTTTTAACTGAATGTACTGCCATGAAAAAAGTTGCTAAGACCTCACGAAAGACAGTTACAAGGACGGCTAAGGCTCCAGCACGAGCTAGAGTAACTAAGAAGCCACAGGAGATTGATTTGTCATTGGGATTGATGTTGGGTGTGGTGTCTATAACCTTGAGTATGTTGTCGTTGGTGCAGATGAATAATATCTTGAGTCTGTCGGCGCTGGGGTTAGGAGCCGTGGCGGTGTGGCTGTCGGTCAGAAACAAACATTACCACGTAGTGTTTAGCGGCATGGCTGGGATGCTGGTAGCTCTAGTGGGATTGATGACTTATCTTAATAGTCTAAGTGGATACTAAAAATAAATTATGCTTGAAAGGGGGTGAATCGACGATATGAAGAAATATATAAATAGAGGTTTCACATTGATTGAGTTGCTAGTCGTCATCACCTTGATTGCTATCTTGGCGGTGGCTATTTTGGCGGCAATTAATCCTGTGGAACAGAGAAGAAGAGCGCAGGATACTGGCGTGTCTTCAGCTGCGAGTCAGTTGGTCAGTGCATTTGAAAGATTCTATACTTCGTATGGATGTTTCCCTCAGGATGCAACTGTCACTGGTGGTGCAGGTGGAACTGTTGCCTGTGGCACTGCTACTACTGGTATTATAACTGCTGCGAACACAACTGCCGCTGTGACAAATTTAGTTAATGTAGGCGAGATTAAAGACAATAGTGTTTTGACAAGAATTACTTCTGCTAATGTTAGTCATGTCTTGTCTATTGCATCTAATCAAACGGTACATCTTTGTTACATTCCAGCCTCTAATTCTTTCAAGGGTAATGCTAAAAGAAATAATTTAGGTGCTGCAGGTACTGGAACTGGTTATAATTTTTACTGTATTCCTGACACTCAGTAACAAATTAGCCTATCAATAATTAGACGAAAGTCGAAATTCCTGATAGGCTTTTTTTGTGGATTACTTAGTCATTATTATTCTCGGATTGTTGGTGGGGAGTTTCTTGAATGTATTCATCTATCGATGGCCTAGGGACGAGCAGTGGGTAAGCGGGCGGTCGAGGTGCATGGGGTGTGGGCATACTCTAGC
>CAYXHB010000067.1:0-4896 GCA_964464795.1 uncultured Gammaproteobacteria bacterium
AGCATCAACATTAGCAACAAGCACGTTACCTTCTGTCCCAATCTGCTCAATGCTCAAGCCACTTACAGCTGAAGCATATTTGTCTGTAGAGTTATCAGCCAGAACTTCTTCTCCAGCAGCAGACTCTTCAACAAAAGAATTATCAGCTAAATCAGGAGAAGCTTTAGCCTCAGATGCCATAGCAACCTGTTCTTCGTATGCTGGCTCAACAGGAAGAGCGGCAGCTACAGTCTCAGGAGCCGTCATTTGATCATCAGTCAGTTTAACAATAAGCTGATTGTTAACAGCTTCAACTTTCGTTACAACACCCAAACCCAGCCCCAAGCTCAACAACAGCCCCAGAATCAATTTCCCTATCATCTGCAAAAAACCAAATTTTCCACCCAAAAAATAATTCATCTCCTCAAGTATACAATCCTCTTCAAATCAAAACCTAGCCAATCGTCCCTAAACCATGTAAACTAAATTCCGATATTATTTCACCCAAAAATGTTTGAGAGGAGGTGACTTTATGACTACTACCGAAACTCCCGCCCCCCGCCAAGGACTCAGTCCCATGACTATTCTAATCATTGCTGTTCTCATCGGTGGCGCTTTCCTTATCGGCAAGCTCTATTCTGAAGTAAACTTACTGCGTCAAGGTGTAGGGACGACTGCTAATAATGCTCAAGCCGGTACGACTGGCACAACCGCTCAAGCTCCGGTGCTTCCTTCTGACCCACAGGAGATGTTCCCGACGGTTGATATGTCTTTGGTGGACGACGTCAGCCCAACTGACCATATCCGAGGCTCAGCCGACGCGTCAGTATTCTTAATCGAATACTCCGACACAGACTGTCCGTACTGTAAGGCATTCCATCCTACCATGCAACAGATTATTGACGAGTATGATGGTCAGGTTGCTTGGGTCTACCGACACTATCCTTTGGAGATGCTTCATCCTGGAGCGCCCAAAGAGGCTGAAGCTACTGAATGTGTCAACGAACTTGCTGGCACTCAAGCTTTCTGGACATATCTGGATGATGTTGTGGATACCAACTACGACATCCCTGGTCTAGTACAACTAGCCACTTCTCAAGGACTCAACGGCGCGTCCGTTGAATCATGTATCAACAGTGGCAAACATGCTGCCAAAGTGAACCAACACCTGCAATCAGGCCAAAGAGCCGGTGTCACCGGAACTCCGGGGACGTTATTGGTCGCCAACGGCCAAGCCAGACTTATTCCAGGCGCGTACCCTTACTCTGAGGTCAAAAGACTTGTTGACGAAGCCCTCGCTCAACAATAAATTTTTCTCAAAATCAAAAACCGGTAGAGTAATCTATCGGTTTTTTGTGGTTTAAATTAACAAATTCTTTACATCCTCACCTCAACCTGCATATAATGCAATCATGCCTCCTAAATATTTGGCTCGCAAAGGTTCTTTCATTTTAGTTATTTTAGGCGTGGTGGCACTCCTGGCTAATTCATTTACTTACGTTCCGGTCGGGCACCGTGGCGTTGCCACCAGATTTGGAGGGTTAACCGGCCAAATCCGTTCCGAAGGCGTAGCTCTCAAACTTCCTTTTGTTGACGGCAACCGCAACATGGAGGTCAGAGTCCAGAAAGAAGAAACCCGCGCCAGTGCCGCTTCCAAAGACTTACAGGTGGTCACCAGTGTCGTAGCTGTCAACTACTTCATCGATCCAGACCAAGTCGCCAATTTATTTCAAAACGTCGGCATGGATTACAAAATCCGCCTCATCTCTCCAGTCATCCAAGAGTCAGTCAAATCTACCACCGCTAAGTTCACAGCCGACGAACTCATCACCAGACGCACCGATGTCTCAGACCAAATTCTCAACGAACTTGCTAGTAAACTATCTGACTTCGGGATTCGTGTCATTGACCTCAATATAGTTGACTTTGATTTCTCAGAATCATTTAATCGCGCCATTGAAGACAAAGTCACCGCCGAGCAACAAGCCCTGGCCGCTAAGAACAAGCTTGAGCAAGTCAAATACGAAGCCGAGCAGCAGATTGAGTCAGCCCGCGGACGCGCTGAAGCCCTCCAAATTGAAGGTGAAGCCATTGCCAACAACCCTGGAGTTGTTCAACTACGCGCTATCGAGAAATGGAATGGCACCCTCCCGCAATACATGACCGGTGACAGCGTCCCTTTCATCCAGATTAGATAAATTTCTACCTCTAAACCCCAGCCATCTGTAAATTTGACAGGCTCCATTTGAGTTCTTCACGCTGCTTTATTTTCTCTCGTGGTCCTTGGACGTTAGCTGCCTTCCCCCAAAGATTATACTCATCTATATTTCCCACATTTCTGTAAACTTGATGCGCAGCACTCAACTGACACCGTTCATTCTCCGGAACTCTAACTTGTGCATAGAATTCCCTCTGTCCAATATCAGTCCAGTGACTAACATGAACACCATTCACGCCTAAACTCAATCCAAGTCTTGAAACACTATTCTCCGGCAAGAGCCCAAATAGAGCTTGGGTTTCGTTCCCAATTATTTTGGTTACTAGACCATTTAAATTCTCTACACTTTCATCAAGTAAAGTCAGCTCCGCCACCGAGTATTCCATGTGTTCAAACACCACCACACTATTTCCCTTCAATGCCGCCATCAACCGCTCCTCCCAAGTTCTCGCTGGAGCCGCAAAAGACTCATCTCTTATTGCTAATAGTTTAAAAGTTCCCTCTTCCTGACTCAAATACAAAGATTTGTCACCTTCACCATTACTAAAATCCAGACGTGGACGTTTCTTGTGTGTTCTAAATACCCCTTCATTCTCAATTAAATCCACTACTTCTTGGGTGTAATTACTTTGCTTCTCGTTGTATCCCAGCCTTTTCCATAATTCAGTGTTAAGCACAGGAATCAACTTCTCACGCACGTCCAACAACCTATCAAGTTGCTTAACTTCCACCGGAGACATTTCCTGTCTGTTTATCTCCATTAATCACAGATTATAACCTAAATTTTCAATTCATGAAAAATTAAGCATCAAAAAAGGCCACAGGGTCACCTGTGCCTTTTGTACTTCTTGAGCTGATAACCCAAACCTGCACGAACGTGTTAAGAATCAAAATTTTGTGGGTTGCCCGGGGCTCGAACCCGGAACAATCTCCTTAAGAGGGAGGTGCTCTACCATTGAGCTAGCAACCCGAATTTAAGATATTATACTTTTATTTTCTTTGGCGCGCCTGGCAGGATTCGAACCCGCTACCTACTGTTCCGAAGACAGCCGCTCTATCCAGATGAGCTACAGGCGCAAGCATAGGTTAATTATACTGCAATTAAATCCAAATATTTTATTAAAGACTTGTTTAAAAGAAAGAATGCATCCTGCGGCGAACCACAGGATGCATGGCGCACATTTCGTGAAATTCAAGCTGTGAAAAAAGCGTTGAGCACATTTTGTGCTTGGGGATTGCCAGCTTTGACAAGGTCCCAGAGAACCAAGTGGGCTAATGCGAACACTGAAGGGTCATTGTCCGACAAAGCCCCTTTCAAATACGGGACAACATCGTACAACGAAGAATGATTCTTTAGTACTTCAATTGCACGGTAGCGCACCCAGCAGTAGGGGTCAATCTCCAGTGCATGAGCGACAATGCCCACCTGGCTTTCGCTCAGATTCCAAACAAGCAAAAGCGCTTCCATTGCCCTTGCCCTGCCTTCCGGAATAGGATAATTACTTATAACCAGAAGATGACGAGCAATTTCTTCTTCCGAAAGTTGGAATACTGGATTAGTATCCATGACATCCTTTCTGAGGCTTTTGGCCTCCTAAATCTTCTTATCATTATCGATGGAAATGTGCAGTAAATATTATAGGGTACTAAGTCAAGTTTTTGGCAAAAAAATACTTACAAATAAAAGAGCAAAGCCACTCATAGAGGTGAGTACAGAGCCAAAATTTGACAATTCAAACTATCTTTGAGAACCTAATCTCGACCATGTACAAATATTTGATGATTGCGCTGTTCCTTTTTGGCGCCCCCATTTTAGCCATGTACGCTCTCAAAACAGGCGTTCAGGCCACCCCAGCAGCCGTCCCTGGCTTACAAATTTTCACCGCTCTGCCTGACAACCCAGGGGTAGTTGAGTCAAGCGTCATTGGAGCCGATGCTCGGGTTATCATTCTCGAGCAATACCTCAACAGCTTCAATTCACCTTTGGCTTCTCAAAGCGCCAAACTGGTGGAGGAAGCAGACAAACACGAGTTGGACTTCCGCTTGCTGGCTGCCATCTCCCGCCAGGAATCAAACGGTTGTAAAATCATCCCTCCCGGCTCATACAACTGCTGGGGATGGGGAATTCACGAACGGGGTACTCTCCACTTCGAATCATTTGAACAAGGCATCGAAACAGTTTCGGCTGGACTCAAAAAGAATTATATCGACCGCGGCCTTGTCACTCCCGAACAAATCATGAGTAAATACACCCCATCTTCTCCCGGAACTTGGTCGAATGCTGTCAGGCTATTTATGGGACATATGGAGTAGAGGAGAGATTTTTGACAGTTTTTACATTCGTTAGACTTCTTTCTTGTCATCTTGAGCGAAATAAAATGGAGTCGAAAGATCCCTTGGCTGTTCAGTTTTTGAATGCATCCCAAACCAAGGGATTTCTCGGCTACGCTCGAAATGACAAAATCTGGTGTCATCGCGACCGTAGTAAAACGGAGTGGAGAGATCCCTTGGTTTTATTTGCAATAATCCAACACTTTATAAGTCTATCAATTCCCCTAACTACCCAAGAAACCAACCGCAAAAACTTTTCCAATCTCCCTAAACTTGAACTCAAACAAACCAGTCAGTACTATAACTTGACTATTTATAGTTTATAGGATAGAATACATTTCAGATCCTGAGGCTCACCAAGTTTATTG
>CAYXHB010000068.1:0-4817 GCA_964464795.1 uncultured Gammaproteobacteria bacterium
TATCCAAGTTCCTTCAACTCCCGAGGGATGGGTCCGAAAATACGCGTGCCCTTGGGGTCTTTGGTCTTAGGATCAATCACCACAGCTGCATTTTCATCAAATCTGATGTAAGAACCATCCCCACGGCGAATTTCTTTCCTCGCCCGCACAATCACAGCTTTGACCACTTCGCCGTCTTTAACAGCGCTATGAGGAATGGCACCTTTAACCACCACCGTAACCAGGTCACCGATGGAGCCAACGCCTTTATTGCCGCGTTTGACACCAATAACGTGGAGCTTCTTGGCTCCTGAGTTATCGGCAGATTGGATTACAGACCGTAGTTGAATCATATTTATTTACTTGCTTTTTTCGCGGCTTTTGGTTTGTCCGCTTTTTTAACTTTTTTTGTTTCAGTTTTAGATTCAGACACCTTTTCCTCTACTTTTTCTTTACCAGCTGCCTTCATCGTTTGGATTTTTCCTTTCCCATGCACATCTACAACTTCCACGACAGTCCATCGTTTCAACTTGCTTATCGGTTTGCAGGGGATAAATTTAACTGTTTCTCCTACTTCAATAGCAAGGGTTTCATTATGAACCTGATACTTCTTGGTTCTTGTTAGCTGCTTGCCATACACAGGATGAGGAAAACGGCGGCGGACGAGTACCGTCACGGTTTTATCCAATTTATTTGAGATGACTTGACCAATTAAAGTTTGCATAATTAATTTTTCTTTTTAAGAGTAATTAAAGTTTTAACCACGGCTAATTTGTGCTTAAATTTCTTAGCCTCTCGGACGTTTTTAGTCTGTCGGCTGGCAATAGCCATGGCAGATTTCATAATTTCTTTTTCCAACTCCCCGGCCAGAGTTTCCAGCTCGCCAAGAGATTTGGTGGTTAATTGTTGTTTTTCGTTAAGTTTAAGCATATTTGAATGACTCGGTATTATAACTCAATATGATCTTTGGTAACAATCTTGGTTCTCATTGGCAATTTATCACCGGCTCTACGCAAAGCTTCGTTGGCAATTTCAGGCGTGACACCAGCAATTTCAAAGATCACCCGTCCTGGTTTCACAACCGCTACATAACCCTGAACATCACCCTTACCGGAACCCATTCCTACTCCCAAGCCTTTTCCTGTAAAAGATTTATCAGGGAACACTCTCAGCCACAGTTTCCCGCTTCTTTTGGTGTAATGCACCACAGCTCTTCTAGCAGCCTCAATTTGAGCAGCACTCAACCATCCACGGTCAAGCACCTTTAACCCAAATTCCCCAAAACTAACCTTGCTGCCAGCCACAGCCCATCCGCCCATCTTGCCGCGGAAACTTTTACGATATTTTTGTCTTTTTGGTTGCAACATATATTTTTAAGCATTAGGAGCCGGCCTATGAATCCAGACCTTGACCCCCACATAACCTGATTGGGTATGGATTGGATAACGTGAGAAATCAATATCTGCTCTGATTGTTTGTCTTGGCACGCTGCCGGTTGAGAAACGTTCCCTTCTACCAATTTCAGCTCCATTAATTCTTCCGCTGATGACTACGATAATCCCCAGTGCTCCCGAAGCCATGACTTGATCCAGCACTTTCCTAATCACTCTCTGATGTGGAATTCTCCGAGCAATCTGGTCAGCAATTCTCAAGGCCATCAAATGAGCACTCAGTTCAGGATTTTTCACTTCCTCAACTGACAAATCCACGTGCACAGGCGCGTCTTTGGGAGAAACTTTCAACAGACTATCAATCTGTTTCCTCAACTCCGCAATTCCCGCCCCACCTCTCCCAATTACAACTCCTGGACGAGAAACATAAATTCTTATCAACAACTTTTTGATAGACCTCTCAATATCCACGTCCACCAGCCCCGCCGGCCTTAATTTTTCATGCAAAAATTTGCGCAGTTGCACATCCTGCATCAGCAGTCTGCGGTATTCAGTTCCAGTCGCGAACCAGCGCGACTTCCATGTGAACTGGGAACCGAGTCTGAATACGTAAGGATGAATTTTTTGGCCCATATTTATTTATTGGTTTTAGAACTAACTTTTTTAACGGTTTTGGTTGTTTTAACTTCTTTTACAACAGGTGCTTTTTCTGCAACAGTTGCCGACTCAGTTTCTTTTTTCTCCGTAACTTTATTTATCTGTTGAGTCTTCGCCGGTAAAGCCACCGGAGTCAGCTCAATTTTGATATGTGAAGTATATTTTTGAATTGGATGTGCTTGGCCTTTGGAAATTGGTCTAAATCTCTTCAAAATTGGCCCCTCGTCAACCAATAGCTTGCTGATAACCAATTTACCCATCACCCCATTTTGCGTGGCATTGGCAATAGCTTGTCTCAGCACTACTCCCATCGGCTCAGCCGCTCGTCTGCGGACGAACTGCAGCGAAGCCAAAGCACTGCGGGCATCTTTACCTCGGATAAGGTCAGCTACCTCACGCAATTTGCGTGGACTCATTCTGATATAGGTTCTGGATGCACTGATATTCATATACTTTAGGTCTTAGATAATATTCTCTTAACAACTTGTCCATGGCCTCTAAAATTCCGAGTGGCTGCAAACTCACCAAATCTATGTCCCACCATGTCTTCACGCACGAATAGCTTGATGAAATTTTTGCCATTATGAATTTCCCACCATTTACCCACGAAAATAGGATGGATTTGTGAAGCCCTTTTCCAAACTCTGATTGGAGTCTGTTGGTTGCCTAATTTAGGGTCTTGGGCTTTTTTCATCAATCTTTCGTTGACGTATGGTCCTTTTTTAGATGATCGTGACATAATTTTATTTATTATTTTCTAAGACTAA
Source organism: uncultured Gammaproteobacteria bacterium (assembly GCA_964464795.1). Lineage (GTDB taxonomy): Bacteria > Patescibacteriota > Microgenomatia > CAYXHB01 > CAYXHB01 > CAYXHB01. The sequence continues at coordinate 2,795 of CAYXHB010000068.1, forward strand.
AATTCCTGCGTTGAACAATAGCAGAGTTAGAATGTTTCTTGGGATTTCTGGTCTTTTTGCCCAGAGCTTTTTTGCCCCAAGGGGTTTTGGGTGAAGGCATACCAATTCCAGACCGACCTTCACCTCCACCGTGTGGATGCGAACCCGGATGCTGAGCAGTTCCTCGCACACCTGGACGGCGGCCTCGCAAACGGTTGCGGCCAGCCTTACCAATGGTTATGTTTTTCCATGCAGCGTTAGATACTTGGCCAATGGTTGCATAGCACAAAGGATTAATCCTTCTGATTTCACCTGAGGACAATTTTACCAGAATCATCTTTTCTTCTCTACCTTGAACCATGATTGCTGTTCCAGCACTTCTCCCCATCTGCCCGCCCTTGCCTGGAGTCAGCTCTACATTATGTACATAAGTTCCAACTGGGATTTTCCCTATCGGCAGTGCATTACCGACATCATAAGTAGCGTTTTCTCCTGACATCACGCTCTGTTCAACTTCCAAACCTTCAGGAGCCAAGATGTATCTATAGTCTCCATTGCTATATTTCACCAAGGCCACATTAGCTGTTCTATTAGGGTCATATTCAATCCCCACTACAGTCCCTCCAATCCCATGATTGTCTCTCTTCCAATCAATAAGCCTTAAGAACCTCTTCTGCCTACCGCCCTGATGTCTGGTCGTAACTATGCCATGAGCGTTACGGCCGGAATGTTTTTTGTTAATCGCAGTCAGTCTTTTAATCCGTTTGGACTTGGTCAGATGTCTATTATCAAGCTTGGTTGCGTGCCTCGCTCCTGGTGTTGATGCATTAAGAATTTGTGACATATGGGTTATTTATCTGTTTTAGTGTCCTCAATAGAGAACCACTGTTGAAATAAACTAATATGTGAGCCTTTAGGTAATAGTAAAATTGCTTTCTTGCCATCAATGGCTCGCACCGTTTTTCTTGTGTTTCTAACTCTTTTGGTCTTAGAACGCAAGGCAATCGTCCGCACGTTTTCAGGCATAACTCCAAAAAACAGCTTGCAAGCCTCAGCAATCTGCCTTTTGTTAGCCAACCGGTTGACCTCAAAAGTAAACTTGTTACCGTTAGCATCGAGTAAAGACTTTTCAGTTAAGATTGGACGAATGATGACGTTTTTCAATTGCATATTTATTTAGCTTTTTTAACAGTTTTTTGACTCGTAGTTTTTTTCACAATTGTCGCCTTAGGCTTGTCACTTTTTACAGTTTGTTTAGTTGTTTTAACTTCTTTCTTGGCAGCTGGTTTCTTCTCTGCTTTTTCCGCTACAGTCTTAGTTTTTGCCGTCGCGGTTGTTTTTACGGCTTGCTCTTTGCTAGCTGACTTTTCTTTCCCCGCAGATTTTTCTCCAACGTAAATATCTTTCAAATTAGTCAAAGTCTGCTTATCAATTATCAGCGTTCCGCCGTTCAAAACTGAATAAGTGTTAAGCATATGCGCCTGCATGAGTCGTGATTTCTCCAAATTACTCCAAGAACGAGTGATATTTTCACTAGGTTGGTAGACAATCAGGGACGATTTCGCGCCGTACAAAGACAAATTCTGCAACACTTTGGCGGCCGCTTTGGTTCGAGACTCAACTTTTCCAATTCCATCCAAGACTACAACTTCACCTTGACTTAGCTTAAGACTTAATGCACAGGCCAAAGCTTTCCTCTTCATTTGCTTTGACATCGCCAGAGAATAATTCTGAGTTCCACTAGGTCCGTGAGCAACTCCACCACCTACGAAAATAGGCGCGGACTTTGCTCCGTGTCTGGCTCTGCCAGTGCCTTTTTGGCGATACCATTTGCTGGTCGTTGCATTAATTTCACTTCTTGTTTTGGTCTTAGCTGTAGCCTGACGTTGGTTACTCAGATACACTCGCACAGCTTGCGCCAACAGTTGCTGGTTTACTTCCGTGCCGAACAATTCATCGGGCAGAGTAGCACTGCCGACTTTTTTCCCGTTGATATCAATAACATTAATAGTTGCCATAATAATTATTTCTCTTCAGTTTCCTG
>CAYXHB010000069.1:0-4614 GCA_964464795.1 uncultured Gammaproteobacteria bacterium
GTGGTGAGAACAAGTGCGGTAGGCGGGTCGAAGAACCACAGTGCCAAAGGCATACACATCGTGGATGAAAAAAATCCGGCAATGGTGCCGATAATTTCAGCTAATAAGGCAACGAGAATAATGAGCATTAGGAAAAGTGTAGAATGAAAAGTGGAGAATGCGAAAGGGGAAGAATAAAGATGGATGAGGTAGGAAGGAGGAAAGTGAGGAAGGAAATACCTTCAAGACCTCCAGTTATCGGTCTCCCCGCATTTAATGTGGGGTCTGGGGATTGCGGCAACGGTAGGAAATGAAAACCAGATTGCCACATGCACAAATTAATTTAGGAGAAAAAATGGATAATTTGTGCTTTCGCAATGACGAGAAAGATGTCAATGAGTTTGTGAACACTTGCAAGGGTGAGTGTGTTTATTTTTTGCCTTTTGGTTGGGAGAAGAACAAAATGTAAATTAATGGCAGGAGTCCTAGTGTGTTGAAAATTATCAGGCAGATGAACCAGGCTTGTTGGGAGTTGCGAGCAGAGCGCCAGAGAGCAAGGGCGCGGATGATGGAGTCTGCAACAGCCAGAGTGATGATGAGCCACAAGAAACGGCTGACGAGATCAAAGAGTTGGGGGTTGTTGATGTCCATGAGTTAATTTTACTCCGAGAAGTCAATGATGTGAAGATGAGTCAGTCTTTGTAGGGTTCTAGACGTTCTCGGAAGGGAATCGTTGTGCAGAAAAAACCGCCAAGCGATGTATTGCGAGGCGGTTTACTGGTTGGGTTCTGGCGATAGGTGCGAGATCCTATGCTCTTTTTTGCCGTTCTTGGCTAAGAGATAGGTTATTCAGTTGTGGGTTTTGGGAATGGTGCGCGGGCATGTAGGTCCTTGTAGTTAGGAGCGTTTTCGCTTACCTCCTGATATCCACAATTTTGGCATATTTTAAGTAGTTTTATGCCATCTGCTGTAGGCCAAAGAAAGGCCCGTGTTGGTCTGCACTCGACATCATCACCTGGGACTGTGATGATGTCTTCTCCAATATATATTCGAATATCGGGTCGGAGGCGTGTCTTTGAGTCCGTTAGACTTAGAATACTCATCTGACTTCTCTCCCCTGTTGTGTAGTATGTCAATGTGCCAGAAATAAACCAGTTAAATATATTTTGAAGATGATTGTAGTTGAAGTCAAGAATGCAAAAAAAAGCAGCAGTCCGGGGACTGCTGCGAGGGAGAGAGGTTAGGAGTCTGGATTCAGGCGGAAGCCGCTGAGGCCAAGCTTGGAATCGTACCCCTTTTCTGTCGGCGGAACCTTTGTTCCAGTTGTGCTGGAAGTCGGTGTTTTTGGGCTGGCATTGCTGCCTTTTTCCGTCGACGGACTGCTCTGTTTGCTACCTGATTGGTTAGCCATTTTCAGATCCTCTCTGATTAAGTTTGAAAACGCCCAGTACTCAAGTGTACTGGACAAGCGATTATTTTAACTTATAGTGCGTGAATTGTCTAGAAGAAAAGGCGTCCGTATTCGCCACTTCTCTCGTTCTAACTAAGACGTCGTTGGCTTAGTTGGAGTTTGGGAGAAATGAATTGTGAATACGGACGCCCACGGGCGTTGGCAGGTTATTTGAGCGGAAATTGTGTACAGGCGCTGATCTGGTCTTTGGATATGTCCAGCAACTTCTGTGCTGATAGTGTTTCTAGTGCAAGAGCAATTTGCTTCTTGTTTAGTCCAAGTCGGGACACAAGGACTGGCAACGCGTCGTCTTGTGACACGCATGTAATGCTACGGCCAGTCATCAGTGTCCCCACTGCGCGGAATACTTGTGCTGTTTGATTATCCAAGGTACGAGTTAGGTCTGGGTCACACACAAAAGTCGGTTGGTGTGATTTCACGATTTAGATCCTTTCTAAATTTACCTGCCAAGGGATATTTTAGTTCCTGGAGAAGAATGAGGCAACCCTTAATGCAATTTTATACAGGGTTTGATATACTATAGGAGTACTTTGGCAGTTAAATACTTTTAGATGACTTTTGGCACTTGCGCTGGAAGTCGATAAAGAAAGAGGAGAGTTATGGCTAGTGGCGTTCCCAATTCTGTGAAGGAAGATATTGTTAGAATCGGCGTACACGTGGATGTCTTGGAGGAATTGTATGGAGGTCAGTCTGACTCTCCTAATGCAGTTCCTTTGAAACCTGAGAAAGCGGTAATTACTCCCGATGACCGTCCTGAGAAGGAAGCCAAGCGTGCTTTGTTTCTCAATCCTAAGAAGGGATAGCAATCATGGCAATCAGAATGTTGCAAGCTGTGTTGCGGTCATTGGGCGACAACTCTCCAGATGGCTCAAATATGCCTGAGGAGAAAGTTGAATCTGAGGAGGTTTTGCGCAAGCAGGAAGCGGCGAAAAAGCAGCTTGAACAGCGCAAACTTGTGAGACCGGAAACTCCTCCGGATGGAATTGCTGACTGAAGTACTTTGTGAGCGTCTGGGATTATTTCCCGGGCGCTCTTTTTTTTTGCATATGCAAAATGAATTATTTTAGGAGTATAATGCGGGTTGTTCTTTGAAAACTTATAATTTTTTGAGCAGTGATAGAGATAAATCTGGGTAGATGTGTGCGGGTATTTACACCTGCATCATATGTACCTAGAAAGTCTAAGTCACTGCGTTTGGTTGAAAGGAGAACTTCGATGGATGGGAAGGGTTTGGTTGGTAAGTTGAACCATCTGGCGACCGCGTTTGTCTTAATTGCGGGGGCGGCAATCGTAACGGTTCCGGCAGATGTTTGTGAAGATGTACAGAGTGAGCCGAAGTCTGCTGATTTGTCTCCCTACACACCTCTGGATCCACTCTTGGCGGCACGGATTGAACAAGACGCCAGAGATGATTTGAAGAAGTCTCGACCTATTCGTTGGTGATTTACCTTGAGCGCTTAGGGATTTTCCCGGGCGCTCTTTTTTTTTGTGTCAAAAAAAGAACCCCCGTCGGAGACGGGGGCCTGGGGAAGGAGAAATCTAGGTAAAAAGAATGTTGGGGAGGTCGGCGCTGGTGCTGCTGATTGGCGTAATGGAAGTGGGATAGACTCCGTGCTTTCCCTCCTTCCAATTGGAAATCAGAAATGCATTGTGTCCCGGAGGGTTCTTGCTAACGATTGCCTGAACCTTGGGGAACTTTTCTGTGTCAAATTGAGCACTGACTTCTCCCTTGTCGCCCTTCATGAAAACTGTGTTGATTGCCATTCTTTTGATTCTCCTTAAGTTGTGATTGTGCGATTTCCAGCTACAGATGCGTGAGTGCGTCAGGCTGGGTTGAGGGACTATTATAGCCGAAGTTGGGGAAGAGAAAAACAGGAGATTGTGATTAGAAAGATGAATCTGCGAGCAAGTTTTGGTCTTGGAGGTAAGACAGAATGCCTTGGCTGAGGCCTTGGGCTGAGAGTTGGGGTTGGTTGACGATGATTAGGCGGTCGTTGGGACTGGTAAGGAATCCAGTTTCGAGAATGGCGGCTGGGGTCATGGGGTGAATAGCGTGTTCGTAACGCCAGAACGCAAAAGCGTAGTAGCCGCGCATGTTGCGAGAGATATTGGGGTCGACGGCCAGCTTGGTTGATTGGCCATAAGATTGGTGGATAACTTGCGAGAGTTGGTTAGAGTGGCCGGTGAAGTCGCGCCAAGGAGGGGCGACTTTGTAGCCGTTTACAGAAGAGTCGGTGCTGCCGTCAGCGTGGATAGCCACGAAAGCATCGGCCCAGTAGGATGGTGGAATGGTCGTGGGGAGGATATCGACTATTATGCCTTGGGCGCGGAGAAGGTCGGCTGTGAGGTTGGCAATCTCGTAATTCACTTCCCATTCGGATTTGCCTCCCCCACTGGCGCCGCTGTTGTTGCGCAGGCGATGTAACTCATCTGGGGCTTGGTCGTTTTGCCAGTGGCCAACCTGGAGGGCGACTTTGGGCGGTCCTGGCGGCCTGACCCAGTTGGAGAAATCAAGAGGATTATTCGTGGGTGTTTCTTCCAGTGATTCTCCGTAAGGTGGTGCACCTGAGACTTGGGTGTCGGTTTTTAGTTGATGCCAACTGAGAATGGCCAGCAAGAAAACAGCCGCTAAGACTAATACTTTTCGAAACATAAGACTACTAATTTAACAGATTAGAGATGTGAATTGGGTGAAGAGGAGAGAAAGAAAAAAGATGTAAGAAGTGAGAAGTATGAGAAGACCATCGAGATTTGGCAGGAATGACAAAGAAAGTTTGGTTGACACCTAAAGGTTAGTAGATCTATGATGAGCGGGATGAGTTATTCTGGTGGAGAAAGATTGAGAGATGAGAATGTGGTTGATGGTGAAAGAGATGATAAATTACATGAGGAATGCGGGGTGTTTGGTGTTTATGCCCCAGGGCGGGATGTGGCTAGATTAGCTTATTTTTCGTTATACGCGTTGCAGCATCGCGGTCAGGAAGCAGCTGGGATTGTGGCTTGCGATAGGGGAACTCTCCATATGCATAAAGGTATGGGGCTGGTGGCGCAGGTGTTTAATGAAGACAATCTACGGCATATCGTTGGAAGCCATGCGATTGGTCACACCCGCTACTCTACTACTGGAGCGCCGCGATTGCGTAATACTCAGCCTTACATTTTGG
>CAYXHB010000070.1:0-4362 GCA_964464795.1 uncultured Gammaproteobacteria bacterium
CCTACCGGAATGGTGGCATCTATGACCATTAAGCCTGTATTGAGAGGATCTTTGATCGACTCACGCATCATGATGGAAGGGCCGGTAAACTCAAGCGGACGCATTTGTTCGAACTCTATTTCTCCAGCATTATCAAGCGGCCTGCCCAGAGGATCGACCACTCGCCCAAGCATGTTAGGGCCGGTGGGAATCATAAGTTTGGTTGCGGTTGAGATAGCCTGGTCGCCACGTTTGACCTTGGTGTAGTCACCCAGCACCACGGTTTCTACAAGGCCTTTATCAATACCTAAAATTAAAGACGCAACTATACCGTCTTGAGTTTTGATATTGATGATTTCTTCTATACGGGCGTCGTCAATGCCGCTAATCTTGGCCACTGCGTCACCGACATATTGTACCTGACCGATTTGGGAGATAACTTCTCCCCGAGCACTTTGGGGGAAAGTGAAATCCAGGACATCTTGAAAGTTTAATTCTTCTTCTGGTTTGAGTTCCTTGGGTGGTGGGACAAGTTCGATATCAGCCCCATCTGCTTTGAGATTGGAATGATTGAGGAAGTCTTCTAGTTTGCGGACATGTTTTTTGGCCATAAGGGGAACTTGATTAATCAACCCGCAAGAGATCTGACGTGGTAATCAGACTGTCAACCCATTTTTTTTGGAAACGGTCTAGCTTGGCTTTGAGGCTGTAGTCGAAAACGTAATGCCCTAACCTAACCTGAGCTCCACCAAGAATAGCCGGATTGGTAACATGGCTTAGAACTGCGTGTTTCTTGAGGAGAGCGGCAAATAATTTGCCAATGGAACGCAATTCGCTATCATCAAGCGAAATAGCAGTGCTAATGTAAACAATCTCGATATTATCTGCCGAAAACTGGAAAGCTTTGACGAAAGCGTCAAAATGATCAAACTTGCGTGAGTCAAACAGCCAAAACTCATGGGCGCGAAACATGGCGGTGAAGAAATCTTTTACCTCCGGCAAATTAACTTTAGAGATTAGAGTAACGAGCTCGCGGGACTTCTGAGCCGGGGTCAGATTATCGTCAGTAACCACGTCGTACATGTGTTGCTTGAACCTTTCGTTGGCACTTAACGATTCGAGTAAGACAGACACCCGTTTGAGGTCGCGGCTGGTATAAAGAGAAGTGATTAAGCCTTCGGCGGCGAGTTGGACTTGGTTCATAGTGAGTTAGAGTTTAACTTTTTGGGCTTTGACTTCTTCAAGCGATTTGTAGATTAAATCCACGTGTTCTTCCCGCGAGAGCGTGCTGCCAAGGACTCTTTGGGTAACGTCCATAACCAGCTTGACTAAGTCGGCTTCGACTTCATGAAGGCGCTCTTTGCGGTAGTCATCCAAGTCGTGAGTGGCATGTTGGCGGATGGCTTCGGCTTCGTCACGAGCTTTTTTGGTGATAACTTGGGCTTCTGCGCGGGCGTCGTTAATTGTATCTTGGTATTGTCTGGCGATTTCTTTGTCCATTTCCACGGCCACCTGCTGCATAATACTCATAGCGGTCATGACTTTGGTGATTTTTTGCTGTTGGCGTTTGTGGACGCTTTCTTTGTGCATTTCAAGCTGGAGCTTGGCGCGCTCTAGGAATTTCTGGAGGTCGATTTCGTGAGAGCGAGTGCGGCGCCAGAAAAAAACTACCAGTAATAAAATGTAAGTAGCAGTGATGGCGGTATAAATTAACCAAATATCATCCATGGGCAGTAGTTAAGACGCAAATTGTCTAATACTGATTATCTTACAATAAACACTGCTGCCGCAACCGCCAGCCCGGCAGCGGTCACAAAAGCCATGATGCTGGCGTAGAGGTTGAGCTGTAATTTGCCTTTGGCATAAGGGTTACGGCCGATGGCCTCCAGTCCACGGCTGGCCATAATCCCGCCTCCAATACTGGCGCCTAAGATGCCAAAGCCAGCGGCCAACCCAGCGCCGATATAGCGCAAAACTGAGAACCTATCCAAGCCTTGCGTCTTGAAGAGTTGGGAAATCAAGGCTGCCGAGTCTGAAGCCCCCATAACTCCACCAGCCCCCAAGCCCGCCCCTCCGCTGCCTCCCGGAAGAATATCAACCATTTTAGGGTCGCCTTGGACTTCGAAAATATTACTGACTCCGACCATGCCGTCACCGGCTACACTGATAACTACTTCCGGATGGGCAAGAGTAATAATCCCTTGGACATACCATAGACCTTCGGTTGAGGGACTGGCCACTCCAGGGTCAAGAGTGCCGGTAGTATCGGTTAAGACCAGAGGACCTGCATAGTCGGTAATCAACTCGTTGAGGGAATTACGAGCCGCGATGGAGATGAGAAAAGGTTGACCCACGGTTTGAGGACTCTGGATATCTTCGACTACAAGTCGGCGGTTTAAGCCGGTTCCAACACTACCGACAATCCTAGCGGTTCGGGCAATATTCCCTTGAGTAGCGGTGATGGTGACGGTGCCGATACCGCTCTCGGAGGCTGTTAGTAATACACTGTTACCGGCAGCCTGGCTCAGAACTCCTAAGTCGCCGGTAACTTCAAAAGTGTAGTTGACTCCGGTAACTGGATTGCCAAATATATCTAGTCCTTCGGCTGTAATAGGGATAGTGGCTCCTCGTAGGGCTGAGATTATCTCTGGGTCAATGCTAACGGAGTCGAGAACTCCAGCCGCAGGTGTAGGCGTGGGAGTTGGGGTCGGCGTGGGAGTAAAAGTCGGTAGCGGGGTGATGGTGGGACCCTCGGTCGGGGTAGGAGTGGGGAGACCTGAACCTGAGCCGCCGGTTTCAATTACAGTAACTGAGGCGGTGGTGCCTACGCTGCCTGATTGGACACGGACGGTGTTGAGATAAGTTGAGGCCGCGGGGCCGGCGTAAAAAATACCAGTTGAGTCAATAGTGCCGCCGCCGTTGATAACAGTCCAAGTGGGGGAAACCAAGTCAATTTCGTTTAGGTAAAGGTCGTATCCCTTGGCAGAAAAAGGGAAATAGTTGCTAATTGGCACAGTGGCCCAGGAAGGCGAAATCATAATGGAAATCAAACTCGAGGGGTTGGCAGTGGCATAGAATGTAGCCGCGTTAGTAACTCCACTGTTGAGAGTTGCGGTAACGATATAAGTGCCTTTTTTGCGCCCTAGAGTTAAGGTGCTGGTTGCGTATCCTGACGCATTGGAGTTGCTAGCAAGATTGTTAAGTTGTTGGTGAGTAGCCCCGGGCGGGTAACTGGTAATAGCCCAGTTTACCCCAACGTTCGAGAGCGGGTTGTTAAAAGGATCGACGACTCGGACCGTAAGCGGAGTTGACAGCGTGTTGTTAACCAGGCCGATTTGGTTATTGCCAGCGGTGATAGTGAGGAACTTAATTCGGTCATCAGCTAAAACCGGGAAACTAGACGATGTAGCAGTGAGAGGTATATGAGTGACCACGATTTGGTTGCTATTATCTGCTTGAGTAATAGTGACAGTGCCGTGCCAGACACCTGATTGGAAGTTGCCGGTGAGGTTAGGAGTAATAGTGCCAGTGTCGTCTGATAGTTGAACGGAACCGTTGAAGTTAACGTCAATCTGGTCGTTGGCATGACGCGCGTAAATGGTGACGAAAAAAGGAACTCCAGCGTATTTGGATCCAGCTGTAAAGTTGTTAAAGGTAAATTTATCCGCTGCATGAACTTGAGGGGTAAAAAAAACAAGAGTGAAAATCCAAAATAGAGAGAAGCTGATAAATCTCGATAAATGTTTTGTGTCTAGAAAGGAATTAACTTTTTTAGATATCATGATAATTACTGTACACTAACTATATCCTCTTGAGAAAGTATTTTTGTATGAATACCCCCGCCCAAATTGCCAATCAGTTCTTGGACAACCAACAAAAAATTGATAAAGAAGAGTTGCGGTCTTATGTCTACGATAAACTGACCAGGCAGCTTAATTGGGTAACTTTTTGGGTGCATGGAACTGATAACGTGGACAGGTGGCATAGCTTATCCGACTATATTGCCAGCCGAGATAGAGAAAAAGAGTATCAAGTCTGGAATAAAGGCGTTGAGCAGATAATGAGCATGCCGCAGACCATCCGTGGGTGGATAAACGACCATGTGGACAGCAGTGAGAGATTCGAGTTTTCGGTGGCGTCCAAGGCCGCGGAGATTGAAAGCGGAGATGATGTGTATGATTATTACATGGCGCTGACTATCAGGCATGACCAACTCCTCTCTTGTGTAGAAGTGTTGGGCGAAGCAGTGGTGAAACTGGGTGAGATTATTAAGCTCAAAGACAACCAGGATATTATTGAAGGCGAGGCTTTTGGTTTCTTTTGTGAGCAGGATTTGGAGAAAATAATTTACGAAACCGCGCAAGGGATACGCGAGGCTAGAGA
>CAYXHB010000071.1:0-4255 GCA_964464795.1 uncultured Gammaproteobacteria bacterium
AACAAGCTCAAATCATGATACCTACGGGCACTCTCGAAATTAAAGCTGGTTATTTCCTCCAACAACTTTTCATTCCCCAAAATCCGCAGAGCGTTTTCCGCTGCCAGCTCAATTTTCTTCTCGTCAAACACATACAACCCATTCTCTTTTTGCCAGTTCTCATCCAGATAAACATAGAAATACCCCTCTTTCTTAATATCAGCTTGGAAAACTTCGTATTCAAACAAAGCCACTAGTTTCCTAAAAAACACCGCCTCCAAAAACTGATTCCCAAATCCCTCAATTACAGAAGGGTAGCTGACCATGTCAGCATAAGCATACGCATCCCAGAATGAATATTTCTTCCTCCCGTCGTCAGAAACTTCCCGTTCCAGACTGATATTCTCAAACGCCTTCACAATTTTCACGTTCAATTCTTCGGCCAATGCCAGTAGTTGCTCAAAATACGTCTCCCCATCCACAGCCTGAGGATAATTCGAAAACACCAGTACAGCCTTGGTATCTTCCTTGATAACCTTTCCCTTAATTTTCTGCCCCAGATAATCCGGCAGTTTTTTATTCAGCTTCGCTGTCAACCGGATGGCCATCTCAATCGCCTTTCGCGGCACAATTCGGGTGGCTTGCAAGATAACCAAATCATTTTCACCAATTCCATTTGCCGATAAAAAGTCGCTATTATATTCATCTTTCCCGCCCAAATTTTGCCCGAAATTCCAAAAATCACCCAGCACCCGGGCTTCTAACTTATGCATTTGATATAAGTTATCCTTCGCCAAACTATTAATCACTTCATGTATCACCTTTCCTCCGGACGGGAAAATCGAGATGAGTAGAGAAGCCAATCGCGGGTTTACCGACTCATGAAAATAATCCCGCTCCCAATAAAAATCATGATTCACACACACTGTTTTCACCCCAAAGTTCTCAATTGTATTTTTCAACGCCACCGCACCCCAAATTAGTAACGGCAGACTGAAAATATTATGCACAATTACAAGGTCAAAATTTTCGTTCGCAAATATTTCCGCCAATCTATTCTGTATCAAAGTTGTCTTTTCCTCCAAAACCCACTCAAATCGTCCTTCGTCAAAATTTACATTCTTAATGCTCATATTAATCAGCTCGCGGTTTACCTCACTATCTATGTCCAACTCCTCAATCATGTAGTTTCTCTGACTTACCGGCCTGTCAAATTTCCCTCCCACTAATACAACTTCATGCCCCAGCTCTTCCAAAATACCCACTCTTTTCTCAATCTCCAGACTCACTCCGTCCGTACTGGCAATTTTGTAATGAAAAATTCCAACTTTCATATTAAAACTATATTTATCCTGTCCTCGCTAAACAAGTGGTATTTTCCCCAAATTAAATCGGCTTTGTCCCCCGCAAATACACCGCCTGCCAAGGTCGATACACACTGGTAAAAGTCCGCTCGTGCAACACTTCGCCGTTTCTGGTCACTTTCCAGTCAAACGCCGCTTTGGCTCCATTAATTCTCTGCTCAGTTTGTTTTACTTGTCCCATGGGCAAGTTAGGATCATCAATGTACATATCTTCAGCCGGCTGAATAATATCCCACAATCGTGGAGTCGTCGTCTCCACTTCTCTTCCGTCATTAGTTCCATATATCTCCACTTTCATATAGCCGTTTGCCAAATCCACCATTGTCTGAACCAGAATATGTCCCGGAGTGTCGTTGGTGAACTTCAAATCCACGGACGGCGGATAAATAGTCGCATCCAGTCCTGGATATGACTGCTGCTCATAATAAGACACCCGGTATGAATGAGCCTTCCATTGGGTTATAGGTAATCCGGTATTTATCGCCGCCCGAAACACCGTGGTAGATACCTGGCACACTCCGCCCCCGTCGCCCAAAACAGTCTGACCGTTGAGGATAATATACCCAGGCTGGTATCCGGTTGCCGCCGATATCTCTCCCACTTCTTTGATAAACGAAAAACTCTCACCCGGCGCAATCACAATTCCATGAATTCTCGTACCTGATACGTTGATGTTGTGAGCGCGGCTGGGGATAGACCCCTTAAAATGCGATTCGCCCATCCCCAGCAACTCATTAATTCCCAGGTTATTAATCCCTTCGGCTGTTATTTTTGGTGCGGCTTCCACTATCGGTAAATTTATCACCGCACTGTCAGTCGCTTCTGTTTCCAGTCTCGTCAATGTTTGGTTCAAATTTTGTACAAAAGGCTCAATTGACAGTTCCAACCCGCTCTCTTGCGCTCTAAATTCACGCACTCGTCCGGTATCGTTGTCAAACTCAAACACCGCATCTTTGGCCGGTCTGTTGACCGACTCAGCCAACAGCTCACTTGCGTCCAATATTTTGTTTAACGAAAAACCTTGATTTATATTTACCAACCCCGCCAGTTTTGCTCCTGACCACACTATTTCATTTTCCCCATAGCTCAACACCAAAGATTTCCCTAGCCATTTGCCCGCTCTTTCTGTGGCAGCCTCTAACTTTTCTTCACTCACCCGCAAATCTTTTTCCACGACTGGAATTTCAATTTCCCCTTCGTTCCTCCAGGTCATCAAGTAAGCTATTTTCTGGGCTAACTTTTCACTCTCAACCTCCCGCCCCAGAGTTCCTTGTTGGGCTGTAATCGCGCCATTCTCTGAAACCTGAATTTCCGGCTCAATAGCAGGGGAGTCAATCTCTTCCTGAATAATTCTTATTTTCTCTTCCAGCAATCCATGGTCAACAGCATAAACTAACGGTATGTCTTGGGTATTTCCTGACAGAGAAACCACTTGCAAGATAGACGGCCATTCTTTCCCCCAAGCCAGACTGTTGTAAGCCGTGCGCTGGATATCGACTTTGTAATTAACTTCACTCAAGTCAATTTCCCACTTCCTAGCTCCGGAGGTTAAAGTAACCACTGTCTCCTGTTCGCCTAACTTCTGCTCAACCAGATTCTCAATCTGTTCACGGGTATTTCCTCCGATAGCAGTTTGCATAATCTGCAAACCAGGCAAAGCCCTAGACTTATAATAGAATAGCCACCCCAAGACTCCCAACCCGATAACCAAAACTAACATCAACAAGCTCACCGCCATCCACGATAAGTGAGTCAAAAATTTATTTTTCCATGAAACATTGGATGCAGCATTTTTTCCCATATCAATATTCTATTATAGTTACCGCCTAAAAAATAATCCCCAAGATGATTGCGGTTTGCAAAAAATCAAATTCCCCTTGCACCAAGTAGGGCAATCTAGGTAATATGAACAAAAGCCTCGCCCCTATGGATAACTCCAACAAACCCACCAATAACCCATCCGCGCCGCCAAACAACTCATCCGGCGTCTCCAGTCCTTCTCCCTCTATGCCCCCAGTTTCCAGCAACCAGCCCCAAGCAACTCCCGCCTCGCCGCCATCCGGTGAAAATTTACCTTCCGACGCCAAGCCATCTATTTCCCCGTCTGCACCTCAATCCCCACCTCCGCTAACGACTCCTTCGACCCCGCCGCTTGCACCTCCAAGTTCCTCGTCTCAGTCGTCATTTTCTTCCTCAGGCCCTGCGGTTCTACCTCCGTTGGGAGCCAAACCAACTACGCCTGCACCTTCAGGCAGTTCAATTTCCACCTCACCTCAGGAAAAACTCAACCAACCTGCATCTCCGTCAGTTTCTGTTTCATCCTCGTCGACACTACCTGCCAAAGACAGCTCCTCGCTCTTTCCCACGCCCGATGTAGCTCCATCTCCCGTCACATCTTCAACGTCACCTTCTCTACAGGGATTGGTCTCCGAGCCACCTAAAGCATCTCCATCTCCTACTCAGACTTCGCCTTCGCCCTTACCTCCACTTGCTTCACAACCAAGTTCTTCTAACTCACCAGCTTCTACTTTGCCGCTTTCCTCACCACAGCCCAGTAGTCCACCTCTCTCTACTGCACCTACCAGCCAGTCATCATCACTAGACACTCCACCATCTAGTGCTTCTCCTGTCTCCAATCCTTCTCCAAGCCCCACTCCAGTTACTCCTCCTCCAGTAGTACCGCCTACCCAACCTACCTCTGTAGCTATCACCCCTCCTTCCGGCGGCTCTGCCGGTAAAATCATTGGTTTATTGCTGCTCTTTTTGCTCATCATTGGCGGTGGAGCCGCCGCGGCTTATTGGTTTTGGTTTAACCCTACCCAAAGCACATCTACTACAGGAACTCAACCTGTCACTCTAACCTACTGGGGCTTGTGGGAACCCGAAGAAGTTATGCGTCCCATTATAGAAGA
>CAYXHB010000072.1:0-4255 GCA_964464795.1 uncultured Gammaproteobacteria bacterium
AAGCGCCTTATCCACCCTCAGGCGCTATCTCATTTCCTTACACCTCTTCCCAAATTTGGGAAGTATCCATCACTTCCAAACAGCCCATCCGCATCTCAGCCATTGATTTCTCCACCAACGCTCGCTCATCCCAAACTCAAACCGGCCTCCGTTTTCTTGCCCGCCCCAACGAAACCTATCAAGTCTATCTTGACACCGACCGCTATCCTAACAACCCATATCTGACCCCAGGAAACTACAGTGCCACTACCCCTTCACTCACAATCCAAAATCTCCAACTCAGCCCCAACCCAGACTATCAACTTGCAGACCAGGATAACGACGGTATTCCTGACACACATGATAACTGCTCTACATCCAACCCCGACCAACTGGATCGCAACAACAACGGCATCGGAGACGCCTGTGAAGACTTTGACTTCGACGGTATTCTAAACAACATCGATAACTGCCCAGACCACCCCAATCCCAGACAACAGGATACTGATGGAGACAAGATTGGCGACCACTGCGATGCATCCGAAAGCCGTCTTACCGAAAGCTACCCCTTTATCCCCTGGTTAGGACTTGGGTTTGGAATCCTAATTGTTATCGTTATTCTCTCTACTACTCACAACAAATTCTCATCACCAAACCCCAACAATCTTAAACCGACTTCTGATTCAACACCCGAAACCTCAAACAACCTCTCCGAAAAACAAACTCCAAGCTCTTAATTAATTATCGTCCGATTTCTCCATCCTCACTAAGTCGCCATACAACTCACTTGGCAGTCTCTCCCCGCTGTGTCCATCGGTATGTACATTGCCAAAGGCATCTGCAGCAAAACCCCCATTCCAAATACCGTCTTTTTTAGCAAACCAAGCATTGTCAGATCTAGTATTAACCATCACACTCAAAAAATCTCTCACCAACTCATTATATGATTGCTCCATTGTTTGACTACCCACTATCCAATTAGCCACCAAAGCTCTGCCAGGCATAAACACACTGCCATTCTCTCCAGATTGTCTTTGATCATAATCTTCAACTGGACCTTTTTGATAAAAATAACCTTCATTTCTCTTTTGTACCAATGCAAAATCCACCTTCTCCCAGTCAACATTTCCCCGCTCTCTTGTTCGAGGCCAAGGTTGATGATAATCACCACTCTGATCTACATGATTACCATCTTTGATTATTTTCACCTGTTCAGCAATTATGTTTCCCACGCTCGCCAACCGTGCCATTCTAACAACATCTTTATATCTCGGACTCAGTCTATAATCGGGGTTTAGATATAAACCAACATAATCCTTCATCAAATCAACAATCGCATCTTGATTCTCCATTAATTCTTCATCATCAAGTACTTCTTGTTCTATCAATATATCTTCCAAATAAACACCAAATTTATTGCCACGTACAACCTTCCTCTTCATCTTCTCCCACATCCCATGCGCCACTTCTCTATTTTGCCTCACTTCCTGAACCCCCAAAATTTCCTCTTCCAATCCCACTAACTCGTCAGCTCTATTGGAATGCAACTCACCCAGTGCTTCGTTGATGGCTGATTTGGCTTTACCGTCTTTTTGCACCTCGAAGCTCTTGGTTTGCTCGTTCCATTGCCAGCTGCTTTTATCTACACCAACCACTAAGCTCATCATCGTATCCAAAGCCTCACTTCCAGAATTTCTATAAATCTCTACATCTATAGGGTTATTAGACAAATTCATCACTACCGCCCTTATTGGCTTGTACTTTCGTTTATCTAAACTCTCATCCCAAGCGACGGCAGATGTATCAGTTCCATGATTATCATCTTCACCTTTCACAACTTGTCTAAAGTCAACATCACCATCTACAATCCAGTCTGCCAAATCGTCTGACATCGGTTCTGACTGTAATTCCTGCAACTCTTTCGCATTAGATTTCACAATCCCGCCCACCAAAAAGGCTTTCTCAGTGTCATGCACAAACAGCTTCTCCAAACTCCCTCTTGTCATTTCACTCCCCAACATCGCATTCCATACATTGGCAATTTTACGATTAATCTTTATGTCCTTCGCGGCCGAACCGCCCAAAATCTCACTCCAAGCTCCAGCCAAAACTTGCAAATCCTCCAACTCCAGCTCATCCTTATCCAATCCTGCAATATACTCACTTGATACATTTTTCACGCTCGATATAACTCCGTCATAGCTCCAGTCTTCAACTTGTTCAGCTTCATTACTTTTCAATGGCTGGTTTTCTTCTGCTCCCGCTGCAAACATCCGTCCAGGCACAGCTTCCAGAACTGCGGCCCCAGCCATCGCACCTGATATTTTCAAAAAATTTCTTCTCGTCAAGCCTTCAGGATTTTGATTTCCGCCGGGGTTTTGTTCTCCACTCATAACTCATATTATATCTCATTTCCCCACTCTCCGTACCCTTCTTTCTCCATCTCTTCTTTGGGAATAAATCGCAGCGCCGCGCTATTAATACAATAACGCAGCCCCCCAGCTTCTTTGGGTCCATCGCCAAACACATGCCCCAAGTGCGAACCTGCCTGTCGGCTCTTAACCTCAATTCTCTTCACAAACCCCGACGTATCCTCTTCCTCAACCAGAGTCTCGCTACCAACCGGCTTAGTAAAACTCGGCCACCCTGTCCCTGAATCATATTTATCTTGAGAGCTAAACAACACCTCACCCGACACAATATCCACATAAATCCCTTCCCGCTTCTCATCCCAATACTCATTAGCAAACGGCGGCTCTGTCCCGCATTGCTGCGTTACTTGCTGCTGCATCGGCGTTAACTTCCCGATTCGAGCAAGTCTTTCCTCCTCACTTATCGTTTCTGCTGCCGCTTGCTCTTCCTCTCTTCCAACTTCCAAGTCCGCTAACTCCATATTAACTGTTTCTTCTTTATCTTCCACAGCAGTAGTTTCAGCAACTCTCTCCACATCATCCCCTTCTTCCAACTGCACAACCGGCTCCTCTTTAGGCAGGAATTTAACCACTTCTTTCTCTTTTGATTTAACATCTTTTTCCTTAACCGTAGTCTCCTCAGGCTGCTCCACTGCTAACACAGGTTCCGGTTGTGCCGCCAGAGGCTGCGCTTGCTCTGTTTTAACATCAGCTCCAAACCTTACCACCTCTGGCATATCTTGCTCGGTTTGCACCTCAATCTCGCTTTCAACAACAGCCACACCAGCTTCCTCCGCTTCCAACATCACCTCTTGTTCAGTCACCTTAGGTTCCTCATCTACCACATCAGGCGGTGGTATTTCAGCCTCTCCTGGCTCCTGTACATTTTCCTCATCAGGTGTATTTACATCCTCAACCTTAGGCTCTTCCTCTACGTCAACTTCCTCCTCCCGCTCAACCTCAACCAAACTCAACGGATTCACAATCATGGCTTCATTCTCAATCGTCTCCCAATCCATATCTGGATTAGCCTGACCGTCTTGCCATAGCTGTTTCAACCCACTCTCCCGTCCTGAACCCCAGACATACAGCTTATACCGTCCAGGGAATTTCTTATCATACTCCTGATGATACTCCTCAGCTGGGTAAAAAATTCCCGCATTTTTAATCTCCGTCACGACGGGCCTTTTAAACCTTGGGTCAAGCCCTAGTTTTCGCTTTGATTCCTCAGCTGCCGCCTGTTGCTGTTTATTCATCACAAAAATCACGCTCCGATATTGACTACCCCTGTCCACAAACTGCCCTCCCGCATCAGTCGGGTCAATATTCAGCCAATAGCGCTCCAGCAACTCCTCATATGTCACCTGCCCAGGGTCATACTCAATCTCGACCGCCTCCACGTGGCCGGTCGTGCCGCTACAGACTTGCTCATAAGTCGGATTAGGGATTGTCCCGCCCGTATAACCGCTTACTACACGAGCCACACCTTTCATCTCTCGAAAAGCACTCTCCAAACACCAAAAACACCCACCTGCAAATATAGCTAGTTCATGATTATTTTTTTCACTCATAACTATCACTACCTTACACTAATTTAGACTTCAAAATCTACATCCCCACTCGCAAAAACATCTTCTCCAATTCCTTCCAAGTAATCACAATCTCAACTGGCCGGCCGTGAGGGCACGTATATGGCAGAGTGCATTTGTGCAAATCATCCACCAGCCTTCCCATCTCCCATTCCGTCAATTTTTGACCGCCTTTAATCGCCCCCCGGCAAGCCAAATACGTTAACACCCTGCTTGTCTCATCAGCCATCAAATCCGTCTTCCCTTCATCTATTAAATCCCCTGCCACCTCACGAA
>CAYXHB010000073.1:0-4246 GCA_964464795.1 uncultured Gammaproteobacteria bacterium
GGGTCAGCCTTAGGTGAAGGAGGACGAATGGTGTTAGTTCTCAATCATCCGGCGTTTAGAATCCCCAGGCAAAGTGGTTGGGGGGAGCATACTAACAAAATCCAGTATCGTTACATAAATAGGTATTTAACGCCTTTGGAGATTCCCATCACTATGCACCCTGGACAGTCTCAATCGGCTATGACATGGTCGTACCATGTGCCGATTAGTTTTTACGCCCAAGCACTGGCTAGCGCAGGATTGGTAATTGAGACGATTGAGGAATGGACTAGTGACAAACAAAGTGAAGGAAAGGCAGCTAGAATGGAGAATAGGGCCAGAGCCGAGATTCCGTTGTTTATGGCGATAGTTGCGGTGAGGCGATAGGGAAAGTATGATGATAGAAATATGAAATTTGATTATCTTTTTAGGATAAATGCCTCAGATGTGATTTCAAAAGTCGGGAGAAATTGGTTAATAGTTTTGCTATTGGGAGTGCTTATGTGTGTTTTTATTATGAATAGTTTTTGGACTTTTTATCCTGACGAATATGTCAAAATTGTAGGCGGAAATTACATAAATCATGGAATGCTGCCGTATCGTGACTTTTTTTCAAATCATGGACCGTTTGGATATTTTTTTGCTGCAATAATTACCTTTTTTAGCGGTGATTCTTTTGTAGGGTTTAGAACTGGGTTGGGGCTGGTTTATTTTGTTTTATCTGGAATGTTTTTTGTGTATTTGGTCAAGCGGTTTGGTAAAAAAGAGGGTTACATTTACTTGGCGTATTTGTTGTTTTATTCGATTGGGCAAACATATAACTGGAGTCATATGTTGTTAGCTGACACATTGGCAGGTTTTTTGCTACTGCCTGCATATATATTGCTTTTTTTGATTATTTGGAGAAGATTGTCTTTGCGATGGAGTGATGTGGCTGTGATATCGTTGTTGTCGGGATTGGTCTTTTTCACTTCGCTGGCATACATATATGCGATATTGGTGATTTATTTTGTGATGACTTTTTATTTTTTTAGAAGTAATAACTTCAGATTCGGAAAATATTTCTATCTATATGCAGGTATATTACTTATTCCGTATTTGTTTTTTGGAGCTTATTTTCTAATTACTAACAGCTGGAATGACTATTTTTATCAAACTGTTTCTTTGATGAGAGAGTTTTATTTGGGTGGCGATTCTGGGCACAGTTCTTCTAATCCTATCAGGGTCGGGTTGACGATTTTTTCCAATTTCTTGGAAAACTTTATGGCGGTTCTTGGCCTCGTTAAGGATTTAAGTTTTGGGAATCCGTTTTCGCATTCTTTAGCTTTGGCCAGCTTTTCGCTACTGATTATTTTGTTTTTTGAAAGGAAGTTTTTGTTATTTGTTTTGAGTTTGGGGTTGTTAGTTTTTGTTTGCGGTAGAGCTAATCCATATTTGACGAAAGAAACTGATTATCAGGCTGTTATTTATCATATGCTTGGTTTATTTAATGGTGTCTTTGCCCTTCAGTTTGTTTGGAGGAGAATTAATGAAGGTCGTTACAACGCCCGTAATGTCATTTATGCATTTATTTTGTTACTTTTGGGATTGTATTTTGTGTTTTTGGGGTTATTTTTGTTTAAAAATGCTTATAGTAAATGGTACGGTCAGTACATGGGAGAGTTACCTTTAATTTATGATAGACCTTCAATCGCTCATCTCCTAAACAGTTTGTTGCGGGAAGATGAGTATTTTTATGTAGGACCGTTTTATCCTGAGGAGGTTTTGTATCTTAAGTCAAAGTTGTCTTCGAGATGGTATTTTTTGATTCCACCAATGGATAAGTCACCGGTTATTCAACAAGGATTACTTGAAGATTTGGACAGTAATAAGCCCAAAATAGTTGTTTATAATACAGGTCAGTTTATATATGGATTGCTTCCGGGAGAATATGTAGTGGATTATTTAGCTGATAATTATTTGTCTATTAATGATTTGTTATCCAGTGGTGATATTAATAGTGTGTTGTCGGATTCGGAGTATGGAAACTTTAGCTTTGTGAATCACTTTTTCGTAAGAAAGCAAGATAAAGACGAAATAGTTATGAGGATGAAACAAATGGGATTGGTTGATTAGTCTGTTGCGTTTCGGGGTATGATAAGGGAATGAAAGTTAATGTTAGTTCTCAGATAGGGTGGTTGAGAGTTGAAGTTGAAAACGAGAGTTTGGTGGGGGTTGAGTTTGGGAAAATAGGAGAGGTGTCTGGAAGTGAAAGAGAAAAAAGATATGTGGAGAAAGTGATAAAAGAATTAAATGAGTACTTGGCCGGTGAGCGACGAGAGTTTGATTTAAATTTGAAAATTGAAGGAACAGAGTTTCAGAAAAAAGTATGGCGCGAGATGATGCGGATTCCTTACGGAGAGAAAATTAGTTATTTGGAGCTAGCTCGGAGAATTAACAGTAAGGCTGTGAGAGCCGTGGGAAGTGCGTGCGGAGCAAATAAATTACCAATTGTAATCCCTTGTCATCGGATTATTCGAAGTGATGGGGGATTGGGTGGATATGGGGGAGGGTTGGAGATTAAGGAGAAGTTGTTGGGGTTGGAGAGGCATTAGCGCATCCAACTATTCGTCAGGTACTGACTGACCATGCGCTGAGTGTTGAAGAAAGCGCCGTTGTGAGAGATGGAGTGTTTCATCATGTAAATCCAGTGAGAACGGTCTTGATAGTAGGTGGGGATGATTTTGTGTTTGAGTTTTTCGTATAAATCCTCGTCATCTTGGGAGGCGTCGTCGTGGCCGTTGTCTGAGGGCATTGGGCCGATAGCCCAGCCTGTGACACCCTCGACCCAGCCCTCGAGCCACCAGCCGTCAAGAACCGAGAAGTTGAGGACACCGTTCAACGTAGCTTTCATGCCTGAGGTGCCTGAGGCTTCATGAGGACGTAGAGGGGTGTTGAGCCAGATGTCGCTGCCGGCAACTAAGAGTTTAGCGGTGTTAATTTCATAGTCAGGAAGGAAAACCATGCGCAGGCGGAGTTTGTTGGCTTCCATGAGTTCGATGATGGATTTGAGTTTGTCGATGCCGGGGCTGTCCTTGGGATGGGCTTTGCCTGACATGACGATTTGGAGTTCGCCGACGTCTTCACTGATTTTGATGAGCCGTTCCAAATCGTAGAAGATAAGGTCAGCTCGTTTGTAGACTGCGAAACGGCGGGCAAAGCCAATGGTGAGGACGTCTTCGCGGAAGTTAGCATTGGTCTTTTGGTTAATGTGTTTGATGAGGTCTGATTTGGCTGACTCGTGGGCATGCCAGATATCTCGGTCGGGAATGTTGAGGGAGTAACGGAGCATGAAGTTGTCTTCGCGCCAGCCTTCTATATATTGGTCGAATAACTCTTGGAAAGGCTGACAGACCCAAGTGGTGGCGTGGACACCATTGGTGATAGCGTTTATTTCATAGCCAGGGAACATTTGGGATGAAACCTCACCGTGTTTCTTGGCTACGCCGTTGGTGTAGGCGGAGTGGTTCATGGCCAGTAATGTCATGTTGAGTTTGTTATCCTGGAGGCAGTTGAGGTTATCGATTGAGTAATCATCTCCGAGGGCGCGGTGTACCCATTCAATTTCAAATAAGTCGTGGCCTGCTGGGACGGGAGTGTGGGTGGTGAAGACGCAGTGTTGTTTGATAGAGATGACGCATTCTTGGTCGCAGGTGGATTTGTTCATTTGGTCGCGATAGATGCGGTTGAGTTCAAGGACCAAGAAAGCCGCGTGGCCTTCGTTCATGTGGTATTTGGTGATTTCGTGACCTAAGTCTTTGAGCATGCGCAGGCCGCCGATACCAAGAACAATTTCCTGACACATGCGATACCAGTGGTCGCCGCCGTAGAGGCTGTCGGTGAGGGTTTGGTCATACTGCGAGTTTTCCGGCAAACGCGAGTCGAGAAAAATTACGGGTACTTTGTGCCCTTGGGCGCCTTGAACTTGATAACGCCAGGCTTGGAGATGGACGGTGCGGCCTTCAATCTCTACTGTGACGCGGTTGGGGAGGAGTTCGAGGTTGGTTTGAGGATTCCAGGTGACAGGTTGGGGAATTTGATAATTGTCATTGAAAGTTTGGTCGAAGTAGCCTTTGTGGTACAAGAGGGTAACGCCGACCATAGGAATGTTGAGGTCCGCAGAAGATTTGATAGTGTCGCCCGCTAGAATTCCCAAACCACCACTGTAGGTGGGGATTTCCTGGTCAAGACCAATCTCCATGGAGAAATAGGCAATGGATTGTTTCAT
>CAYXHB010000074.1:0-4046 GCA_964464795.1 uncultured Gammaproteobacteria bacterium
AGTATATTTGAAACGTGTATTCGCCTACGCCTAAATTTGATGGATAGAAGCCAAATTCGTAAGTTGTGCCTTTTGTATTGGCATTACGTTGTAAAACTATTGTCCCATCTGGTTTGGTAAAAGTTATTTCGATGTATGGGTCAGGTGAGTGTGGTTCAACGCTTACACCAAAGATTTGATACGTTTTTGATACATTAATAATGGGCGGATAGGGGCCATTGAGATCTAAGTTGTCGACTGATGGGCCTGGTAGAGGAGTTGGAGTTGGTGGCATAGGTGTCGGAGTAGGCGTGGATGGTATGGGAGGTCCTCCACCACCTCCCGGCGGGCCTGGAGGTGGAACTACAGCTACACATGTGCCTCCGGCACTACAGTTATACCCTGTGCAGCAGGGTGAAGACGCACTACAGGCAGCACCAGTTTGTCCGCATGAGGCCGCTGGTACTGCAGGAGGTACAAAGGCGGTGTTAGGTGCCTGGAAGACACTGATGCCTAAGAAGTGTTGGACTAGGGTAGTGATAGCGTAGACGAGCGACAGGACAGCAAATCCCAGGAGGCAGTTGGTTATTTTGGTGCGGGCAGCGGTGACGTTGGCTGTGTCTCCGCCTGAGTTTATCCACTGGACGCCGTAGACGATAATGCAGAGGAAGAGTACCAAAGCGCCAATCATCAGAGACCAGCCGATAGCGCGGGAGATAAGGCCGAAGATGTCGGTGAGGGGGAAGCTACTGGAGATGTTGGGATTGGAGGTTAGAGGAGTAGTGATTACCGTGTAGATAAACATAGATTAATGGTAAGAGGTTTGGGGCTTTTGCTCAAGGAGGGAAAAAAGGAAAATAGAATAAAGATGAGTGATGTAAGAAGTATGAATGGAAATACCACAGACCAAGGGATTTCTCGGCTACGCTCGAAATGACAAATACTTGTATTTTTTCGTCTCCCCGTGCTTGATACGAGGTCTGGGACATGCGGCAGCTGGAGAAAAACAAGAATACCAGATTGCCACATGCACAAATTGATTTAGAAAGAAAATTGATAATTTTTGCTTTCGCAATGACGAGGAAAATGTGCCCACCTGACAAGCATAGACTTTAGGATGTTTTTTCAGCTTTTTCTCATCTTGATGTTTTAGAATGTCTGAGGTTAGATAGAACTATGAAATTGATGAACAGGAATTTTTTACTAGGAATTATTGTAGGTGTGTTTTTGATGTGTTTGTTTATTGGTGGGGCGATGGTAGAGAGAGTTTGGGGAATCCGAGGGTTGGACAGAATTGCGTCGGGGCTTGGGATTGAGTTGCCTGCAGCTTCTAACGCACAGATGGAAGCGTTATCGAGAACTGTACTTAATGAGGAGTCATATGTGATTAGCGTGGCCGAGCAATCAAGCCCAGCGGTGGTGACAGTGGGGATTAAAAAGACGCAGACTTTTTTGCGCGGGAGTGATCCTTTTTTTGATCCGTTTGGGTTTTTTCGCCAGCAACAACCATCTATTGGTGAGCGGCAAATTGAGCGGGATATTGGGTCTGGGTTTGTGGTTAAAGCAGATGGGTTAGTGGTGACCAATCGGCATGTGGTGCAAGACCGTGATGCCGAGTATGTGGTGATTACCAAAGACGGCCAGGAATATCCGGTTGAGCAAATTGACCGCGACCCCTTGAATGATTTGGCTATCTTGAAAATAACGGCTAGTAACCTGCCTACTTTGGCACTGGGGGATTCAGAACAATTGAAAGTCGGTCAGTCGGTGATCGCCATTGGGACAGCGTTGGGAGAGTTTCGTCATACCGTGACTACGGGAGTGATATCGGGATTGGGGAGAGGGATTGTAGCTAGAGACGGATTCCGTCAGGCCGAGGAGTTGGATAATGTCATCCAGACGGACGCGGCTATTAATCCTGGGAATTCTGGTGGTCCTTTGCTTAACAGCGCGGGACAAGTTATAGGGGTGAATGTGGCGGTAGCTAGCGGAAGTGAAAATATAGGATTTGCGTTGCCGATTAATCTGGTGAAAGAGGCTCTGGAGCAGTTTGAAACAAGAGGTGGATTTGGGAGCAGGGCCTATATGGGTGTGAGTTATTCAATGGTAAGTGAGAGAGCGGCTATTCTCAATGAAGTTCCTCAAGGGGCGTATTTGGAAGAAGTGGTGGCGGATAGTGCGGCTGGAGTGGGGGGATTGCGGGCTGGAGATATTGTGACTAAATTTGACGGGCAGGATGTGAAAGACGCTGATAACGGTTTGGCTGGGTTAATCAGCCAAAAGAGAGTAGGGGATAGAGTTGAGGTGGAGTATTGGCGGGATGGTGAGAGTCATAGAGTGACGGTTGAGTTGAAAGGGGCGGAGTAGGAAAAAGAATAAGGACGAGTGAACGAAGATGTAAGGAAAGACCTCCAGCGTTGTCATCTTGAGCGTAACGAAGTGGAGTCGAAAGATCTCTTGGCTGTTTGTTTGAACACATTCCAAACCAAGAGATTTCTCGGCTACGCTCGAAATGACAAGAAAACTGTAAGGGCGGGCGCAGGCGTGCCCTTACTCTTCCTCGGTGAGTTCTTGGCTGGGGTCAGGGGGAGTCTCTTGTAGTGTCTGGGTGATAATGTCGAATTCGCCTTCGATTATGTTCTCCAGGTTGTACCATGATTTACCAATACGATGGTCGGTAACTCGATTCTGGGGGTAGTTATAGGTACGGATTTTCTCGCTGCGCATGCCGCGGCCGATGGATTGACGGGCGACTCCCAGTTTGTCAGCGTGTTCTTGCTCTTGGATTTCCCAGAGTTTGGCGGCGAGAATTTGCATAGCTATTTCGCGGTTGCCGTGTTGGGAGCGGTCTTGGTTACATTCGACGACAATGCCGGTTGGTTTGTGGGTGATACGGACAGCGGTGGCGACTTTGTTGACGTTTTGGCCGCCGGCTCCGGATGAGCGTTTGAAAGCTATGAATTCGATGTCGTCGTTTTTGAGTTCGACTTGGGCAGGTTTGATTTCCGGCAAGACTGCGACTGTGGCGGTTGAGGTGTGGATACGTCCTTGGCTCTCTGTAGCGGGTACCCGTTGGACTCGGTGGACTCCAGACTCGTATTGTAGCAGCGTATAGGCGTCGCGGCCTTTGATTTTGACTACGTTGTCATCTAGAGATTCGATTTGCCAGTTTTTGATTTGGGCGTAACGGACGTACATGCGCAGCAAGTCTTGACCCCAGAGCTTGGCTTCTTCGCCGCCGGCGGCAGAGCGGATTTCTACAATGGCGATATTGCTGTTGGGCTTGTCAGGGTCTTGGTTTCCTCCATGTAAGGCCTGACGGAATTGTTGGAGTTGGGTTTGGAGTAATTTGATTTCTTCGTCCACTAGGTCGGCCATCTCCGGCTCATTGTTTTTGAGTTCGGTAGCTTCGTTGATTTTGGTTTCTAAATCTTTGATTTGCAGTTCAAGATAGTTTGACATAGCCTAAATTTATATTAACAGGCGCGGGTGCGAAGGAAGAAGGATTGAGTTAGTTCTCGGCTTTGGTGAGGTTTTTCTTGGCATGCTGTAGCATGTCTTTGAGGGACATGGGGTCTTGGGTTTTGGATGAGGATTTGGTTTTGGTAGTTTTGGATGTCTTGGCTGCGGATTTGGTTTCTTCGTGTTTGGCGAGTTTGGCAGTAAACCGGTCAACTCGGCCAGCAAGATCGACGTATCGAACTTCACCGGTAAAGAAAGGATGACAAGCTGCACATAGCTCTACTTTGATTTCAGTTAGAGTTGAACCTGTAGTGAAAGTGTTGCCACAAGCGCAAGTGACAGGAACTTCTGAGTTGTAGTTAGGGTGAATATTAGCTTTCATAAACGAAGAGTATTGTAGCATTTTAATGAGAGTTTGGCTACAGTTGGAAGTTTAAAATTGGATTTGGTCAAGCTCGCTAAGCGGGAAGGTTTGTTGTTCACCTGTGGCGAGATTTTTGAGGCTGAAGGTTTGGGATTCAAGTTCGGTTTCACCTAGGATGATAGCGTAGGGGAGAGAGCGGCGGTTGGCGTATTTGAGAGATTTGGCGATTTTTTCATTTGGG
>CAYXHB010000075.1:0-4039 GCA_964464795.1 uncultured Gammaproteobacteria bacterium
CGCCAAACGTAAGGCCATCGCCCGTGGGGCGTTCATTGGCCTGATGGCCTTCACCATGGGCAGCTGCACTCCCCGTGACATCACAAGTTACAGCGTTTCCGACTTGGAATCAGCCAACAACCGCCCTCAACCCGCGCTCACCTTACCTGACTCAGACCCTCACATCATCATCCAGAATCTAGATGAAATTCTCCTCTCCCAAAGAGAACTCCACAACCGGATTTCGGACTTACAAACCCAAATCACCACCCAACAAGGCCATATTGAAAATCTCGAAACCCAAACCCAAGTCCTCCGTGACCAAAACGACTCGCTGCAACAAGAATTGAAATCTACCGCCTCCGCCCTAGAGTCTTCTCTTGAAAAACTCCCCACCCAAAGCCAATTTAATTCACTAGAAAACCGCACCCAAAAACTCGAAGACAAACTAACTCGCTCAACCCCGCAAGTTATCCAAATCGTGACTCCGCCTATCCAAGAATACGCTATCGTTCCTCAAACCGACCCTCGGATTGACCTAATCCAAAATCGTATCGACGAACTCGAAACTCAAGTCAAAAAACTACAAACCCAAGACTTCCAAACAACTCCCCCTGATGCTCCCGCGCCTTCACTCAGTTCACTAGACATCCAGGCCCAATCTCGAATCAATCTTTTAGAAAACCGAATCCAAGAGCTGGAGACTCAAATACAATCCACTCAAGAAGCAGTAGAAGCACCTACTCCTACTATCTTAAATCTCACCATTAACATCGCTCCTATTCGTCCTATCCCGCCACTTGGAATCTCCAGCCCAGACATCTTGCCCATTCCTTCTCGCCTCATTCCACCCCTCACCATTTCCGCTCCAACTATATCCCCTGAACACGCCCACACTACTGCTTACGCCGTTAAACGCGGTGACAATCTTTGGAAAATTTCCCACAAATTTTATGGAGACGGTAGCTTGTACAAACTGATTGCCAAAGCTAATAACCTTTCTAACCCGAGTCTTATATACGCTGGACAGCAACTCACGATTCCTCTACTCGAATCTAATAATTAAAATTTTATCCTTCTTGTTACAATAGGCACAATATGACTAACCAAACCGCCTTAACTCTATTCCTCATCTTCAACCTGATTATCTGGACCATCGGCATTTACAAGACTTCCTTCCGCCACCAACCCAACCGCGTCGTCCTGCCTCTTTTCCCTCTGGGTATTTTCGTCTGGGGTGATGCTGTAGTCTATGCTCTCTTTTGGATTATTGCCTCAATCGTTTGCCTCATCCGCCAAGACTATGTTCTATTTGGCCTTATTCTATCTATCTTCTGGGCCATTCGCGGACTTGGGGAAACCATGTACTGGCTCCACCAACAATACTCACCTATCACCCGCAATCCCTTAGAAACTCTCTACGGTCTCAAGATTTTTCCTCATGACTCCATCTGGTTTGCTTACCAAATCATCGCTCAAGTGGTTACGATTGCCGCTGTTATCTCTTCCATTTACTTTGCTCACCTTTGGCTTAACACCAACCCAATTACATAGCTTGAAACTTCACCCCCACAAGGATTAAAATACTCCTGGATTTGCCAAATAACATACTCGTTATGAACGCGAATTCTGCTGTACATTTTCAATTCAAAAAGCTCAAAGGAGCCCGCGATGAACAAGCTTATTGATCCAAAAGCCTTTGAACACGGACTTAAGCAAGCTAACCGAATACGGCGTCTCACACCAGACGCTCAGGAAGCAGTAGCCCAAGTCCAAAAAGCCATTCTCGGCATGGAACAAACACCCGAGAGTCTTGCCAACCAGTTTATTCAGCATACGCCGCCGCAAGCCAAATCAGACGTCGCTCGTGTTTTGTCGTTTGCTTTTGAAACTGACCAAGAATTTGCAAAAGCAACAATCGCAAATATTATTCCGCCTGTTGCAACGGCGTATTGTGATCAAGACATTCCCGCCGCAACCCAAAAACATCCCATCCAACATTGGTGGGAACTCATCGGCGTCCATCGCCGCAATCCTACCTAGAGCTTTTCCAATCACCTTGAGGGCACGAACCTATTCACGTTCGTGCCCTCCTTTCTTTTACCCAAGTCACCAAACACTTCTCCTCAAACAACCTCATTACTTCTCCTTCCTATAAATCGGCTTCTCCGGCACCAGATAAATACTCCAAGATATCAACAACGATATCACCACTTTCACAATCACGTTGGTATAGAACATCTGTATCATCGCACTACTGCTCACCACTCCAGCAAAGGCAATCAGCGGGAAAATCACGCTATCAACCGGAATCGATATCGCATTGGAAATCACCACCCGCATCCACTGCGGTTTATTCTTCCCCAAGCCTCGCACCCACCAACTATAAACCAACGTATCCACAGTCCCTGCAATCAACCCCGCCGCCACCGACCCAATCACAATTCTCAGTTGCAACGAAAAAATAAACTCCCAAGCGCTCTGTCCGCCAGCCAGAGCCCAACTGCTCTCAGCCGGCAGCCAGACCGCAAACTGGAAATAAAATGCCGCCAAAAAATTCACCAAACTGCTCATATACACCATCGACAACGCAGCCCGCGTCCCCAACTGCTTATGCATCAAGTCCCGCAACGTAAACGTCAACGCATAAATCAACCCCGCGTCCATCACCCACGGTCCCAAATATGTCACTTTAGTCGCCGCCACATTAGCCACCAAGGCACAAAACACATACAAAGAACTGACAATAATCGCCAAATCTATCTGTGTCGGGGACTGGAAATGTCTGAATATTTTCCGCATAAGCATGTATTTTACATTAAAAAAACTCCCACTTCACCTATTGTCACAAATTCAATACACTAAACTCATGGGCAAAAGAAAAGACCGCAAATCCCCAGAACCCGAACCAAGCTCGCTGTTACGTAAATTGCACCAAGTTTACCGCACTCCCGGCCATGGCATAGAACGCGTCAGCAACCCTTTCGACCCACGTGACAACAATGTTTTCTATTCCACAAATCAAGAGTCCGCAAAAAAGTCTCCCACTCCAGGTCAAATTGCTCGCGCCCTTCGCGGCCAATCGTAACAAACACCCCAACTCCTTACGATCCATTTTGCCTGCCTTACTGTCAATAGTCCATAACTTCAACGATTTAAGTCAAGTGCGGGGTGACAAGAAAGCGTTGTCATTCCGAGCGTAGCCGAGGAATCCCTTGATATAAAAGTGTAACAAAAAATACAAAACAGCCAAAAGATTTCTCCACTTCGGTCGAAATGACAAGTCTGGTGGTCATTCCTACTCCTCGTCGCGTCTCCCCGCATTAAATGCGTGGTCTGGGGCTTGCGATAACCCCAAGACAAGAATACCAGATTGCCACATGCACAAATTGATTAAGAAATAAAAAAATGATAATTTGTGCTTTCGCAATGACGATTCCATACTTCTTACTTCATACATCACTCATCTTTTCTTTCTTCTTGTACAATTAACACATATGGACTCTCGGCATCCCTCTAACCAAACTCCGTCATTCCTCCAGTCACTGTCCTTGCTCATCCTAGCTCTCGCCTTCTTGCTTATCGCTTATACCAAACAATCAACCGGACTCCTCTTTAGCCAATTCCCAGAGCAAACCAAGCTCCTTGTCTACCTTGCCGCGGGCGCAAGCCTACTGCTCTTTTTCATTGCCCAAGTTCTCAACTTCATTCGTCGCCCCGCCTCCACTACTTCTCCAACCGCTCCACCTCTCTGGCGCGGTTTGGTCACTACTATTATTGCCAGCCTCATTGTCATGGCTGCAGCCAACCACCTCATCAC
Source organism: uncultured Gammaproteobacteria bacterium (assembly GCA_964464795.1). Taxonomy (GTDB): domain Bacteria; phylum Patescibacteriota; class Microgenomatia; order CAYXHB01; family CAYXHB01; genus CAYXHB01. The sequence goes on from CAYXHB010000075.1 coordinate 3,800, forward strand.
CATCGGCAAACAAGTTCAAACTAACTTAGGTCAAGACCTCCTCTCCATCTCCGGCACCAGTTCGATGTATCCCACTTTCCCCAAAGGCCAATCCGCAACTCAATCAGAACGCGAACGTGAAGTTGTTGCCCAAGTACCCATGAGCCGCTATCCCAGCGGCATTGAGGTTGGGCCTTACAAATTCTTCCACCATCAACTCACTCGCGGTGACATCGTGTCATTTACTAACCGCCAAACTTT
>CAYXHB010000076.1:0-3994 GCA_964464795.1 uncultured Gammaproteobacteria bacterium
GCCAATCACCAGTTCGCGCTGGCCTTTGCCTACCGGAATGGTGATTGGCGACCGCAAAACCGGCAAAACCCGCACTGTGCTTGATGCCATCTGCAATCAAATGGGGCGGGATGTCTTGTGTGTTTACGTTGGTATCGGTATGCAAGCAGCCAAAGCCAAAGAAGCTGTCAATCTACTCAAAAAAAGAGGTGCGCTTGCCCACACCGCCGTCGTCATGTCGTTTTCCGACGATCCTCCTACTTTACAATATTTGTCTCCTTACGCAGGCTCAACTATCGCTGAGTATTTCATGCACCAAGGCAAACACGTGCTGATTGTCTATGATGACCTCTCCAAGCAAGCCAAAGCCTATCGCCAGGTTTCCTTACTGCTCAAACGATCCCCGGGTCGTGACGCTTACCCGGGTGATATTTTCTTCCTTCATTCTCGTCTTCTGGAGCGGGCAGCCAAACTCCACTCCCGTCTAGGAGGTGGTTCAATCACAGCCCTGCCGGTTGCCCAAACCATCGGCGGCGACGTGTCCGAATACATTATTACTAACTTGATGTCTATTACCGACGGACATATATTCCTTGACGCCAGCATGATGAACGAAGGTATTATGCCTGCGGTTAACTCAGGCCTGTCCGTTTCCCGTATCGGCGGCGCTGTTCAGGTACCCATTCTTCGCAAAGTCGGCGAACTCTGCAGCCGACAATTGGCTCGCTATAATGAGGTTAAGTCGTTTGAAACTATCAATACCGAGGTTTCCGAGGACACCTTGCGTGACATCCGCCGTGGCAAACGGGTACTAGAAATGTTCGCCCAAACCACCGGGCTTAACCTTTTTACTGACGAGCAGATACTGCTTCTGGCTATGGTGACCTCAGGCAGGCTTGACCAATTAGAAATCGAAGTCATGAGTGAATTAAAAAAAGAAATTGTCACTTATTATCGAGAGCAATCCCCGCCTAATATGAAGCAAGTGGCTCTGGAAGGCAAAAAGCTCGAAGACCTAGATCCTCTCATCGACCAGTTGATTATGAATTTCCAAAAAAAATACCCCAAGTACCAACAAAGCATCAGTCTGCTAGGTCCGCTCATCCCCCAAGTCTAGGGTTTCCTGTCCATCTTGAGATAATTGTGTATTTTTCAATTGACACACATGTATCAATTAGCATAATCTGTAAAGTACATGCCAATCCGACTGCCCATTTTCTTCGCCATATTATTCGTTTGGGCGGCGTTTTTCGTCCTTAACCCAAATTATGCCTATGCAGGCTCTTTGTCCAATGCCCGAGATATTGTCTCAGATCCGCGCGCAGGGCAGAGTAGTACCCATACATTTCAATTCAGTGTTTCCTCCAGCGCCGTAGTTCAAGAAATCCGTTTCCAATTTTCCACTCTCCCATCCAATAGTTCCAAACCAAATGGGTTGGATCTTACCAGTGCTGCCTTAGGCACTTTGGTTAACATGGATGGAGACTGGACTCTCAATACCACTAATGCGCCTTCAGGACAACTCCTTCTTCAACATACTGACGGAGGTCAAGACTTGGGCGGCGCTTTTGTTACAATTCCCATTCAAGCCATTTCTAATAGCTCCATCGGAGACTGCGGCACAGAAACTTCTTCTGACAGTTGTTTTGTCCAAATTCAAACGGCCACAGTGCCGGGAGTTTGGGACACATCTGTTGTCGATGAAACTACTCTAATGTACACAGTTATTCAAGAAATTACTGTCAGTGCCACAGTTGACCCAACCTTTACGTTTATTATCTCTTCGGTGGGTAGCAACACAGTGATTGGCGGAGTTACCACTACGGTCGCCTCAACCGTGACGACTTTGCCATTTGGAAATCTAACCGCTGGCATCGCAAAATACTCAGCTCACAGGCTCAATGTTACTACTAACTCAAACTCTGGTTACACAGTCACGATGCGCATGGTCAGCCAAATGACTGGATCATACTCCAACAATATCGACCCTTATGCTGGAGACGGTGCTTCTTGATCAGACCCCAAGCCTTGGACAGAACCTACAGGCACAGCTCCTAATGTTGACACTGGCTGGCTGGGTGCCTACACATCCGATAGCGACCTAGGACAATTTTCCCCTACTGAATTCGGTCCAGTCAATACTAGCAACAACATGGTCATGGTCAGCTCCGGTCCGGACAACGGTCAGACGCCTGTCTACGTAAACTATGCGCTCGAGGTCAACGTCTATCAACCTGCCGATGTTTATTCAGGAACTCTAATCTACACAGCAACTACTACGTACTAATCTGATTTCTCTGGATAGTCTGACCCCTTGATGGCCTGGTAATATGAAATAATCTCACATTACTAGAAAATCTCTATGGCTATCAAAAAATTGCTACCCTCACTCTTAATCTCCATTCTGCTTCCGTTCATTTCCCCACAGACTGTTTACGGTTCAGCTTCGACCATCAATTTCAACTCTTTAACTTTCACTCCCAATGTAGCCAAAAGAGTCAGCCAAGGGCCATTCTCAGTCGGAGTTTATGTTCAAGGTGACCCAGGCAATCAGGATAATTTAGGTGATGACGTGGTTGCTTATGGTCGAGGTAATCAAATTAGCGGTAACTTCTATCAAACTTTTGACTCCTCCCAAGGCTCAGTCGTTCTCTGGTGGACACCTGAGTTTAGTTCCAATTCTTTAGCCTCCGGCACCCACTACCTATGGTACGGCAACTCAAATTATTATTTAGGCTATGACTACGCTGCCGACAGATATATTTTAGCAATCGGCGGCCAGACCATGACGGTTGATGCCAGTATCACTGCTGGCACCTCATATTCTCTAATTGTCAGGTTTGACACCAAGAATACCTTGAGCGCTAGTAACTACGTTTGTCTGTCTATTAACGATTCCCATACCTGCGGTATTACTACTACCCCCAGCAGCGCTACTCCGCCTTCGACTTTTTACTTAGGCACCAACGGTGCCGACCTCGCTGCATCAGGTTTAATAGAGGGGTTAACCATTTACCGCAGGGTTCTCTTTGACGGCGCCAACGGGGTGAACGGGGGCAGGGGAGACGAGCTTGCCCAAATTCACAACAGCGGCTCAGGTCGCGACCCCACTGTCATCACGGGTTCTCTGGACGTGGTCATGGCAGTACCTCTGGACTCCGAAGTAGGTACGCTTGCCTCAGGTACTGGTTCAGCTTGGACACACCCTCATGCCAACAACCTGCTTGATAATGGTTTCCTGCTTCATGCTACCACCTGGAATGACTGGACCGCGTATAACTCTCCAGCCTCAAGCAGCAACAACACTTCGTCGCACCAAGTTTACGCCCTCGGTTACAACTGGACTTCCAATGCTCCTGACCAAGGGTATTATCAGGATGTTACTGTCAGCGGCGGCAACAGTTTCTTCGCCCGCACTCTGGTTCACTCCGACGCTAACTGTACCCCTCGGTTGGAGTTATACGACCAGACAGGTAGTGTCAGCCTCGGATTTATCGACGGAGTTAGCAGTACCAACCGTTCTTCACCTTCTGAATTGATACTCACCGCCCAAATGCCAGGAGCTGGTAGCCGCACCTTGAGAGTCTTCCTCACTAACACAGCCGCCTCAGGCACTTGTTACTGGCACGCAGTTGAGTTACTGCCCAACAGCTACCCAGACCCCTCTTACGAAATCGGCAGCGCCCCTACTGCCGTTGGTACGCCTGTTTCCTCCCAGCAGTCCAACACCCAAGTCCGTACAGGAGCCAACAGCTGGGAGATAATTACTGACGCTGCAGACGAAGGTGTCACCAAATCAATCTCCACCGCATCAGGAAATTTTTACGCCCTGGGAGGATACGTCTATGCTGTCTCCAACTCAGTCAGCTTAAACCAATTGCTACAGGATGGTGTCACTCAAATCATCGCCACGACCACTAACAATCAATGGCAGCCGCTCCAAGGTGTAGCTCGGGCTGCTGGCACTTCTATTTCCCCCCAGTGGCTGAGTACCTCGAATCAAACTTTTTATCTT
>CAYXHB010000077.1:0-3988 GCA_964464795.1 uncultured Gammaproteobacteria bacterium
GTAGATACCTATGCCGATTTGCCGGACACCCGTGCGTTACGCTCAGGATGACAACCCTTTCCTCGCTATTCCACCCTCAACCCCTCCGCCCACTCCCGCACTTTCTGCATGTTATTCTCCTTATCAAAATAAAACTCCCCAACCCGCAAACTTTCACCAACGAACTCGCCGCCAACTCGTTCCACAAACTTATTCATGTGGTCAACCGCCCCGCAAAAAAAAGTATAACTAGGGTCACCCAACCCAAATACAGCAAACTTCTGCTTACTATCTCGTCTCTCAACCGACTTCATCAGCAGATACATCGCCTCATGCGGATGACCCTCCAGATGCGCACCTTCCTCATTGGTGTAATCCCAACTCGGACTCCCCAAGATAGTCACTCCGTCATGAAACAAATAATTCCCATCTACCAAACTTGCTTTCTGTACCTCAACCGCGTGGCCTCGCTCCGCCATAATTTCTCTAACCAATTCCACCACCAGATACGTTCCCCCCGAGTTGGTCTCATACACAATTCTAATTTGCATAACTATCAATTATTTTAACTGTGGCGCTGTTTCCCTGCACCAAATAAACTCTGTTTCCATCCAACACGACTCTCGAACTGGGAGAGAACCCCATCCGGGTCACCGCCCCGACTCTCACTTTGGGCGCCAGAGTCACGCGCGCGAGTCTATTCCCAGGCAAATTCAGTTTATCAAACTCAATCTCAATCTTAATCTCACCTGTAGAGTTAGCCTCCTGCCAATCGCTCACTGCCACCACCTCACCCAGTACCTCAGGAGCACTCACAATCTGCAAATATCTAGGGTCAAAATTAAGCAAATACTCCCCATGACCGGTTTGGAAATCAACATCCTCAAGCGGCAAATGGACTAATACATCAAAAGTGGTGCTATCCACCATATCTACGTCATATGGGGTCAGCACAGCCGTCAACACTGCTCCCTGTGACCCAGACACCCGATTAAACCACTGCCTCTGCACACTCACCACACTCAATGGCACTATCGCCATTAGAGCCAGCACCAACAACCACTGCCATTTACTCTGTTTGTTCCGCAACATTGATTTGCGCTCCAGATAATCACTCACGCTCACAGTCTTAACCACCCGAGGCACTCGTGGTGACCGGCTTGCACTCTGACGCAATCTAACTGCATTGGCAATTTTACTATTTGTGTCTGCCATTTGATTTCCATTATGGCGTTCCTTGCCTCAGACATCAAGAATAAATTCAATCCACCACCAAAACATCTCATAGTATTTACATTCCAGTCAAAACTTGCTATAATATAGTCATATTTTCCAATCTGTTCGCAGTACGAACACTAGGGAGATATTTTGCAATCTTTACAAGTCAATCAAAAAGTTTTTCCTTGAAAGGAGGAAAACAATGAAGCAGGTTCTGGCCTTTTTTGTTGTCGTTTTTGTTCTTGGTGGCTGTATGCCACCAGTCCAAAGCAGAGTCGTCAGCGAGAAGTTCTCCCACAAGTGCCTGGCCTCTATACCGACACAAGAGGAAATAATGGCCCTCAAAGCTGAGGGCAAGACCCCCATCTTGTTCGGGTGCCTGAACCAGGAGGGCGATCCCAGTATCGACATTTCGGTTGAGCCCGAATATGTCGACGACGACGAAATAACATTTGTCGTCATGGGGAACACGTTCACCACTCGCGACCGCGGGGTGGTGTTCGTTCAAGAACTTTGCCCCAGTCAAAATCTTGACTGGATAAAGTGGAGTGATGACCCGCGCGGAGACTCTTGGGCGATGGCAGACACCAACGTGTCGTGCCTACCCAGCGCGGAGGCTCGACAGGAGTCGCGCCAAGAAGCCTGTCGGGATTCAGACTGGCTATTCTGCACCCTCATGTGGCATTGATTGACTTCACCGAGGCGCCGTCTGCACTCAAGCAGCCGGCGCCTCTTTTTTTTATTGACACATATTTTATGTAGCTCATAGTATATACATCTGGGATAACTTTTGCTACAATACCAATATATTTTCCAACCCGTACGCAGCACGAACGCCAGGGAAATATACCGCATTATTCACAACTCAATCAATTTTTCTCTTGAAAGGAGAACCTCGTGGATCAATTTTCCCGTGCTTTGGCGAAGATTGCAGTTGCAATCTGTGTACTTTTCGGACTGGCCGGCTGCATGCCGATCCAGGTACCTCAAGACATCTCGAACGAAACTGACTGCCACTACTCTTCGGCGGTTGAAGAACAAATCATATTTGGTGACAATGGCGAAATCATTTCCTATTCGTCACCAAACAGAGAGACCGTCCAGGTTTCAATATCAACCTCAAGTATCGCAGACTTAACTAACGCCGTTCGTTCATTTGAACACTGCCTTGGAGTTGCTCCAAGTCCCATCAACTGGAATTTGGAAAAGTCCAAGCCCAACAGCATGTGGTGGCAAGCCACCGCATGGGAGACAACCAAGCTTTTCACCATCAAAATCGGTGAAAATAGTTGGAGTCTAGTAATCCCGAGCGAGGTTTGGCTCACCAAGTCTATTCGTATAGAAGATGTACGCGCCAAAGGGACCGAAATTCTCAAACTCACCTCGTCGCGAACGGTCACATTCATCGACAAGAGTCATGAATTTGACCTAACGTTTAACGAAGCCGGCGGGTACCTGATGCTCTTCATTGAATCCCGCAACAAAGATGGGCTCAACGCAGGCATCGCTTGGGTGGAAGAGTACTGCAAAGACCTTCCCATCACAGAAAGCCCAATTTTTAACGAAATTGGCAACCATGTCGTCCTGCACACATTGCAGCAGAGCTGTCCAACGCTAGAAACAGCACTTGGGACACAATCCCTCCTCGATGAATGTCGCAGCGACATCTGGGAATCCCGAAAAGGGCAGATTGGCCTATATGGAGGCACAAGCCTCATTGTATGGGCAAATCGGGAAAGCGAGCTTGAACCCACCGTACGAGAGGTTGAAGAATGTTTAGATCTCGAGTATGGAGAGTTTCCCCAAGAACCTCTGGAATCCAAACCGACTTCCTACGGACTTGGATACAACCAGTGGGTAACAGGTATCCGAGAAGGGAATACTCCAATCGATCCCAACCAGGATTACATAGCTTGGTTCTGGGCATCCAGAACCGTACCCATGTACTTCCAGCCGATTGATTGACCTAACTGGCTGCGCCCGTACCCACGGACGCAGCCTTTCTTTTTGCTCCACCTCTTTGCCAATAATAACGAACCTTGTACAATCAAAATATGCAAAACATGCGTACTCCACTCATCATCATGGGCGTTAGCCTGGGAGCATTGCTCATCACTATCATCGCCGTCGCCATAATCCAGAGACCCTCCAATCCCAATTCTCCGTTCACCGCCAATCCAACCACTCAATCAGAATACGAATTTAGCCAAAACACAGAGCCTCAAGCTAACAAAGCCATCATCCAGGGCACTCTCTGTCCCGACACCACCGGCACTATCCCCAGCGGCCTCATCGTCGCGGAACAGACACCTTCCCGAACCAAAACCACCAAATATTATCCCGGCTCCCAAGCCACTTCTATCAACCAGTTCTCCCTCGAGGTCAACCCTGGCACCTACGAAGTGTACCTCCAAGGACCCAATCTCGAAAAAATCGCCCTCTATAGCCAATACGTCACCTGCAACATGGAGGAGTACTGCATTGACCACACCGCCATTCAGTTTCCAGTGGAGAGAGGCCAAACCAAAACCGACGTCAACCTCTGTGACTACCGCTGGAAAACCAGATTCCAAGAAACAGACCCCCTCATTATCGCCCCAGGCACCGACCCATTACCCACGCTTGAGTTTTGATTATCACTAAGCGGGTAGAGTATAATACCCTCGATACCGAGCCTAATATTTTGAATTCTTAATTTACAACTCTAAATTTGTTTCACTGGGGGATCGTCTAATGGCAGGACCGCAGCCTTTGGAGCTGCTTATCTAGGTTCGAATCCTAGTCCCCCAGC
>CAYXHB010000078.1:0-3870 GCA_964464795.1 uncultured Gammaproteobacteria bacterium
CCACCAAATTAATTCTGCCGGGGTATATGGTCAGTTTTGATTCGAATTATCATTTGGCTAGTTACAAGGCTTTTAAGCAATCACTTGACCACGGGCAGTTTCCAGTTAGATGGACTGACTGGGTTGAGGGGAATGGCGGGTATTCGCAGCCGTTGTTTTCGTTTTATCAGTCGGGGTTTTATTATTATATTAGAGTCGTGAATTTGTTTATCCACTCGGAGACGGAGGCGATTAAGATGGGAGTTTTACTACTGTGGTGGATGGCGGGGTGGTTTGTGTATTTAATCGGCAGACAGAAAGGCACCCTGGCTGGGTTGGCGGCGGTGGGGTTGTTTTGGTTTAGTCCTTACGCGGCGGTCAATGTGTTTGTGAGGAGCGCGTGGGGTGAGTTTGGGGCGATGTGTTTGCTGCCTGGGGTGGTTTATTTTTTGATGAAATTTATCAGAAGCGGAAGATGGTTATGGGCGTGGTGTTTGGGACTATGGGGAGGGTTAATGATATTGGCGCATTTGCCGAGCTTGATTATCTTTTCGTTAGTTATAGCCGGAGTGATAGTGATTGAAAGAGAAAATTTGTCGAAATGGAAATTGTTGGGTCTAGTTCTGGTAGCGGTGGGGGCTGCAGGAATGAGCGCCTATTATTGGCTGGGAGCATTGACTGAATTGCAGCATGTGGCGTTGGCTGATTTGTTGGGTGGGTATTATCGGTATGAGGATCATTTTGTGACCTGGAGACAGTTGGTGGTTCCAAGCTGGGGGTATGGGCCGTCGGTGGCTGGGGATAATGATGGAATGTCTTTTCAGGTAGGAATAGTGGCGTGGGCAGTGGCTATTGTTGCTGCCGTGGCGGCGTGGGTCAAGAGACGAGAAAAGATAGGACGGGAAATTTGGGTTTGGTTGGTAGTCTTAGCAGTAGGGTTGGTAATGACAACGAGTATTTCGAAATGGATTTGGAGTGGGGGCAGCGTGGTGTTGCGGAATTTGCAGTTTCCGTGGCGGTTCCTAGCTATCGTACCGATTACGAGTGCGTTGTTGGGAGCAAGTCTGGTTGGTGGAGTCAAAAATCATCTGAAGGCTGGGTTGGCGGCGCTGGTGATATTGGCAGCAAGTTTTTGGTTGGTGAGTGGGTATATGCAGCCGGCGACTTGGATAGAAGAAGATACGTTAAGTAGTGATTATCCGCCTAACTCCTTGGAGTTCTATATGCCAAGAGGTGTGAGCGGGGAGAATTACGAAGGCGACCGGATTGAGATAGTTGAGGGTGAGGGAGAAATTGAGGTTATGAGTATGTTGACTCATGAGGTTAAGTTGATAGTAGAGAGTAGTCAAAATACAGTTGTGAAAGTAGCGGTGCATTGGTTCCCTGGATGGAGAGTGCGAGTTAATGGTGAGGAGAGTAAGCTAGGTAAGAGCGAGGATGGGTATCTGGTAGTTGATTTGCCGCGAGGGAGAAACGAAGTGCAGGTGGTCTGGGGTGAGACTAAAGTCAGGCAAATTGCCAATGGTGTGAGTACGGGGGCGGTGAGTGTCTGGGTAGTGTTGGGATGTTGGTTAGGGTACAAGAAGTTGAGTCAGTTTAATTGGGGTAAATATATTAAAGTGACTCGGGAGTGAGGAAGTTTGCTTCAAAAAAGAAAGAAAAAAGGGCACCGAGTCAGACTCGGTGCCCTTGAGGGACAATCTGTATGCGAACATCCTAGCCGCGTGGTGCTGTTTAGGATGCCAAAGAATCAGGCAGGGATTAACGGCTCCCTGCGGGACGTACTGGACTTCTATTCACCAGTAAAGGTGAAGTCGTAAGGAGCCAGCAGTTCCTCGGCGCTGGCCGCGCGGGTTTCGCCTGTCAGGACCTCTTGAGCCCAGCGGACGAGTTGACCGTTGATGCGGTTGAGGTCCACCGCATAGCGGATGGCTAGAGCGTTGGAACGCCAGGTTCCGTCGTCCCTCCATCCGAAGGGGAGCAGATGGACATCGTATAGATATCCATCCGTGGGACTGCCGTAGAGGCGCCCCTTCTCCGCCGACTGGCTCTCCTGGTCCCAGGCTCCCTCGATATAGTCGCGAGGAGTTCCCTGGTAGATGAGGCCTTCGCCTTGGATCCAGAGGACGGTGTTGCTGTCCTCTGTGACGAGTCCGGAGACAGATGTCCCCAGCTCTTCAAACGGAACGTATGCCATCCAGCCGTGTCGGGGCCAGTTGGGGACTGTCCCCAAGTCAGCTGGCGGCCCTTCAAGTCGATGACAGGCGATAAGTGGGTCGTATCCCACCTCGCACTGCACCCAGTCGGCGGGCACCGGCGTCACGGTCGGGACAGGGGTGGGAGCGGTGCCGTTTTCAATCATCGGGCCATAGAGGACCCAGAGATTGAATCGGCAGTCCTCGTTGGCCGAGGGCACCCCGTTCACGGCGAGAACATACTCGGCCGTGAGAGAGGCGTCGAACCACAGAAGGAGGCCAGGAACCAGCCCCTCTGTGACGACCAAGAACTCACCATCTTCGAACTTCCAGAGGGAGATTGACGTGCCCTCTGTGTAGTTCTCAATGGCGGGGGTGGTGTACCCGACCCACTTTTCTCCCGTCCAATCGGCGGTGAATTGCCCGGTGATGCAGTAGGCAGCCTCTGGTGTCGGGCTTGCCGGCACTGTGGGCGTTGCCGTAGGTGTGGTCGGCGTGGCACTTGGCACACTCGTGGGAGTGTGTGTGGGTGTTGCCGGCGCTGTACCTGTCGGCGTGCTTGTTGGTGTGGCGGTAGGGACCGCTGTCCAACTGAATTTGCACGCGTCACTAGTGACGAATTCCCCCTCGGATCCCTTGACCCATGCTTGATAGTCCACGCCTGGGTGGGCGCGGAAGCTCAGAGTTGGGTGATCAAAGGCGGTGGGTTGCTGTCCCCAGTTTGGTGGGATGATCATGTATTGCGAGGCGTTGATGGCCTCAATGGTTACCTCTACGCCTGTGTCGGGATAGATTGCTTCACCGAATGGTGGAGTGATCCCATGTGGACTTACTCCAACACAGATCGCCGGAGCAGCGGTGGCTGTTGCTGTCGGGCTAGCCGTAGGAGTCTCTGTGGGAGTCTCCGTTGGCGTATGTGGAGGTGTCTTGGTCGGTGTGGATGTCTTCGTTGGGGTAGGAGTCGAACAAAGAACTCCATTCGCTACCGCCGACGATTTGCTCCCTGGGTCACTAGTCCATCTGACGTAGAGACGGTCGCCCCCACGATGTGTGGTCAAGTAATTATCTCCCTTGACACCATTAACTGTAACTTTTCCTGAGAAATTACTAGAAAAGCTCCAGTCGTATCTATAGTTGGGTTCGTTACCTGTGAGGGTGATTTTCCAACTATAGCTTGACTTGTTTGGCGCACATAGCGCCACTACGTTAGGTTTGACCCAGTCAACTGCGGCGGGCTCGACGTCTTGAGCAGAAGCCGGAGTAGTCAAAGTTGCACCCAAAATAAACACTAGGATCAACAAGAGTGTTGATCCGATGAGCAATTGTAGTTTTTTGCTCATGGTTATCTTCCTTTCTTCTTGCAACTCGTGCGGAGTAGGGTTGATTACGAATCAATACGCTCTTTCCTTCACGTCACTTCTGTGTGGCCAATTTTTTAACGAAAATTGGCAAACGAGATTTGTTGATTCTTTTTGTATACAGATTGTCAAAGTGCGATAATTTTTTGGCGTAAAATGAACCTGCGTTAGGAACTGATGCCAAAAGACTATCTTGGGTGACATTATAGCGGATAAAGCACACTCTGGCAAAACTATAAGATATTTGACTGCGCAGGAAACACGAGTGTTACAATTTGATGATGCTAACCATAGGACAAAAAGCGCCGGAGTTCAGACTTGAGGATCAGGAGGGTAAG
>CAYXHB010000079.1:0-3573 GCA_964464795.1 uncultured Gammaproteobacteria bacterium
GCCAACGCAAGTGGGCTAAGAGAGTTCGCCAATACTCTCGTAGGAGTATTGCGGAACCAACCGGTGATGATGTGTTTGCCTGGCGGGACTGAGAAACTGATTAGTCCCAAGTCATTGTCGTTATGAACCGCGATGGGCTGGTCGGAAACCACGACTTCCCACTCAGGGAAATTGAAAATTGGTACGGTCACAACCGCCGGTTGCTCCCCGCCCACCTCTACATCAAGACTGAAGTAATCAGAACGAATCATGAGGTTGGTGGCTGCGGCAGGTGCGTCTGGAGTCGTAGAAATCGTCGCATCTTGGGTGCTTAAAGGAATGTCCGCATATTGGGAAGCAGTAGCAGGGGTGAAATCCCGAATGGCCCCATTGCGCTGTTCGTCCCACTGGGAAACTAATTTTTGCTCGTCAGTTGCTGATGGGTCGTATTGCGATGGTTTGAAGTAAGTCCAGTTTGAAAGAACTACAACTAGAATAAGGCTTGTGGTGAGAGTAATTTGTGTTTTTTTGTGGTTAATTGAGTTAACAAATAATCCGGCCAAAATTGCCGAGGAAAGATTGACAAAAGATAACAGTCGCCAAGGGAATTGGGTAACAGCCAGGATAGGGAATAATTCCCAGAGCCAAACTGACTTGCTGTGCATAAGGTAAGTGAAAATGAAAAACATGAAGTTGAAAAAACTCCAAGGCAGTACCCTGTGCCACGTTATACGTTTTTTGATAATTTGATAAGTTAAACCAAAAGTTGAGAGGAGACCAACCAGCCAATGCCATATGCCTATTTGAAACGACATATCATCCACGGGACCTGGTCTTGAGGGTCCATATCCCCATTGGCGGTCGAAGAATAGCTGGGATAAGCTCGAGAAGTGTAATCTGAAGTCAAAGTAATCTTGGGTTAGAGTCTGGGTTCTAACGAGGGATTGCTCCAGGAGTGCTGGAATGATGAAAAATCCAGCCAGGGCAATTGCCCATAAAAAGGATATGGAAAAGTATAAGGTTGATTTGAAGTTTATTTTTTGGGCGTGGATTAAGCTTACTAGAGCGAAAGCGAGAAGCACGGGAGTAAACCACATAGCCATGATGTTGTGAGATAGATAGAGGCCAGACAAGCCAAGGATTAGCCAAGGAGAAAACTTAAGCTTGGACTCATGCGCCCATTTCCAAGTCAGGCCTAAAACCAATGGGAAAAAAGCCAATGCAAAAGATTCAGCCAAAGCCCCGCGGACAAAAATTTGGCTGGCGCGGTAGGGCGCCCAGAGGTAAAAAGTTGCTGATAAAAATGCAGCTAACCTAGACTTGGTCACTTGATTAACCAGCCAGTACATGGCGATTCCGGAGACGAGGTAGGCAGACAAAAAGGTCAGTTTGGCTGTGGCCATGAAAAACATCCCAGGCCAGCGGAAAATCATGCCAGCGTAATAAGGTAGAGGTGAATAGAAATTATAGAGAGGGAAGCCATATCCTGCGCCCATGTCCGGTACCCAGCGGCAGGGAATTTGGCCATCAAGGAAGCATTTTTCTAGTTGATGAAAGCGCATGACTTGCAAGTCATCATGCATAAAAAAGTAACCGGGAAGAACTAAATACCATCCAGCCATCAGAGCGAGCAAAATTATTCCGAGGTAAATATATAAGTTGAGGTTAATTTTTTTCATATTTTTTGAATACGTTTGGGAAAGAAAAAATAGATAAAGAAATAATGATAGATACCAAAGTTAGCGTGTTACCTACTATTCTAATGGGCGTGTCTTTGAGTTGAGCGTGAAAAGTTGATTGGCCTTGGGGAATTTCGAAAGTAATCAGTCCAAGTTCATTTTGGCTATTGATAGGGACTATTTGATTGTTAACCTTAACCTGCCAGCCGGGAAAGTTAAATAACGGCAAGCGCAAGTTTCCGCCGGACGTGGTCAAAACTTCCCCTGATTGCCAGTTGCTGCCTTGTTGAAAAAGTGTGACTTCTCCACTGCCATCAATGAACCAAGGCTCGTCTGGCGCACGGGTGGCTGGAGGCAAGTGCGCGTCTTCGGGCAGGTAATCGAAAATGCTGATGGTTTGCTGTTTTTGCCATAGTGGTTCTGAGAACTTCTGCTGGTCTGTCATGGGGAACCATGTATTTGGCCGCATATAATTTAAGTTGAAGTAAATAAGAGGCACGAGCAAAATAAGATAAATCGCTTTGGAAGTTTGCTGGCGAGAAAATAATAAGGCTCCGGCGGCCAAGCTAAAGAGAAAAGAAGCTGGGGCCAAGAATCGCCAAGGGAACTGGAGCCATTCGAGAAGAGGAATTGCATTCCAAATTGGAGTTGATTTTTGGTGGACTAAAAATAGATAGAACAAAGCAGAAATTGTGATGGCTGATAGCCAGAGAAACTGCTTTGTTTTATTAAACCGATAGGCCAGCAATATCCAAGCAAGTATGGCAACGACCCAATGCCAGATACCGACCGTAAGCGACATATCATCATAAGGTCCAAGCAATGAGGAACCATAACCCCAGTGGGTGTTGGTAAAAATTTGCCGTAGTGAAGCGTAGTGAGCAAGGTAGTTGAAGTAACCCATGGTCATGGTTTCCAGGTGAGCGGCTGATTTTTCAATCAAGGACGGTAAGACATAGTAAGATGATAAACCAAAGCCCACGAGTCCAGAGAAAACAAACCGCGGAAAGTAGGTGCGGAACTTACTTTTTTCCTGATAGCTTCTAACCACCCACCAAAGAATTAAAAAAGGCGCAATCATCATGGTCGAGAGCGAGTGACTGGTCATCAATCCACAGATTGCTAAGGATAGAAAAATACAATCACGTAGACGCAAAGAAGACCATATCCGTTCCATACCCCAGACAACCCAAGGGAAGAAAGCCATGGCCCAGATTTCGCCCATGGCACCGCGGTCATAGACGTTGACAGCTCTGTATGGCAAGTAGAGATAAAATAGAGTTGAGACGAGAGCACCGCGACTCCCCCATAATCTGCGGCTCAAGAGAAACATGCCTATGCCAGCAACTACAAAAGATAAGATGAAGCCTATCTTAACGCTGGTAATAATACTCAAGCCCAGGAAGTGAATTGCCGTCATCAAGTAATATGGCAAAGGCGGGTAGTAGTTGAACTGAGGGTAGCCATAGCCGTAACCCATGTCCGGCACCCAACGGCAGGGCAGCTGCCAATCTCGGAAACACGTGGCCATCTGATGAACCCGCATGGCCTGCATATCATCATGCATAGGGAAATATCCCGGACGCATTAGAGCTAAGCTGGGATAAAGGCACAGAATAATGAAAAGTAGCAGCAACAGTTTCCTTGGCATAGTTTATTTTGAGCGGCGGGGGATGATTGATTTAGTTATCTGACAGGTGAGGTTGTAGACAAGGTAAAGAAAAACTGTTGACAGAGCCGCAATCAGCAATCTGGCCCAAAGAGGTGATTGATAGTAGCGAATGGTGACTTTGGTCTCATATGGTTGACCTTGGAAAGCGATTTGGTCCTCTTTTTCTCCTGGAATGTAAGCACTAATGAAGATGGACTCCCGCAGAGGGTAAGCTGTCTCTTCCATATAGGAAGCCTTGATAGG
>CAYXHB010000080.1:0-3570 GCA_964464795.1 uncultured Gammaproteobacteria bacterium
CCGGTTCGTAGGGGATATCCGGGGTGGGGGTAGGATATTCTGAGACTGCGGTATTATCGACTTGGTTCGCGCCACCCAGGAAGTAAGCGGCCAAAATTAACATGGTCATGACCATGAACACTCCAATTACCAAGAGTAACAGAGAACTCTTGGCGGCTGACATGCTGGCACCTATCATGAATTAAGTATAGCGGATGCGGGCGGAGTTAAGCAAAAGGAAAGAATAGAGCGGCATATGGGGTCTGGAGAGGACACTTGAGACTGGTTTGATTCCCAGATCCCGCATTAAATGCGAGACGCCGCGAGATAGAGGATGGTTTTGTCATTTCGAGTGTAGCCGAGAAATCTCTATGGTGGCTTTGTATTTTGAATACTATCAGGAAACCTGATTGCCGCGCCGGCGGGTAGGGAAATCCCTTGGCTGCTTTGTATTCGTCTCCCCGCACTTGATGCGGGGTCTGGGAGTCAAGATAACTGCAGTTCATAAATACCAGATTGCCACATGCACAAATTAATTAATAGAAATTTTGGATCATTTGTGCTTTCGCAATGACGAAAAAATGGAGTAGCAGGAGTATAAGAGAACTAAAGTGAAATGAAGGAAACCGTGCCTTACTCTAAGGTCCCAGTCAGTACAGGAGTCTCGATTTGATTGTCGTCAGTCTGCTCGCGGGAAACAACAAAACTTGTGTGTGAGGTAAGATCCTCGGAAGCACTGTAGTCAAGAAGATAACCTGATTTGGAGCTACGCAGTTGTCCGACTTTGCGCGGTGTTGCCTCGGAGTCAGCCGCGCCTTGCACCAGCCAGACTTGATAGACTTGGCCAGATTCCAAGTCCGGCAAGTCAGCCAAAACTGTCAGGGTGTATCTGCCGTCAGCAAACCCATGACGGGCATAACCTGTGGCTTGATAACCGGATTGTGGAGTCAAGACTGTTTCACGACTGGTGGAGCCTAATTGGTCGGGAGTTTGGGTAGGCAACTGTTGGCCGGTGAGCCGCTCTAGTTCGGTGCGGGTAGAGCTGATTTCTTCCTGGGTTGGTTGGGTTGGCACAGGCGTAGGAGTGGGAGTTTGGTTGTTGCGGTTACAGGCAACCAAGAAAAGGGAGAGGGCTAAAATTAAAGTCAAGCTGGTGCGGGTCATATGTTGTAATAAAGTTATATACGCAAAAGCAGTAAAATGTCAAATGTGACTAGTTTTGGTTCAATTTAATTGCGAAAATTAAATCGGCATAGAGTGATATAGATAGTATATCTTGCAATCAATTCGGATATATGGCAAATTGAATTTGCGATGTGGATTAAGAGTTTATTTCTAATTGTGATACTCACTGCCAGTGTGATTGGGTCTTCGATGGCATTTTTTAGTGATAGCGAGATTTCAACTAACAATAATATAGTAGCAGGCGCGATTGATTTGCTGGTGAATGGTCAGAATAATCCTGAGGGGCTGGTGAACTTGGAAGACATGAAGCCAGGCGATGTGAACAAGTGGCTGGAAGTTTCGACCAATCCGGCTAATGTATATTTGCATATTACAGATTTGATTCCTGGACCAGGAGGAGTGCCGACAGAGCCGGAAGAGGAGGAAGAAAATGAGTTGGGTGGCCCCAAGCATGACTTGGAAAACTACATTGGATACGCCTTGCAGAGGGCAAATGGTGAGGAAATTATTGCTACCAGTTCTTCTACTCTGCTGGCGCAGGCTAGTTCTTGCTACATTCCGCTTGGAGTAGTTAACCCAGGAATAGCTGTCACGATACAGCAGATTTTTTCCCTGCCTTCAGACGTAACTAATTGGGCGCAAGGGGACACCCTGACTTTTACGGAAGTATTCTTTGCTCAGCAGACCAGGCATAATCCGATTGACCCGGTGACCAACTCAGGTAGGATTTGGAACAGTGAAAATCAGAGATGTGAGCTGTGTAGTTTTGATGCGCAGCTGTGGGCAAGTGAGGCGTCTGATTATGACCTGAAACTTACAAAAGATGGGGGTTCGGTGTTAGTCGAGCGAACCAATCTCAATAACGCCCTGGGGATGAATGACACTAACAATCCGCCCACGAATAATAACTTCATTGCTCTGGGATTTGGCGGGTCAATTGTGCTTAAGTTCCCCCAGCCTATCCAAGATGGCGTGGGGGCTGACTTGAGGATATATGAAGTCACCGGCGGGAGAAATACGTATCCACTGGAAACTGCCAAAGTAGAAGTCAGTTTCGATGACGTTAATTGGTATGGCAATTTCACAGCTACCAGCGAACCTGGTGGGGACGGTATTAACGAGATTGACGTGGATGGGGCTCTAAATGAATTCCAGTATGTGCGGATTACGGACACAAGTAATCCGAGTCTGTTTCCCAATAATGCTGATGGATTTGACATAGACGCGGTTCAGGCTCTGTATGGTAAGAGCTGCGAGTCGTAAACATAAATAACTGCCCTTATATGACTGCCAACTTAGATATTCACAATTTGAATAAATCCCTGATGAAGGGAGGTGACAATTTATGAATAGAATTTTAGTAAGTTTGATGTCAATCGCTTTACTTGGAGGTGTGGTCTATGGAGCGACTAGCGCGTTCTTTAGTGACACTGAGACTAGCGTCGGAAACATTCTCCAAGCTGGTTCCATAACCTTAGAGATTACCAATATCACTCACGAGGGTGATGAACTTGTTGGTTTTGAGTACAGCCCAGAAGGAATGTACTTTTCCTTTGATGATCTCAAACCTCTTGATGCTGGAACTGTGACTTATGACCTGACAAACGGAGCTAATGAAGCCTATGTTTGTGCTATGGTTACAGAAACAGGCAGTGCAGAGAATGAAGTCACTGACCCAGAACTAGACGCAGGTGATGATTGGGAGGCCGATGGTGAGTTAGGGAATTTCCTGAGCTTCATGTTCGGCGCTCAATCTGGAACCCTGCAAGCTATCGGAGGTCTGTGGCAAGAAGTCGGGACCTTTAATGCAGGAGAAACTACCAATAGTGCAATCGACTATTGTTTCGGTGAGTTTGATGGCGCAGATTGTGTACTGGGAGCCGGAAATTACAACTTAGCGCAAACTGATCGTTTGACCGCTAACGTGAGTTTCTATGCTGAACAGACACGGAATAACCCTGACTTTACCTGTGATAGCTTAAATACAGTCATTAGTAACAGCACTTTGTTTACTACTGACGATAAGTTAGCTGCGTACAACTCAGGCAAGTGGTTCTTCTACGAAGATACCGCTGACGCAATCATGTCTCTTAACCAATTCTCCGGAGTTGGTGGAGTTAATGAAATTGTAGTCGGACCAGAAGGAGTTGGTGCAGCCAGAATGCTATTGGGTAGTCACACTAATCCTCGATACAACATCGCGACCTATCGGTTTAACGATGTGAACCTGAGTGATATTTCCAGCCTGAAGTATCGGGTCTATGATGTTAACGCCAGCAATCCACCTTTCCTGAATTTCAACGTCGACTTTGATAACTCTGACACTTGGCAGAGTCGGTTAGTACAGGTGCCAACAGTGCCTGCGGCTACATGGACAGAAGTTGATGCTATCGACGGCGGTAGTGC
>CAYXHB010000081.1:0-3553 GCA_964464795.1 uncultured Gammaproteobacteria bacterium
GGCAAAGCGCTGCAGGTACCAGTGGGAGAACTGCGAAACCGTAACCACGGATAACTCATCGTTCCCAGCACGCAGGCTGGAATACTGAAGCTGGCGACCAACTTCCTCACCGTATAGATTGAGATTGAAATCATTTTCTATACCAATGAGTAGGAAGCCATATTGGTTATCAGGATTATCTAAATAGCTGGCGGCTAGCTGGTGAAAGTAATTAATATCGAGATTGTGTTGAAAATAATCATTGGCCTGGACACTGTAGGTACTTTGGTGCGCGCTCAACCCATACCCGTTGAGAGCATCTCGAGCCGCCCATTGACTAATGACAAGAGGAATACGTGAGTTGGTATCTGAGGCAGGTACCATAATGTTGTTGGCTGAAGGAATATATGGAGTGCTAAAGAAGCTGCCCCAGAGTTGGTACTTGTCAGTGCGGGCCCTGTCTGAGCAAACAACGATTCCGGTGACGCCGTATCTTTCTTGTAAGTATTTAGCAGAGAAAGCATCTATATGCCACACACCTACCGTGTCAGGAAAGTGACCATATATAGATAAAAACTTATTCATAGTTTTATCTATCAAAGCGACTCTTTCATTAATTGAATAGCCTGACAGGAAAACTTTGTTGGCGTCATACCAGGAGCCTTCTTGTGAGTATTTGACTTCAGCATCTTGAGCGAGTGACTCGGTGATTTCTAAGAAAACTCCGGCTTCGTCATGAGGAAGTCTGGCTCTGACAAGTTGATTGACTTCTGAGTCCATCAAAGCATCGTAGCGCAGGAGCCAAGTGGCTGGAGTTGAACTTGAGTCAGCCAAGTCAGTAAGAATCTCCGTCTGGGTGGCTGGGGACTGGGTTAGAACCCAATTATCTACCCCTCTGATGGGGAATACTGGGGTGATAAATTTATCACTGGCGCGAAGGTGAGAAGGGCAAAGGAAAAAGAAGAAAATTGATAAAGTGAAGAAGATGAGTTTTAGGCGGGCCATAAGGATTTGGTTAATTTGGTAAATAAATCTTGGACTAAACGCGGAGCTAGTAACTTAATTAGAACTGAGTAGACAAGAGCACTTACCATGATAGTTAAAGCAATCATTCCCCATGAAGGGGTGAGGGATTGGACAAGGGAAATTCCCACCAGCGCCATGAGCGATGATGAGATAAGCGGAGGCAGAAGTGAGTCTTTGACGCTATACCTAACGTAACGACGGAGAATCATAAGCGGCACAACTGAGGCAAAGGAGATAATTCCAACTCCATAGGCCACGCCTTGATAACCGTAGAGCCAAGCTAGAGGCGCGACTACGCCCCAGGTTAGGATAGTCCACATAATCATGAGCTTGGTGACGGTCTTAATGTGACCAATAGCCGCCAAGGCGTTAGTGGCGGGAGTGGAGATTGCGGCCCAGAGGCTATTGAGCGCGTATAAGTAAAACAACGGCACGGCGGGTTGCCATTTGTCGTACCTGGGGATGAGCTCTATTAATGGGGATAAAATTACGCCGCTGCCGATGACAAAGGGAAAGACCACTACTGAGGAGAAAAATAACATTTTGGTAATGGCCGACTTGAGTCTGTCCGGATTATCTTGCAATTGAGAGAGAGCTGGGAAAGTCACTCGGGTAACATTGTCTGAGACAAATCTAAGTGGTTTCTGGGACCAGGTTTGGGCCCAGCCAAGCAATCCTAACCCATGAGCCCCCACTACTCCGCCCAAGATAACATTGAGCAATCTATCTTTGATGGCGGCAATGATGGTATTGAGCTGGTAAGGAACGCCGAACTTGAGTAGTTTACTAATGGAACTCTTGTCCCAGGCAAAACCAATTGGCCAAGGCGAAATTAAGTAAATAATGACCAGGCCGCTGATACCTCGAACTAAAACAGCTAAGGCGTAACTAGTCAGACCCCAACCTTGAATAGCAAAGTAGACAGCTACTGAGTAGAAAAGAATAGTTTCTACTGTTTCGACGATGACTAATTTTTCGAACTTGAGAGACCGCTCGATAAGGACAGACGGGATGGTTTTGAGTGAGGCCAGGAGGAAGCCCAGCAAGACCGCCACCCAGAGCCAAAGAGCTGTAGACTCCCATTGGTAAAAGCGAGCTAAGAGAGGCGAAATTGCCAGTCCAAGTAAACACAAAACACCAAAGAGAAGTTGTTGGATAGTGAAACTGGTACGTAAGTCCCGTAGAGTGGGGGCTAGTCTTTGTTGAATTAAAGAAGCCGATAAACCTACGTCGGAGAAGTACCCTAAGATACCAACCAGTTCGTTAACTAAGAAAAAAATACCAAACTCCATGGGAGTGAGGTATTGAGTGAGGAAGAAGATGCCAATCAGGCTAAATACTTGCAAGAAACCTGTACGGCTGATTAATAACACTAAGCTCCTGGCCGCTTTGGTGCTGATTTCATTAGCTGAATTGTCAACTTTCATATATTTATTCCGGTCTGACTTGGTAGAGCATTAACGATTGGTGAGTTCCATCAGGTCGGAGGGCTTTGGGGTAGCTATGGACAAGGTACAGGCCGACTGACTGCGGGTCTTTAATCAGTAGCCGTTCGTCGTTGATAAGCAGATAGACCAAATTGTCATCGGTGGAATTGTAAAGCGATTGAGGAACCTCCCTAAGCAGATATGAATTACCAAAGACAGTCACGCGGGGATGTTTGTCAAAGTAAATCTGCAGCCCGTCGGGAGTAGTTCCGAAGTAGCCTTCGGTCCCCACAACCACAGTGTTGATTTGGCTCTGGGCATCCAGATACTGGGCGATTTGGGTCATGCCAGGGCCAGCTGTCCATTCTTCTAAGTAACCTGACCTTTCGATGCGGGGGAGATTAACGGCTTGAGGACGGGTAAGGATAAGAAGAGATTGGTAAATGGGATAGGCGAAAACCAGCAGTAAAGCTAATAGCTTAATCCAAATCTGGCGACGGTAGATTTGGAAAATTTGGGTAATGCCAACGGCAGCGAGCATAAGGAAAGCAGGAGTAGTGAAAAGAAAATAACGAGCGGTGACAGAGCGGGCGATGAAAATTTGTAGCAAACTAGGCGCTAGTATCCAAATGAGCAGGAAAAGCAAAAGTGGTTTGGAAGAGCGAAAGAGTCTGTGGATTCCTACCAAGGCAGATGCTAAAACCCCGGGGGTGAGGAGAAGGAAGAAAAAGCTTAATACAGCCGGGAAATTAGCGGCCGCTGCCTGAAAGGGATGGGTCATGATTTCTGAGGTAGGGAAGCGGTAGTCAGCATTGCGTAGGCCAATCTGGTGGAACTCCGGCCCTAAACGCAGTAAGTTGTAGATTACAAAGGACAGAGCAAAAACCACTGTCAACAAAGCCGTGAACTTGAGGTAATGCCATTTGGAGTATCGAGGGTAGGCAAGCGGTATCAGCAGGCTTAAGCCTAAGAAAACGATGGCTGGGGATTTGGTAAGCAGAGCCAGGCCTAAGACTCCGCCGGAAATCAAGGCAGTATCAAGACGAGTGGTGCGGACTGTAGCGGCAATGAAAATAAGCCCCCAAACACCCAGCATTAAGAGTAAACTGTCAGCCAAGGCA
>CAYXHB010000082.1:0-3458 GCA_964464795.1 uncultured Gammaproteobacteria bacterium
AGCCTGAGAAACCGGATGCCAATGTGAATCAATAGTGAATGTTTGTGATTCCATACCATTCCTGCCTCTATTAGCCGTCATCCTGCACTTACATGTCCATGGCCCCGTGCTTTTGCCGTCATCCAGACTCAGAAAGACAGCGCCGCTGTTGTCTGTCATCTCGACCGGAGTGGAGAGATCTCTTGGTATGGAAAAAGACAAGAATACAGAAGAGATCCTTCGACTCCTCCGTCAGCGGACGGATTCGCTCAGGATGACAACCTCTACTTCGTCATTGCGAAAGCCTGCCCGACTCCTGGCAGGACAATACTGGTATTCAAAATACAAAACAACCAAGAGATTTCTCGTCCGTCAGCTGACGGGTCGAAATAACAAGCAATCACGAGACGACGCGAAATAAGAAACAGTGGAAAAACTTCTACTGCTCTCCCTCCGTCGCCTCGTCGTCGAAACCGACAATCACAGTGACTTTGTTTTCCATGGCGCGGATGATGCCGCCATCTATGGGGATTTTCTCTTCCTCACCCTGACCGTAGATTTCTAGTTGGCCTTTGATAAGGTGGCTATAAAAAGGCGTATGGTCAGGCAGGATAGCAATTTCTCCTTGAGCTCCTGGAGCCATGACCCGCTCAACTTCGCCTTCAAAAATAGTGTCGTCAGGGGTAGTGACTAATAAAGATAAAACAGAAGCCATATTAATTTGAAAAAAATCTTACTGGGAAACAGCTTTTTTCTCTGCGTCCTCAATCTGGCCAATCATATAAAAAGGGTCATCAGTCAGATCATCGTATTTACCCGACAAGATTGCCTGTACACCTTTGACGGTTTCCTCTCGTTTGATATAGACACCTGGGACGTTAGTAAATTGTTCTGAGGTATAGAATGGTTGGGAGAAGAACTTTATAAGTTTCTTGGCCCGGGAGACGGTGATTTTCTCAGCTTCTGACAACTCGCCCTCGCCCAGAATAGCAATGATGTTTTGGAGTGAACGATAACGCTCGAGGACTTTTAGGCTGCTCTTGAGAGCTTGGGAGTGTTCTGTGCCTAAGACCTCAGGGTCAGCTGAAGAACTGGACTGGAGTACGTCCATGGCCGGATAAATTTTTTGGGTGGCAATCTTACGGTCGAGTACGACAATGGAATCCAAATGAGCGAAAATTGCTTGTACGGCAGGGTCTGAGAAATCATCTGCCGGCACGTAGACTGCCTGAACTGAAGTAATCGAGCCTTGGGGTGTGGAGACAATCCGCTCTTGAATTTCTCCTAGTTCTGACGCCATGGTTGACTGATAACCGGTTTCGGAAGGGATACGGCCCAAAACCGTGGAAATCTCAGCTCCGGCCTGGATAAACCGGAAAATGTTGTCGATAAAGAGGAGGATTTCTTTGCCGGTCAAATCACGGAAGTACTCAGCCAGAGTTACGGCCGTAAGCGGAGTCCGGAAACGCATGGCCGGGTATTCGTTCATTTGTCCGAACACAAGTGCCACGTTTTGGAGCACGTTGGTTTCTTTGAGAGTTAACCACAAGTCAGTGCCTTCACGGGTGCGCTCCCCTACTCCGGCGAAAACTGACTTGGTACCATGCTGCATGGTGGTGTTATGGATAATTTCAGTCACCAGTTGGGTTTTGCCTACGCCCGCGCCGCCAAAGAAACCGATTTTGCCACCTTTAATAAATGGGGTGATGAAATCCAGAGCTTTGATGCCGGTTTCGATGATATCTGAACCTGGGTTGACGTTTTGGAAGTCCGGACTCTTGGCGTGAATCGGGAGAGAGGCAGTAGTGTTAATCGGGCCTAAGTCGTCAATGGGCGAACCAAAGACATTGACTGTCCGGCCCAGCATAGCCTCACCGACGGGGACACTGAGGGAGGCACCGGTGTCTTTGACTTGCAAACCAATCTCCAGTCCGGCTGTGGGAAGCATGGATAAGCAGCGGACGGTACTGTTGGGTAAATGTTCGAAGACCTCGAGCATGAGTTTGGAGTCGTTTTGGACTTCCAGAGCGTTGTAAATGTCAGGTAGGCTAATGGGAAAATGGACATCCACCACCGCGCCGCGCAAGGCCACAATTCGTCCTATTCCGGCGGTAGCCGACGAGACTGGAGCTAGCGAGTCTTGGGTGTCATCTACCTGAGTGTTCTCAAGGGCAGTGGTAAATTCTTCGTGTTGTTTGGGTGGGCGGGAGTTGCTCATATAATAAGCATACTAGAAAGTTGATAGTTGGTGCATCATCTTTTTAGTGGACTCTCCAGACCCCGCACTAAATGCGGGGTGACGACCGCTGTACTGTTTTTATGAGTCCGGATGAAAAAATAGAGGCCGTTATTGCAAAAGCCAGCCTTGGCTTGAGTCGAAATTGTAAATGGTTACTCTTCCCATAGAGTACGTCCCGCTTGGACTTCTTGAATTTTTTTGTCAATCAGTTTGCGGCGTTCTTTGTTGTAGGATAACTGTAGTTCCTTGAGCAAATCTTTGGCATTATCAGTAGCGGTTTGCATGGCAATCATTTGGGCAGCGTACAGAGAAAGTTTGGAGTCAAGAATCTGTTGACGAAAAAGAGCGTTGCGGAGCTTGGAGGAAACTTTGTCGACTAATTCGTCGATGCTGGGTTCGAAGATAAATTTGGTTTTTTTGACCAGGTCTTCTTTCTCATCTTTTTTGTCACCAGAAGGCGGGTCGTCAGGAACCGTGAGTTCCTGGAAAACAATCTCACGAACCAGTGGATTGATGTACTTGGAGTAAACCAAATCAATCTTGTCGTAACGAGGGAACATCCGCACCAAGGAGTTAAGGTCCTGGCTCTGGACATCCTCAGGCACGTTGTAGGGGAAAAATCTAATGCCGTGTTTGCGGGCTAGTTTGCGGAAGTACTCTTGGCCTTTGGAGCCTAAGACGAAGTAGTCGGCTTGCTTGAACTGCGGCACAATGGTGTCGACTTTTTTGAAAATCTCACTATTGTATGGCCCGCAAAGCCCTTGGTCTGAGGTGATGACAATAATCGCGTGTTTGTTGGTGGAGAGGCGGTAGTTGCGGATGATTTTTTGCAGTTGCTGCTCTTGGGCACGGCGTTGTTCAATCCGCAGTTCTAGAAGAACAGCGGTGGTTTCATCTACGAAGCGGCGGCTCTTGAGCACCACCTTGCGCAATGAGGCCATTCTGGAGGCGGATATCTGCTGCAGACTGTTGGCGAAGTCACCGACGGATTTAACAACTATTTTTTGTTCTTTGATTTCATTGATTTTGGCCATTAACTACACGATACAGGATGGCGGGTTCTAATTTCCAGCTCGATATATTTATGGTGTTGATGGAGCTTAGGTTGAATTGCGTATTACTTGAAGAAGTCGGCCGTGGATGGCGAACCTTTCTTGTAATATCAAACCTAAGCTCCATCTTGGTCATTAGATGCGTGTTTTCAGAAACGGACCTCTACCTTTACTCCAAGGTAAAGACC
>CAYXHB010000083.1:0-3458 GCA_964464795.1 uncultured Gammaproteobacteria bacterium
GGGAAGGTTGGATTTGGCTAGTTTGAGGGCACAAGCGATGCCTGCGAAGCCCCCGCCGATAATGGTGATTTGGTGAGCCATAAGTTCGGAGTTAGAACCATTGCCGGAAGATAAGTTGGCCGCTCCAAGCAATCCAGATGATTAATAACGCGATACCAAGAGTGATCATAATCCATTTGACTGTGTCAGGACGGCGGGCGACTTGGAGTTCGTGGTCGAGTTTTTGTTCGATTTTTTGTTCTATGCGAGAGGCTAATTGTTCGTTGATGAGAGTGGTGATTGGGCCTTGGTCGGTGAGGTGGGAGATTTTTTCTTCGAGCGAGGGCGACTCGGGTTCTTGGGGATTTTCTATACCTTCGGACGGCTGAGTGTCAGGAGAGGATGGGGTTGGAGAAGGTGGATTGGTGTCGGATGGTTTCTCCTTGGCCTGAGTTGGGGGTTGGATGTCTTTGGTTTCTGCTGTTTGGGGAGCGGGTTTTTCTTCGGGTTTGATTTGAGCCAAGTTCTTGGGTGGGTTGGCTTTGGGTTCGTCGGGCATAGGCTAAAGAAGGGTTAATGTCCGTGTTCTTGAGGAGTTTGGATTTGGGTTGCGGCTGTATAAAGCTCTGATACAGTGTCCCAGTTAATCAGATGATAAAAAGCACTTACATATTCAGGACGGCGGTTTTGGTATTTGAGATAGTAAGCGTGTTCCCAGACATCCAAACCTAAGATAGGGGTTTGTTTGTCCATGAGGGGTGAGTTTTGGTTGGGAGTGGAGATGATCTGGAGTTTCTGGTCGGAGTCTACTACTAACCAAGCCCAACCGCTACCAAAGACATCCAAAGCTGTCTTTGTGAAAGTATCCTGGAAAGAAGCAAAGCTTGAGAAAGTGGATTGAATGCCTTGAGCTAGTTCTCCCTGGGGGAGTTCTTGGGACTTGGGAGTGAGGATAGACCAAAACAGAGTGTGGTTGGCATGGCCACCGCCGTGATTTCGGACTTGGGGCTGGATTTCGATAGGGATTGAGGAGAAGTCGCGGAGTAACTCGGCGACGTTTTTGGCTGCTAAATCAGCGTGGCCTTCGAGGGCCGCGTTGAGTTTGTCCACGTAGGTTTGGTGGTGTTTGGTGTAGTGAATTTCCATGGTAGCCGCGTCGAAGTGCGGTTCGAAAGCGTCATAGGCGAATTGAAGTTTGGGGAGTTCGTGAGCCATAAATATACTTATATCAGATTGAGTTGGGCGGGGCAAGAAGTTGGTGAAAACGAAAAATGTAAAGGGAAGAGTTTAGAATAATTTTCAATCACACACAAAAACAGTAATAGTTTTTTGAATACCAGATTGTCACATGTACAAATTTATTTATAGATACTGTTGGATAATTTGTACGTTCGCAATGACGGCCGCTGTAGAGAGAGGCAGGTCGCGGGTGAGTTCCTACTCGGAGCTGATTTGGAAGAGGTTATTGAGCCATGGTTGGCAAGTTCCAGTTCCTTGGCGAATTGCGGCTCCGGTTCGGAAATCAATAATGGTTTGGGCGGCTGAATTTAATTCTGGATCAGGTCTGTTGGAGTTGCGAGCTGTGGTGGACGAGGTGGAATAGTAACATCCTTGCCCTAGGGGGCAACTGTTGCTGAAATAGAGTCCGCCGGTGCAGGATAAGGGGGTGGATTGGAGTTGCAAATGCAGGATGTATTGCCAGACAAAAGTGCCGATGACGAAAATGATGATGCCAGCGAGGAGGTAGATTGATGAGGTTTTCATTTATAAATCCAGTGTATCAGAAATTTTTTGCATGGAGGAGAGGACAATTTGGATATGTTGGTCAAGGGGAATATCAAGTTCTTTGGCGCCTCTTTCGATGTCTTCTCTGCTGGCTCCGGCGGCGAATTTTTTCTCCGGCCATTTTTTGAGGACTGATTCTACGGTGACGGCGGCTAAAGATTTGCCTTTGACCATAGCTACGGCGGTAATTAGGCCAGTGAGTTCGTCAACTGCGCGTAGGGTTCGCGCCATTAGACTCTCTGGTTCGACATTGAAAGCAAAGCCGTGGGCTTCGACAGCGTTGATGATTTGGGGAGCGACGTTTTGGGCCATAAGCCAAGAGGAGATGACTTTGGGGTGTTCATCGGGATGGGCTTCCCAGTCTGCATCATGAATAAGGCCAGCGATAGCCCAAGACTCATGTTCTTCCTGAGGAATGTTGAAATGCTGGGCGTAGCCTAACATGGCAGCTTCGACAGCCAGGCAATGTTTGATGAGATTGGGGTTGGAGATAAGTTCGATGAGTTTGGAGTAAGCTTGGTCTCGGGTAATCATGTTAAGAATAATAACAGATAAAGATTGACAGGGTAAGCTGTTGGTAAATAAACTAAAAGTTATGGGACAGGAAAATCAACCTGAGTCAGAGAGTGAAGTTAATGCCGAAGAAGCAGTAACTGTTAAGCAATATGGATTTGGACAAGGTTTGGAGGAAAGATGGCCCTGGTTGCGGGCAATAAACAAAGGTGGAGTCTTTGGACCAATTAGAGGCTATACAAGCGAAGACGGTGACTTTTTGACGCCTATATATGGACTGAGGGGAAGAACTCGACGCGGAGAATGGGACGTTTAATCACGAAGTGTGAAGAGAGGTTGTTGTTTTTGTAGGGTTGATCATTCGAGGGTAATTTTAGCATTGTTTTGATTGTAGAAAAATTAAGTGGTTTTGGTATGATGGCAAAAGTGTAAGTTTATGGAAAGCAAAGGAATTTTTTCTTGTGACATTGATGGAGTGCTGGCAGACCCGCATCCTTTGGCAATAGAAGTGGCAAGGCGAGAGTTTGGAGTCGGTAACTTTGCAATGGAAGATTGGAAGGAGTTTGAAACTTTGAACGACTGTGTGAGAAGAATTTATCCGCAGATGAATAACGAAGAAATTACGCTTAAGTTGTTTGGGCGTGAAACAATTGAAAATGCTCAGCCAATGGCAGGGTCTATTGAATCGTTGAGGGTTTTGCGTGATAAGTTTGAGATTCGGGCGGTAACAAGTCGGCCTGCCCAGCAGCAACGGATTACGAGAGAATGGGTGGGAGATTATTTTGGAGATTTAATCAAACAAGTTGCTGTCCGTAATCATTTTATGGAAGTGAGTGGAAGGGAATTTAAGAGGCAAGTTTTACTATCCAATAGGGCAAGTATACATGTGGAAGATGATGCTCAGACAGTGAGGCTTTTGTGTGAGTTGCCAGATTTGCAGGTGATGATGATGCGTAGGCCTTGGAATAGTTTGGAAAACGGCGGTTATGAGCGAGTTGACTGGAGTGATGTGTTGGAGAGAGTAATGAGGTAGCTGGTGTTATCTTTGGTTGGTGGGGATGCGCGGGCTGGTGTCTGAAACTCCGCTTGCTTCTCTTAACTTATTCACACCCCAAGCAACTGTAATGGCAGCAGCTGGTACTACCAGGCAGGCGAAGTTGGGGTTTATCCCATTGTTGTAA
>CAYXHB010000084.1:0-3381 GCA_964464795.1 uncultured Gammaproteobacteria bacterium
TAAGCCACAACCTAGTTTCCGAATGGGACTTCCTATATAACAAAGCCCACAACGAGTTCCTCAATTATTTTGCCACCACCGGCATAATCGGACTCTCATCTTACCTCCTGCTCTTACTCTCTGGCCTCTGGTATTTCTGGAAGTCACGCCAAAGAAATAATCACCTCCTGTCTTTTGCTGCTATCGCCTCTTGGGTAGGCATCTCCATCACCAATTTTTTCGGTTTCTCAGTCGTAGCCGTCAATCTTATTTTCTTTACCTTCATTGCTTTAGTTAATCAAACTGATATCAAAACTTATAAAAATAATAATTTAATTTATAAAACTGCCGGTATCGCTGGCCTATTTTTAAGCTCATACTTACTAATCTCAGTCGCCACATTCTTCTATGCCGAAATTCACTATGGTTTTGCCCGCAAACTCTATAACCAAGGTGACTACGCCGGCAGCTACCAACTTGTTTCCCAGAGTATCAAGGCACGACCCGAGGAATTCGTATATTATGATTTGGGTTCCAAAGTAGCCGCTGACATCGCCGTCAATCTCGCCCAAAACACTCATCTTTCCGAAGCCCAAGAATTCCGCGACTCAGCTGTTTCCTTGAGCAACATAGCTATACAGCTCAACCCGGCCCACACTACCCTCTGGCGTACTCGCGTAGGTATCTTTATGAACCTAGCTGTACTCAATCCCGAGGACTACCAGGTCGCCAAAAACGCCCTTGCCCAAAACGCCCTCCTAGCTCCCACGGACCCCAAAGTCCCCTATAACCAAGCCATCATCGAGGCCCGACTCAAGAATTACGCCCAAAGCGTCGAGCACCTAACCCAAGCGCTTACTCTCAAACCCAACTATCACGAAGCCCTATACGCCAGGGCTATTTATCAACACACCTTGAGCTTTGACACAGACCAAACCCTCACTAATCCTGACTTACTCCAAAATGCCATAAACGACCTCTCAGCCTACATCCAAGCAACCGGCGATGACCGTCTCGCACCAGACCTCGAAGACTGGCAATCACAACTCAGCGCCGATAACTAACTCCTAACTTACATATATTTTATAACTTGCAAAACTCGCCACCCCAGTTAATAATCAAATCATGTCACCCGAATCTCAACCTCAAAATCATCCAAAAATAGAAGGACACAATGGCGATGTTGTAATTATAGAAGGTCGAAAATATAGAGTATTATCTATTCCTTATGAGGCTTTCGCCCCTACAAGGGAATATACAGCTCGTCTTTTCGGAAAACCAGTTGATCACACCCCAACATCTTCATCAGCGGATTTTCAAAACCTCCCAACAAACAGAGAAGAATAAACTTTACAACCCCACCTCTACCAACACCTCTTCCCCATCCTCCATCTCCAATTGATACAACCTCCCGCCTTGCTCCAACACCCGCATGGTAAACAACACCCCGTCCAAATGGTCAAGCTCATGCTGGAACACCCGACTGACAAACCCGCCATAGTCCTCACGTTCTTTACGTAACTCCAACTTACCGCTTCGCACTTTATCCCAATCTGCAGTCCAATACTCCACCCCAATCCGCTCCACTCGCATCACTTCTCCGTACATATCAGGAATAGACAGACATCCCTCCAAACTCTTGCGGTTATCAGCCTTGCTGGTCATCTGTTTGGACTTACTGACAATCACCGGATTAACCATAATCAGCGGCAATCCATCCACAGACTTGCGAGCCACGAACACCCGTTTAGCCACACCCAACTGGGGAGCGGATAACCCAACCCCTTTCGGGTCAACTTGAGCCAGCAACGTATCCCTCAAATCCGTCAATAACCCGCGCAACAGCTTATCGTCACGGCTTGGGTCAACTTCAACTGACTTCTCCACCAACACCTTGGCCGGTGGTTGTACAATAGTTTTAACTGCCATAGGCTATAGTATACCAATGACTAAGATTATTTTCTTCGGCACTCCCGAATTCATCATTCCTGTCCTCGAGGTTCTCCACGCCAACTTCGACCTGCTGGCTATTGTTACCCAACCTGACAAGCCCCAAGGCCGTCGCCAACTCCTCACTCCCTCACCAGCCAAACAATTTGGATTAGAACAAAAAATCCCCGTTCTCACCCCATCCAAGCTCGACGACCAATTCCTCTCCAATCTCAAAACCAACTTCCCTCAAGTTGATTTAGCCGTCTTGGCCGCCTACGGCAAAATCGTCCCCGGCAACCTACTCTCCTACCCCAGACACGGCTTTCTCAATATCCACCCCTCGCTCCTACCTGCCTACCGCGGCGCCACCCCCACTCTCGGCCCCATTCTCCGTGGCGAAACCACTACAGGCATCACTTATATGCTTATGGATGAACTCATGGACCACGGACCCATCGTCAATCAAATAGAAGTGGAAATAAATCCCCAGCAAACCCGCGACCAACTCACCACAGATTTATTCCAAACTGCCAGTGCAGATATCACCTCCGTTATCAATAATTACTTAAACAACCTCAACCAACTATCACCTCAAAGTCACGACCTAGCCATCTTCACGCCAATATTGAAAAAAACCGACGGCTTTATTGATTTCCTGACTATACGAAAAGCTCTCGCCAATGAAACCATTGAACTCTCAAAATTCCCTCCCAAACTCCAGTCTTTAATCCAAGACATCTATACTCCCCAGCAAGGAGCCAAATTCCTTCATCAAGCCTGTCTCGCTGTCTCTCCCTGGCCTGGACTATGGACCTTCCAACCAGATGGAAAACGCCTCAAAATCCTCAAAACAACATTCGAAAACAACCGCTTCAATCTCTTAGAAATCCAACTCGAAGGCAAAAATCCCCAAGCCTACAATCCCGATTTATTATCTTAAAACCTTAAGCACTCGCCTCTTCTCTCCTCGTCTCTGGAGTCAACTTCATCTCTTTGGCAGTTCGCAGACATTTGACACACAGCCTCAACCTATCATAATTCCCGCCATTCCACACCCGTTTGGACTGCAGATTAGGCAACCAAATCCGTTTGCTTCTGTTTTGGGCATGGGAAACCTTTTTCCCCACTTGTTTGCCCTTAGCGCAAAGATCACAAGAATAATGATAAGTCATAAAAATAAAGCTCCCGATAACGAAGGTTATTATACCTAATTATTAGTGATTTTACAAAAACCAACCTTCTGATAGATAATAACCCCTATGGACCCATCGTTAATCTTAATGCTCCTGGCTCTTATCGCCGCGCTTTCCATCCACGAATTCGCTCACGCCGCGGCAGCCGAGTACCTAGGCGACCCCACCGCCAAACTCCGTGGCCGCCTCACTCTTAACCCAATTGCTCACCTTGACCCAATCGGAACCTTGATGTTCTTAATCACTCTTTTTGGCTCCAGCATGATTTTCGGCTGGG
>CAYXHB010000085.1:0-3151 GCA_964464795.1 uncultured Gammaproteobacteria bacterium
CAGTTCATACCGATATTATTTCCACACTGCCTCGCACTGTCACAGCCATTCTCCATGACGGCAGCCAAAAGGTGATTTACGATAGCGGCCAGTTCACGCTTTAGTTTCCCCCCTCTGTTTAAGATAATGAGCTGGTACTTTAAATCCGATGATTTCCTTTGGGTTAATATTTTTCGGCTTACTCAATTTACCAGGTTGCTTCATCACAGTACACACAATCCCATTGTGCCAAGGTAAATATTGTGACATAAAACGATCCAAACTAACCGCCCATCCTGCCTGCTGTTCACCAAATATCCTTTGAAGCAGAGGAGTTAGCTTGTTATATACAGCTATTAATTCCTTTGGATAACCTGCTCGCGCATGAAATTGATCATATTGGCGTACTGAAGCCTCTATCACCGCTCCCAGTGGAATCAAAAACGGCGTAACCGTCTTTTCGCAATAAACCGACCCAAATTTCGATAATGTTTCTTTCAAGAATTCAGGCGACAAACTGTTAATGTGGTCACCAATATGACCTTGGCGCTTGCTTTCTGCAACCGTTTCGTGGCTTTCGTGTGGAACTGTAAACACTACTGCGATTTTCGCTACTCTTGCCATTTCCCCAACTGCTTGCTGGAAATCAGTTACGTGCTCAAGGGTTTCGCTTGAAAAAACCACGTCGTATGAATTGTCTTTGAAAGGTAGTTTGTGGACGTCAGCAACATAGGTTTTCAACCCAAAAATTTCTTGCGCCCGTTTGCATGCTTCCTGAGACAGTTCACTCAATTCCACTTTGGGAATTTTCAAAATTTTCTTCACCAAAGACGCAGAGTAACCCTCTCCTCCGCCAACTTCCAGTGCTGACTTGAATTTAATCTGACTCAAAGCTCTAAGCAAACGATCTTGTCGGACGTAATTGAGGATATATCCACGCGGCGGGTCAACTCGAAATCCATAAATCGGTTCGCCGGGAATATACATTCCATCATCGCATGTTCGTGAGTAGTAATCGTCACAAACTTTTTGTACTTCTCGAGTATATTTATCCATAATTTTTAGTCACAACATGGATCCTTGAAGCCACAATTTTTGCATATTGCTTCCTTGGTGCCTGCACATATCCCAATCAAATTGCCGCATCTGGGGCATGGTTTGTAATTATCATTTTTCTTTTCTTCTTCGTTCATTTACTAAATAACAATACAATAACTTCCAATCAGGTGTAAATCATATTTGACTTCAGCTTTATAATAAAAAAGTATGGCAAAACAAGAACAAAACCCCATCCCTTCAATAGTTAAATCCGTGCAGACTCTTTTAGCCAGAGATCCTCACAGAATTGTTAGTGTTGAGGTTGCTCAATTCTCTTTTTCCCAAGGTCATGCGTTCTCTGGTTACGCCGTTAATACTTCTCCAAATTATTCAACTCTTTTCAACTCAGATGGATCCAGATTTGATAAAGAAGGGTCAACTCGTTTTGGCATTCCCGTAGAAATAGACGAGTTAAGAAATATGTTCAGTGCAAGAAAGCTTGACGTGGTTCAACGCGAAAACGGATTTGATATTTTCCCTCAAGACTAATCCCTGACCACTCGCCACCCAAACACCACCACGGCGTCCCAAATTCTTCCAAGTCGTGCAGGTTCTTTCCATAATCTCCATAGCCAACGCAATCCCTTTTCTCTCATCCAGGTTGGAGTTTCTTTTCCTTCTGCCAAATCATCTACCGTGCCGCCGACTCCGATGGCTATGTGAGTTTTCAGATTTTCCAAATTCCGCCCAATCCACATCTCCTGCCAAGGAGCCCCATAGGCCACCAGTAAGATGTCGGGCTTAAAAGCATTAATTTGCTCAATGACTTCTTCGCGTTCGCGCTCAGTTTCTTTTCTGATTTCCTTGGCTCCGGGATGATGCTCAACTTTTATCCCTAATTCTTGCTTTAGTTTCTCTGCCGCCTTTTGGGAGTTTCCCATACGTCCTCCTAGTAGAAAAACTTTCCATTGTCGGTTTCTCGCCTCTTCAATTAACTTCCTCACCAACACATCCCCACTTACTTGCGGTAAGTATTTTTCCACGGAATTTCTATCAACCAAAAATTCCCATATCGTCAGCTTCCACAAGATAAGCCTTCCAATCAACCCAGATTGATATTTTCTCTTTCCTAATTTATCCAGGTACTTGGCCGCAATTGATAATCCCACTCCATCGGCAATCCGCAAATTAGCTCGGTTGAGAATTTCCTCATACTCCGAATTTTCCTGCGCCTTCAGCACAATCTCCGGATTAGGCGTAGCTACCCAGATTTTTCCTTGTTTCTCAATTTCCCCGCTAATCCACTCAATCACCTCATCATAGTTAGTTTTATCAACCTTCACCCCCAGGATATTCTTGCTTTCCCAGTTGCTCATAAACTTACTTTAATATGTCGGGCCATAATTTAGCCAGAGACTCAGGGTCATGCCGTAAACGTTTGTGCGGGGTAATAGTCATAATGTCAGCTTCCACCACCTCCACTTGGGGGTTCCTATCCCGCCAGGCCGCGTCAGGACTCAAGTCCAGCATATGCGAATATTCGTCCGCGTATCTGGCCGCTACTTCTGGGTAACTTTCCTCAAAAGTCTGTTTGGAAATATCAGAAATAATCGCTATATCAAAAGGAACTTGCAAACCTGTGTATGTGGATAAGGTTTCGTAATATTTTTTAATACTAAAATTATGAGTTTGATTCCGGTCCGATACCAGGTTGGGGATAAGAATTTTTCGCGCCTTAGTTTGCGATAACGCTTCTTTCACGCCCAAGGGTAAGAAATTAGCCACCAGTGAACCATACAAGCTCCCTGGGCAGTAGATTAAATAATCGGCTGCTTCAATAACTCCCAGCGCTTCCCTTGTCCCCTGTACTTCAGGGTCAATCCAGGCTGTTGTGACTTCATCCTGGGACATTTGGTGTACGTCCAACTCATGTTCGCCCTGGTATTGATTGCCGTTCTTGGTCTCAAAAAACAAATGAGTTGGTTGGGTTGCTATCGGCAAGGCCAAACCGCAGAACTCAATTCCTAACATTTTTGCCAAGTGTGCTTGGGCTTTGGGGAAGTCATTACCATACATCTCCAACAATCCATAGAACATGCTGTAGCCGATATTCCTCTTCCTCCCGTCCGTAAAA
>CAYXHB010000086.1:0-3041 GCA_964464795.1 uncultured Gammaproteobacteria bacterium
AAAGACCAGGATGGGACGATTAAGAATTTTAATATTAGTGTGGGAGTGAGTGATGATTTCATGGAAGCAGTGGTGGAGGACAAGATGTGGAATTTGGTTAATCCACGCACAGGCGAAACGGTGAGACGGGTGAGCGCTAAGCGGTTGTTTAACATGATTGTGGAGCATGCTTGGATTAGCGGTGACCCAGGGTTGGCTTTCCTGGACCGATTGGAAGAAGACAATCCCACGCCGACTCTGGGGAAACTGAATGCCACTAATCCCTGTGGAGAAATTCCATTGTTACCTTATGAGTCGTGTAATTTGACTAGTATTATTTTGCATAAGCATTTGATTGAAAAGAAAAACAAAGGCGGTGAGGTGGAATATGAAATTGATTGGGATGATTTGGCTAAGTCCGTGAAGCTGGGGATTAGATTCCTCGATAATATGATTGAGGTGAACACCTATGCCTTGAAGGAGATTGAGGATATGGTGAAGAATGGGAACCGGAGGATTGGGCTTGGGGTGATGGGGTTTGCGCATATGTTGTATCTGATGCAAATTCCTTATAACTCCAAAGAAGCCGTAGGTCTGGCCGGGAGAATTGCTAAGTTTATCCAGAAGAACGCTGAGGAAATGAGTCTGGAGTTGGCTCGGGCGCGGGGAGTGTTTCCTAACTTTGATATTTCGATTTATGCGGGAAGTGCCGAGCGGTATCGTAACTGCGCGCTGACGATGATTGCACCAACAGGCACGATTAGCATGTTGGCTAATACCTCAA
Source organism: uncultured Gammaproteobacteria bacterium (assembly GCA_964464795.1). Lineage (GTDB taxonomy): Bacteria > Patescibacteriota > Microgenomatia > CAYXHB01 > CAYXHB01 > CAYXHB01. The sequence goes on from CAYXHB010000086.1 coordinate 764, forward strand.
GCGGGATTGAGCCGGTGTTTTCTCTGGTGACATTGAAGAGAGTGTTTAATGAAGACAACCGCGATAATAGACCGACGCGGGAGTTTATGATTGTGGATCCGGTGTTTGAGGAAGCGGTCAACTCTATTCCTCTCAAAGGAGTGAAGAGGACAAGCGGCGAGAAAATTACTTCGGTGGATGAGTTGTTGGCAGTGGTAGCTGAGGAAGGCTTGCACGGAGTAACCGGATTACCTGAGTGGATGTATAAGGTGTTTGTGACTACGCATGATATTAAACCGACTTGGCACGTGCAGATACAGGGGGCTTGGCAGAAGTGGTTTGATAATTCGATTAGTAAGACTATTAATTTTGCTAATGAAGCTACGGTTGATGATGTTAGGGAGGCTTATCTACAGGCCTGGAGATTGGGGTGCAAAGGCATTACGATTTATCGGGATGGAAGTAAGCAGGATCAGGTGTTGAATCTGGCTAAGCCTAAGGAACCTAAGGAAGTTGTAAAAGCTGAGGAGAAAACAGACATAAAAAAAGCCACTAATGGCCACAGCCATTTAGCAGCGGCGGTAGCCAGTATGCCGGAGCCGGTGGTGACAACTATGGTTAGTGAACAGTTATTGGCTACCAAGCCAGGGAGCGGGGCGGCGGCGGTGTGTGAGGAGTGCGGAGCTGGAGCGATATTTCGGGATGGGTGTGTGAGTTGTGTGCAGTGTGGGTGGAGTAAGTGTGTGATTTAGAGAATTAAAGTGTAAAAGGAAAAATGCAAAATAAACGTGTCTATTAGCAGATTGCCATGTCCTTTGCGAGTGATGGAAGAGAGCAAAGTATTATTTGTGGCTGTAGGTTCGCATAACCAGTTGTATAAATAGTTGGTTGGGAGTCTGGAGATGGTAGACTGTAGTTATGGCTGGAGTTATTTATTATGCAAGTGATGATGAGTTTAAGATATCCCAGCGGGGGAGTTGGCTTGAAACTCGGGATTGGCAGATGCAAGTGGTGAAGGCTGTACATATCGGAGCGCGGGTGAGTATGTTTAAGAGTGTGGAGGAAGTGGTTAATTCTAAGTGGCAGACAGCAGCTAGGGGCAAACCCAAGGGAGGTCTGCTGATGGTAGACGGGATTGATGTGACGGTGGGGGATCGACGGTCTTTTTTCCGTGAGTACCACCTGGGGAAAACTCAAGAGGAGTTTGTGAATGAAATTTTTGATTTGATACCTGGTGAGATACCTGAGCGGCCGAGGATAATTCTGAAGTCAGTGGTGGCTATTGGATTGGTGGGGAAAAAACCGGCGATGTTCGTGGGGTTGTTGGAAGGGAATTTTCTTTTTCGTCCCAAGCAAGCCTGGAACAAAAACTTGCCAGCAGTGCTGCCGTATGTGTACGTGATGCATTGGCAAAGGATGTTAGCCAGTGTGTATGGGATGGACTGGGAAGAGCGGCAGCAGTACGTGACGCATGATCATGGCTCTATGACTCAGGCGTTGGCATGGGTTGAGGAGACTTTGCTTTCGGACGAGAAAGTAAGATAGAGTAGTAGTATGGCTGATGAGAAAGAAACTGGCGAGCTAAAAGGACATTTCGTGGATGAGAGTGAAGTGGCGGAGCATTTGTCGTTGTCGAGTAAGATTTGGGAGGCTGATAAAGATAACAATGCCGCAGTAGCGCAGGCTCCAGTGGTCAAGAAATCTGTCGTGGTAGACCGGTCAGCTAAATTGGCGGTGAATAAGAAAAGTAGGAGTCGGTTTTTCGTGTATGGAGCTATGGCGATTGGAGGAGTGATGTTGGTGGTGATGATAGCTCTGGCGGGGATGTTGTTGATGGGCGGCGGGATGGCGGGCGGAGGGCAAGAGGATCCGGTTGTTCGTGTAGAGAATGGCGAGGAGCCGGTGGCGTTGTTTGACTTGATGACGGACTCAGATCAAGACTCTATCCCTGATGATGTGGAGAGAGCATTAGGGTATGATCCAGGGCAGAATGACTGCGTACGGGAAATAGGATGTGGAGATTTCTCAAGTTTGCCGAGGGCGAAGTTACGGTTGAATTTGGTGTTTGTGATTGATGCTTCGGGTTCGATGAACGCGAGTGTGAATGGAGTGAATAAATGGGCAAGCGCGATTGAGGCGCTCAAGTCAGTGATGGCGAGAGGATTTCCTGGATACACGGAGGTGGGGATGGTGGTTTATGGACATCATGGGAATTCTTCTCACGAACAACGGGATGTTTCGTGCCGTGGAGTGGAAGTAGTGGCACCGTTGGCTCGGTTATCAGGACGGAATGTGGTGG
>CAYXHB010000087.1:0-3008 GCA_964464795.1 uncultured Gammaproteobacteria bacterium
AGTTTCTACTACTAGCGACGAACAGGTAGCTGGCACAAGTGGTACAACTTACACCGTTCAGAGAGGTGACAATCTATGGAAGATTGCTGAGAGTCAATACAAAACAGGTTATGGTTGGGTAGAGATTGCTAGGGCTAATAACTTGGGCGATAAAGCCGGAGCTATTGAAGTTGGTCAGGAATTGGTTATTCCACAATTAGCTAAAGAATATCCAGCTACAGTTAAAGATACTACTACTGCAACAGTGGCTCAGGTGACTGACGATGAGCAGATTAGCGGTGAGTCATATACAGTGGTCAAGGGTGATAACTTATGGAGAATTGCGGTACGAGCTTATGGAGATGGGTTTAGGTGGAATGCTATCTATGAGGCTAATAAGACAGTGATTACAAACCCAAGATATATTGAAGTAGGGATGGAGTTGAGTTTGCCGAGGAACTAACGGATTAGAAATTGAGATTTATTTTTGCGTTTCTATCTGAACTTGCTAACTAGACGATGTAGAGGGTTGGCTTTGCGACCAATGTAAGCATTGAGAGTGATGTCTTCGTCTTGAGTTCTGAGATGATAAACTGAAGTCGCTAGAAGTCGATGCACGCCATCAATAATTGACGAGTCGGGACTATCTGGATATCTTGCTCCAGGGACAATGACGACAGGAGGAAGTTGTTGATGGTTCTCTAAGGCTTGGCATAGGGATTCAATTTTAGCTGCACCATCCCATGATTGTGATAGATTTGCGAAACCTATTTCATTATATTTTTGGGCTACATCTTCTATTTGACGATGCTTGCCTTGGTCAGTAAGTTGCTGGCTGATATGGTCGGGATCTTCAGGTTTGAAGTACCAAGTTAGATGTCCAATCTCTTGAGAGTTAATTTCTGTATATTTCCAGTTGGGATAAAGTCGGACCATTCTCTCCAGATTGGGATCTACTTGTCCTGTTTCATGGCAACGGTGGAGATTATTGATTACCTGCTCTTGGGTAACTTGATTTATATCGGCTTGATGCTCTTCTTTGCTGATATTAAATGCTGATGGAAAGTGTTGAATTTCTGACATTGCGAGCTTGAAAGAATTGGTTATTTTTTGAGTATATCAATTTTTTAAAACTTTTGGGTCTTTATATGGTTGTGTTAAATTCATGTGTCTGAAAATAATGAATTTCATCTTGGAAACGATTAGGCCAGAAGTCGAGTTGGGCAGGCGGAATATTAAGAGTGCGGCCGTAGTCGATAATTGGTTGCCAGGAAGATTTGTGTGGTGTGACTGTGAAGGTTTGATTTTTGAACACTACGATTAATTCCGAATCGTTATAGAGATGGGCATACCAGGGTTGATTATCTTTCATTGTGCTTTGGATTTGTTTGATGGTCGGCTGAACTTCAGAGTCCTCTACTTCAATGCCAAAGATGCGCCATGAGCCGTCCTGTTTACTGCCGAAAGTAGAATAATTTGAGGTGAAATCAAGACTAGTGAAAGCCTGGTCAACGAGGATGGCGTGATACATATGTTTGAGCGGCGGACCGGATTTGAACCGGCGACCTTCTGCTTGGGAAGCAGACATTCTACCGCTGAACTACCGCCGCGGATAAGGAGAGTATAGCATTTTGAATTTAATTGGAACATTCTACTCGTCGTCTAACATTTGCCAAACTGAGTACCTAGTTAGAGAGTGACGTAGAATTCGGCTCGCTGACTTAGGATTAACTCTTTGAATTTTTGATTGAGTATTTGGGTCAAAAAGCCCAATTGAATTTCCTGGACCGTTGAATAATGTGACTGAATGTCCACCTAATTTATTTGTTAGAGCAATAAACGATAGCGTTATTCCTCTTTCATTTAAGTCGCGAACTTGTAATTCATCAATAATATTTCGAATACCTGTGTTCATTTCACGCTTTTTTGTTAGGTTAAATGGAGGGCGTGCGGCATAGGCGTTTCCGCCTGTAACTTGAGCTATTTGTGTTAGCAATGTAATTGCACTTTTTTCTGATACGGGTTGCTGTCGATAAGTTTCGTAATGTTCTTGTGAAAGAACTTCACCACGAGTTGCAAAATCAGTAGCAGCAATAAGACATCCGTCATTTGTAAATCCAGCAATTGTAAGTTTTTTTTGGATTGATTCGTGAAGTAGTGACATATATTTTATTTTTGCGAAGTATAATACATTTATGAATGATAATCAGCTTTGGATACATTTCCTGGGGATTTGCGGCCGGGGTACCGCTGGAATTGCGAGGGTAATGAAAGAGAAAGGCTGGAAAGTAACCGGCAGTGACCAGGGGGCATACCCGCCGATGAGCGATTATCTGGACAGGGAAGAGATTGAATACTATGACCATTATGACGCTGGGCATATTGACGGGCGGATGGATCTGGTGGTGATTGGGGGGAATACATTGCATGTGGATCCTCATAATGTGGAAGTAGAAAAGGCTCGAGAGTTAGGTTTGAAAATTGTAGCCTGGCCGGAATTACTGCAAGAATATGTGGTGAAAGAGAACTCGGTGGTGGTCGCGGGGACTTATGGTAAGACTACGATCAGCGCGTTGTTGGTGAAGATTTTGATTGAAGCCGGACTTGACCCTAGTTACATGATTGGTGAGTCGGTGTTGGATTTGGAGCATAACTGTGTGAACAGTAGTGGAAATTACTCGGTGTTGGAAGGTGATGAACATCCGACACTGGGATATAGTGAATTACCTAAGTTTGCTTATTTCCCGCCTAAGTATTTAATTCTGACCAGCGCGATGTGGGATCATGCCAATATTTATCCTACTGAAGAAGCGTTTACCTGGGTGTTTAGGGATTTGGTAAGCAAGATGCCTAATGATGCATTTATCGTGGCTGATAAACAAGGGGCTAACCTAGATTACGTTTTAGAAAATGCACCTTGTGAGGTGCATTACTTTAATGAAACAGGAAGTGAAATTGTCGAGATTTGGCCAATTGAAGAGGGTGAATATGCAATGAAAGTAAAAATGTTGGTTGCGGGAAATGAAATA
>CAYXHB010000088.1:0-2942 GCA_964464795.1 uncultured Gammaproteobacteria bacterium
GTATCGCAACTGTAACTGGCGGCTTTTGCTTTATAAACATGCGCCACACAACCCCAGCCAAAATTAGCCAAACTAGGGAGAAGAAGATAAGTGGCAATATTCGAGATTTGCGCGCAGGTGGCGGTATCGACGTTACTTGGTTCGAAACAGGAAGATCTGTTGGAGTAGATGACTGGAGGGAAAGTGTGTCTTCTGACATTAAGTATCATCATGACACAATGGCGAGAATTTTTGTCAATTAAATTCTCAAGCAATCGATATTGTTTTTTACCCAATCCTCATATAAATTCTTCGCACCCCACTACTGACGGACTCCTGCTTATAAATCTTCAATTCTCCGATAGTCCCCAACCTCTCCACATGCGGCCCGCCGCACATTTCCCGGGAAATAATTTCCTTACTATCTCCAATTGAGTAGACTTTCACCATCTCCGGATACTTCTCACCCGGCACACTCAAAGCTCCCAGTTTCACCGCTTCCTCATACGGCATGGTTTCAAACTTCACTTCCAAATCCCGACCAACCCATTCAGCTATCAATTTATCAATCATCACAATTTCGCTTTCACTTAACTTTTCCCCATGAGCAAAATCAAACCGCAAGCGTTCCGGCGTAATGTTGCTGCCTTTTTGGCGCACGTGGTCACCCAAGACTCTCCTCAATGCGGCCTGCAGCAGATGTGTGCCAGTGTGGTATCTCAGCTCCACGTCACCAGTACTTCCAAGTCCGCCTTTGAACATTCCAGCCGAAGCTGTTCGCGAAGCATCCTGATGCTTCCTTCTTTCCTCCTCAAATTTTCCCTTATCTAACTTCCCACCGCGAGCAGTCACAATTTCCTCCGTCAACTCAAACGGAAACCCAAAAGTCTGTAACAAATCAAACGCCACCACTTCGTCAATATTCTCAATTTCCATGCCTTCAATTTTCTTCAGCCCTTGCTCCAGAGTTTGAGCAAATTTAGCTACTTCTTTTTCTAACACTTCAATTAACTTTTGCTTATTAACATCTTTGGTATAAGTCGTCGCGTAAATCTCCATCACTTTACCAGCTGCCGCCGACAGCATTGTGGATTGGATTTTTTCACCCATCAGATTGCGCATTTTCAATACCGACCGGCGGATTAGCCGCCGCAAGAAATATCCCTGTAACTTGTTCGCCGGTTCCAAGCCTTGGGCAATCAACACCACCGCAATCCGAATATGGTCAGCAATAATTCGCATCTCAGTTTTGTAGTCGTCATATTTTGTTGCGGTGATTTTTTCGATTTCCTCAATTATCGGCGCGAAAATAGAAGTCACAAAAACATCCGGGTCATTGTTCATCGCCGCCAAAATCCGCTCAAACCCGCCGCCAAAATCCACATTTTTTTTAGGCAATTTCTCAAATCCATTCTCTCTCTTCACATACTCCATGAACACACTGTTGCCAATCTCGACAAACCTCCCACAGTCGCAGTTGGGATGACAATGTTTCCCGAATTTCTCATTATGGTCAACCTCACTAAATTCATAAAACACCTCACTATCCCCGCCTCCAGGTTCACCAATCGGCATGTTCTCAGGTACTCCAGCCCGGCTCCACCAGTTTTTCTTAGCTCCATAATAGAAAATCCGCCCGCCTTGCATCCCGACCTTCCCAGCGTTTTCTTCAGTCCCCAATTCCACAGCTTTAGCCTCAATGCCTTTGTCCGCAAACAACTTTTTCCAAATCCCGACCGCCTCTTCGTCCCGAGGCAGTCCTGCATTTTCTTCACCTGCAAACACCGTCACATACAATTTCTCAGGATCAAGTTTCACCATATCCGTCAGGAACCCAAAAAACCAGCCCAGTTGTTCTCTCTTAAAATAATCCCCCAACGACCAATTGCCCAACATCTCGAAAAAAGTCGTATGCCGATTATCCCCCACTTCATCTATGTCCTCAGCTCGAAAACACGGCTGACTATCAACCAGTCTGGTGCCCATAGGATGCTCCTGTCCCAGCAGATAGGGCAACAGAGGCTGCATCCCCGAACCTGTAAACAGAGTAGTGGAGTCATTCTCAGGAATTAACCCAGCCGGCGGGATTTCCTTGTGTCCACGGTCTTTGAAATAGTTAAGATATGCCTCGCGCAACTGATTATGATCCATGAGGGGATTATACAAGATTTTGCCTCGATGTCAGGAAGAGAGTCACTTTATTTTTATCCAAGCTGGCTAATCTTCTGGTTCATTAACATAGTATCTAACAACTTCAGGTTTGATTTCAGGTAATGAGATATCCTCTTTAGCAATTCGCCTCGCTACGACTTCTGGTTGAGGCAAACTAGCATCATGCTTGGCCAAAATCTCATATTTATCCGGCGAGATTTCCTTTAGCCGTTCAAGATCATACAGATAAGCTACCATGCTCTCACAAATATCTTCCTGCATATTCAGCTTCGCGTATTCACTAACACATTGCTCGGGTTCTTTGGGGAAATATCCCGTCGGTGAGACTTCTCCTGTTACTTTATTTGTGTAAACTAGTCTCTTCCCGTCAGCGCTAATTTTTTCTTCCCATTCGTCTTCGTGATGGCCCCAATATTCCCAAGCAAATTTTTTATTCCAGTCATCTTTAAATTGCTCTTCAATTAAATGAGTCGTTTCGTGTGCAAATACTCCTTGAAAATTAGGGACAATCGGTTGTTTATATTCAAAAAATTCCATGCCACGAGGATAAAACTGAAAAGCTTGCCATTTATGATGAGCAAGTCCGTTAATTGGATATTTTTCAGAATCGCCCCATACGCTATCACTTTGGTGATTATCAATCAGTACATATTGGAGCTTGTTAGTTATATCTGGGAACTTGGAAGCCATTTCGGCCAAAACGTGTCGGGCTTTTTCCAGATGCTCATCGGTCAGTATCTTTTCTTTATTGAAGTTATAAATCGTAACCTTATTATCACCAATTTCAAAAT
>CAYXHB010000089.1:0-2909 GCA_964464795.1 uncultured Gammaproteobacteria bacterium
CCAAACTCGCCCAAAAGTTTAATTTCAGCTGCCTACAAATCACAAAAATCATCCCCGCGTTAATCACCGAAACCACCGCCGAGAACAAATTCAACCGGTAAGCAAACTCACCCAAAGGCAACAACCCAAACAATCGACCCAGCAGCATATAAGTCGGAAACCCAGTCGGATGGGCCACTCCCAACATATATGTTGCGCTCACAATCTCCGGCCCATCCCCGAAGATTATTGTCGGCGCCAAAGAATACACATACACCCCGCCAATCACAGCCATCACCATCACCAAGACCGTCATTTCCCATCGCGTCACTAAATTTTTCATTACTTAAAAATATACCCCAAAACCTGCCCCTATAACCAAACCCAAAAACGAAATTGTCCCATGCACAAATTAGTATAGGAATTATGGATAATTTGTGCTTTCGCAATGACGACCTTTATTTTTTCACCCTGACTCATAAAAACAGCACAGCGGTTGTCATTTCGAGCGTAGCCGAGAAATCTCTTCTGTATTCCTAATTCCTCTTTCTTACTTCCTACTTCTTTCATCTTTCTTCTCTCTCCCCTATAATCAGCCCCGATGAAACTTTTCCTCCTCATCCTGGCTCTTGCTGGCCTAACTGACGCCTCGTACTTAACTTACGAACATTACTCCAACTCCCTCCCGCCTTGCACCACCGGCTTTTCTTTCGTTGACTGCGGCGCAGTTCTCCAGAGCGAGTACGCCCTCCTCTTTGGTCTCCCATTGGCTCTCTGGGGGGTACTCCAATACACCCTGCTTTCACTTCTCCTCCTCTCAACTATTTTCTTCCCCCGCCGATTGCTCAAGTCCCTCCTTATCCTCCAAACTACGGCTGGGTTCGTTTTTTCTCTGTACTTCGTTTACCTTCAAATTATCGTTATCAAAGCTCTTTGTTTCTACTGCATGATTAGCGCCCTTATCAGCACCTTTGTTTTCATTGGTGTCCAAATTCACTTCGCCCGCGACCGCCGCCAGGCTCTTCTTCAATTAATCGAACTGCCGTATAAATTCATTCTCAAACCCATTCTCTTCCGCTTCGATCCAGAGGCCATCCACAACCTCATGACCAGTTTTGGAGAAAAAATAGCTACCGTTCCCCTCATCAACCGTCTTCCCAAACTCATCATTTCCTCCCCGACCCCAGAACTAGCCCAAAAATTCCATGGCCTTCATTTTCCTGCCCCCATTGGCTTATCAGCCGGCTTTGACTACGAAGCCAAACTCACCCAATCTCTCGCCCCTTGGGGCTTCGGCTTCCAAACCGTCGGCACTATCACCAATCAAGCTTACGAAGGTAATCCAACTCCTCGTTTAGCACGTCTTCCCAAATCCAAGTCGCTCCTGGTTAATAAAGGCTTCAAAAACCCCGGAGCAGATGAGATAGTTACCAAACTTTCGTCAATTAAATTCCCCATCCCCGTTGGCATCAGCCTTGGCCGCACCAATACTACTAAGCTCAAAACCCAAGAAGCAAGTGTAGCCGACATTATCGAGGCTTTCCGCAAATTCGAACAATCCTCCGTCCGCCACGCCTACTACGAACTCAACATCTCATGTCCGAATCTCTTTGGAGACGTCGAGTTCTATTCACCCAAACACCTAAAAGAACTCCTTACCGCATTGGACAAACTCCGCCTAAAACGGCCTGTATTCGTCAAAATGCCTATCGACAAAAATCTCGACGAAACCCGCTCTATGCTTGATATCATCAAAACCCACCGTATCCAAGGCGTCATCTTTGGTAATTTACAAAAAGACCGTACTCACCCCGCTTTTGATAAGCAAGAAATAGAAAACGTAAAACATCTCAAAGGCCATTTCTCAGGCCGCCCCACTTACGACCAATCCAACGAGCTTATTCGTTTTGCCTACAAACATTACGGCAAACAACTGCTTATCATTGGTTGCGGCGGAGTTTTCTCGGCGCAAGACGCTTATGAAAAAATCCGCGCTGGAGCATCACTGATTCAACTCATCACCGGCATGATTTACCAAGGTCCGCAAATAATAATGCAAATCAACCTCGACTTAATTGAGCTTATTCAAAAAGACGGCTACACTTCCCTCTCCCAAGCTATTGGTGCGGATGTGAAGAAAAACTAACACTCTCGTTTTTTTTTACCATGTAGCCCAAATTCTGTCATTTCGAGCGCAGTCGAGAAATCTAACAATAAACACTTCCTCCCATTGGCCTTTACCTCACATGCTATAGTATCAACTATGAGAGCTCGATACCGAGAACTTCCGGGTCAGGAGCATATTCCCCACCGTTTCAGGCTGCTTGTTCCCCAATCCTCAACTGAAATTAACCTCCCACCCAAACGCGTCTATGAATCCTCTATCACCAGCCCTTTTCCAGATAAACAAACCGCACACCAAAACCAACCTCATGAAACTGCCTCCAACACGCATAGCCAAATTCACGCAGAAAAAATCGAAAAACCCTCACCTATACTTACTGACGCAGCTGCGCGCGAACTTCTCCCCAGCCGCATCGAACCTGTCCAGCTTCTGCACCAAATCACTACCATTTTCCCCAAGTCAGACTCCCCCCGTACCCGCCTCTCAGCTCAAGAACGCCGCACCGTCAAAGACCTCTTCTACTCTCTGCCTGACACCGACTCACTTGACCTCCTCAAACAATCCCGTACTCTTGACTTAGATAACCAAATTCCCTGGACTCTACTTGAGAAATCCTTCCGCGGCCACGCTAACTACCGCCATCAGGTCAATACTCTTGAACAAGCTGGGGTCTCGACCACCGGTTTGTCGGCCATCGAAGTCGGCCTACAATTCAGAGCTCTGTCTAGCCGTGACCCCCTAATATCGCCAACTGCCTCCCCATCGGAGTTAAAAAAAAACCGCTCATTCAAAGAAATCTCACGTT
>CAYXHB010000090.1:0-2871 GCA_964464795.1 uncultured Gammaproteobacteria bacterium
TCCCCTACACTCTGGCCTAAGAGTTGGCTGTCTCTTACCCGCTCAATTTTCCTTGTCACTATATTCTTAGGCTGGATGATTCACCCTCACTGGCGAGTAGATAACTTCCTTGTGCCTTTATTCTATCTGCTGCGTTTAGCATCCTACTTGCTTATTGCTGACGTAGTTGCCTTTTCTTTCATTCAATCCAAACACATTCGTGAGCTTATTCAGACTCTCTTGCTGGTTTTTTCCATTATCGTCATTGGAGGGCTAATTCAGTATATTTTTATTCCCGACCTTAGATTTCTCCACTTCTGGGGTTGGGATGACCATCTTTACCGTTTGGCCGGTAGTTTGCTTGACCCGGGATACACAGGTTTACTGATAGTCTTGGGTAGTATCCTGACTTTCCCTCTACTGTCGTATAACTTCCGCTCAACCTCTTTAGTTTTTTTCTTCACTCAGGTTATGGTTATTTGGGCTCTGGCTCTGACTTTTTCCCGAGCTTCATACATTGCTTTTGGCGCAGCTTTGTTTACTTGGCTGATGCTCACGCGCAAATTTATTATGGTTACCGGCCTAGCTATTTCTATAATTTTAGCTGTTTCCCTAGCTCCTAAACCCGCAGGCGAAGGTGTTAACTTAGCTCGCACGTCGACTGTGAATTTCCGTTTCCAAAATTGGCAAACAGCCTGGCAAGTGTACCAACAATCTCCTCTCTGGGGTGTGGGATATAATCGTTATCGTTACGTCCAGCATCAACCGGATTTTTTCACCGACAACCGTTGGATTGCTTCCCACTCGGCTGCTGGCGTAGATAACAGCGCTTTATTTTTTCTTGTCACCACCGGTGCAGTCGGGATTTTACCTTTATCTATTTTCCTAATAATACTTTTCTACAGTCTTTACAGAATTTCCTTATCTACGTCTTCTAGTGAGAAAAAATCACCTTTGGAGGTTATTTCTGCTTATCTACCTGCAGTTGCTGCCACCAGTATATCAGCACTCCTGATACACGGTATGTTCCATAATTCTTGGGTTTATCCTCATGCCTTTCTGTGGGTAAGCGTGATTGTAGGTTTATCTCTCAAGGTTGGTAAGTCAAAGTCAAACTAGTCGTCGCTTCATTCCCAGCCAGGTCAATTGCCTTAATCGTAATTTCCTGGTCACCTTCGGACAGCCGGAAAGAACTCCTAAACACTCCCTGATCCACAATTGCCAGCCGTTCGTTAATCCAGACTCGAGCCTCTTCATTTACACTCCCTTCAATCTCTACTGTCTGTGATTGCGCACCTCGGAAGATATTGCCCTCGGGCTTGGTCATCTCCAACTGCGGCGGAGTATTGTCATACATCACCGTCTCAATGGCAGAGAGCTGACTCTCATTATTAGCTTTATCCGTGGCGTAAGCGCTGATTTGATTAGCACCTGTAATCAAAGCAATTCCCCCAACGCTAAACGACCCATTGGCTTCCACAGTAGTCCGCTCGACCGCTTCTCCATTTATCACAACGGATACTACAGATTCAGGCTCTCCGAAGCCGCGGATTTCCATCGTGCTTTGGTTAGTAAATTTGTTGGCGACTAACAACCTCGGGATTGTCGGCGGGATAGTATCCCCTGATATGGAGCTGCCCGAGGCGGTGTTGAGCGAAGTCCACCAACTGGTTAAGTTCAGCATCACCGGCAAACCCCAGTACACTAGACCTGCTAGCAACCCAGCGGTCAGTATAGACATTAATACCGTAGTTCGCAGGTTTTTTCCGCGTTCTTTTTTGGTCAATCGTGACTGATAAGTCCTCGGACGGTTCGAGTTCTGATAGCTCACCCTCCGGGCAGGTCTTGCAAACATAAATTAATTATAACAACATTCGCCAAGCCAAATTATCACAACCTAATATTCAGGAAACTTTTCGCCTGCCAACGTGTCGCTGATGTACTTCTCGCCGTCAAATTTAATCCCAAAAACCTCCTTCAAAATAATTTTCGCAATATAAGCATTACCTAACTGATTAGGATGTTGCAAATCCACTTCTCCTGCTTTGACTCCTTCTACCGGATTTTCCTCAGATTTAAAGGTAAAGAACCTCTCCATCGGATACTGCCGATACAGATTAAACATATCCACTTTCATCAAATTATCCCTATCCGGCATTTGCAGGAAAGCCTCAGCATAGGGCTGGTATTCCAAATTTTTCTTCTCCCCACCAGCTGGAGTAGAACTGCACCACACCACTTTGGTTCCTTGATTTTCCGCTCGCTTCACAATTTCCTCAATATTATCAATAGATTGCTCGACACTCACACCCAGAACTGGGTCATTGCCACCCATCAACCCGATCATTAGGTCAGGTTTCACTGCCAGGATATCATCCATTCTGATTAAGACATCAGTTGTGGTCGCCCCATCATATCCGAAGTTAAAGCCACGAATTCCCCAAGATGGAATTTTCCATTCACCTGCGAACAACTCCTCCATCGCATTCTGCAATACATAAATAACCACGTCTCGCCAGTTAGGATGCACCCACTCCGTGCTGGTGATAGAGTCACCAGTAAAGGCAATCCAGTAGCGGCCAGTTTGCTCGAGTGAATTTTTGACTTCTTCTTTCATGGTCATTTCCCTGGAGCCGATGAGAGGAGTTGAACCTCCAACCTCTCCCTTACGAAGGGATTGCTCTGCCATTGAGCTACATCGGCGCGCCTATATCCTACCATAATCTTATCCTTTCCTCGCCTGATTAAGCCACTATTACCTTGACCGTCGAACTACCGCCCTCCACGGCCCATCTATCCCCATAAATCACCAAATACTTTTTTCCGCTCGAGAGCACACCTTGATTTAGCAACCACTCAATTCCATACCGCACTTGCGACTGCTCGACCGCG
>CAYXHB010000091.1:0-2777 GCA_964464795.1 uncultured Gammaproteobacteria bacterium
GCTCGGGTGGGAGTAGGTGAGCCAGCAGCTCTAGTTGGTGTAGGTGTACCGGTTGTGGCCGCCGATTGCGTGGCTTCGGCTGACTCGGTAGCTTCACCAATTTCCTGAATAGGCGCTACTTCCAACTTCGATAACTTCACATTCACAATCACTTTATATCCATTTTGAGTACTGACCGGCACGACAGTTTCTCTATATCCAGGAGCTGAGATTGTCAAACTATGACTGCCTTCTGCAACTTGATTTTTTTCCAGCGGAGTAGGACCAATTGCTTCCTCATCAAGTCTAACCATGGCTCCGTCCGGTTCACTCACCACGGCTATCGAAGCTACTGCCTGACTGATTGGCTCCATGGTCAATATAAAACCCTCGGCTTGAGCACTGTTGGCCGCGAAAGTTCTATTTACTACTGTCCACACTCCGGCACTCACGTCTATCAACGCGTCCCACGGCTGCAAGGTTGTATCCTGAGGTGTCAGCCGCAGGCTAATCTCCCCAGCCATTACCTTATCGCCTGAATAAGGCGTCTGTCCTACATCTTTACCGTCAATCTGCACCGCCGCTGGCTGGTTCGTTGTAATCTTAATCGCACCAAAAGAATCCCTCTGCAGACACCCACCCAATACCACCGCACATAACAAAAAAATCACACCTTTCTTCATAATGTTAGATTATGACATAGGTGCAAGTTACTGTCTAGATATCCTCGCCTTCGCTTTGGATTTTGCTGTTTATTTCAATAAACTTATTCTCGGCCTCTTTCAATCTCTCCTGACAATAACTAATCAGCTCACTGGCCCGTTCGTACTTGACCAATGCTTCATCCAAATCCAGTTCATTATCTTCAAACCACTGATTTATTTCCTCCAGTTCCCCCATCGCTTGAGCAAAACTAATCTTTGTATTGGCCATAATATTTCCACATTATACACCAGGAATTAATCCAACGACTTCATACCTCTCTCTCCATCCGCGAACATTAACTGCACTTCTTGGCCATGCGATAATTTGCCTGACCGGGTAATGGTTTTCCCTAGCTTATCTTTCACAATTGCGTACCCTTGCCCCAATCTTGCTTGAGGACTATCTTTTTCCAAACTACGGGCAGTGTAATTAATTAAATTATCAAGTCCGTGTAAATTTTGCCTGAAATTTCTTTTCACCTTTTCCCGCTCTGCTTTTAACAGTTTCCCTCTCTGCTGCAAAGCCAAGTCCATCCGTGTTTGACACTGTCTCCATGACTTTTTCCCCACCTCTATTTGCCAACTCATCTTAATTAACACACCATTCATATTGTCTTGAACTCTGTTCGCTTGCTGGATAATTTTGTTCCCCATCAGTTGCGGTAGGTTTTTCACCTTCTGTTCCTGCAACCCCAACAACTCTCTTTGTCTAATTAAATTGGTCTCCATTCCTTTCCTCCAGTTTCTTTTCCAGTCTATAACTTGCTCCCGTCCAGCCTTCCAGCTTCGAGCCAGATACTCGCCTGCATGAGTCGGAGTGGAGCAACTATAATCAGCCGCCAAATCAGCAATACTCACGTCCTGATGATGCCCAATCGCGCTTAGAACCGGAATGCGCGATGCCTTAATCGCCCGCGCCACCACCTCACTATTGTAAGCTTGCAAACTCTCCATGCTGCCTCCCCCGCGGGTCAACACCAGGACTTCAACTTCCCCAGCGTAATAAGCATTAAACTCCTTTATCGCTTCCACAATCGACTCAACCGCGTAGACGCCCTCCACCATGACATGCTTGTGATATACACTCACTCCCTGGTTTCCTAAATGAGTCAAAAAATCATGTATCGCCTGACCATGGCGTGAAGTTATCAACCCAATCTTGTCTACATATTGGGGAATTACTCTTTTGGTTTCCTGGGCAAATATTCCCTCGCTCTCCAGTTTCCTTTTCATCACCTCAAAAGCCTCATTCACCACGCCCTCGCCCTGCAACTCTATATGCTCTACCTCGAAATTAAAACTTCCCCGCTTGGCAAAAATCGCCCCATGTCCAAGTATCCGGATTTTCATCCCTACTCGCAGCTCAACCCCAATCTTGTCCATCACGTAACCCCACATAAAACACGGCAACACTCCCTGACTGCCTTCGCCTGTTAGAGAAAAAAAAGTATATTTATCTCGCTTATCAACTCGCGTAATTTCCCCAGCCACCACCACCCGGGCTTGGGATAAGAGCGTGTCCGCAAACTCCAGATACTCATCAACACTAAATATAATTTGGTTTAAATTAACAGAATTCATTGCTTACCTTTTTATCACAAACTCATCAGAACTAAAGACCCTAACGGCGAACATCGAGTCTATACTCATCCGTAGGCTCCATCTGGACGTATTTCTTATCGGCAATCCAGATAAATTAATTTCATACCGAAACTCATTGCCGTCAATCTCCACCCTGGGGAAATATATTCTCTGCTCCCTAAAATCATTATTCTGTAGAACCAAGGCCAGACTCACCCCTTGAGTCTTCCCTACCAACTGCCCGCTGGCCCCCAAACTACCACTAAAATTATATTCTCTGTTCAATTCATGCCACTGCAACTCTGGTAATCCCAAATCAACATAAACCCGGTCTTGATAGCTTGTGCTGTTCCGTTCACGCAACCCCACCGAGTTAGTCCCTACCGGCAGATACAGCATTGCCGTCCAGTCGCCAGTAGTCTGATAAATATCACCGTCACCCTCTACCCAAACACTGCTGGTCGCCAAAACCTTTTCCCTAATATCAAGCGCCACCAACTCAAATCTCGACTG
>CAYXHB010000092.1:0-2742 GCA_964464795.1 uncultured Gammaproteobacteria bacterium
TTGGATAGCCAGAGATTGGATTTGGCGGGTGAGCTTGGGTGAAATATCAGCTGGGATGCGAGTATTGGCTCCATTGGGGTCAGTGTATTTGGCTTCGTAGGAGTAGAACTCGTGGGTGGGGATTACCTCGCCTGGAACAGAGGCTATGGGATTGTCGTTGCCGAGGATCGCGCATTCGATTTCGCGACCTGGGATGTTCTCTTCAATGAGAATTTTGGTGTCGTATGTGAAGGCTTGGCGAGTGGCACAAGTAAATTCTTTGTTGTTTTTGACTTTACTTACACCTACTGAGGAGCCAAGGTTAGCTGGTTTGACGAAGAACGGAGAGCCTAGTTGGGCGACAAGCTGGTCGTAGGTCGGCAGGCTGGATTTGGTGGCGGCTATAAAATTGGGGATGGGTAGCTTGGCATCGCGAAGCAGTCGTTTGGCTATGTCTTTGTCCATGCTCACGGCTGAGCCAAGCACGTCCGAGCCGACGAAAGGCAGGTGAGTAAGACGAAGCAACCCCTGAATGGTGCCGTCTTCGCCCAAGGGCCCATGGAGGATTGGGAACACCACGTCTATCTTGCCTAAGTCATTTCCGTCTTGGGTTATTAGGTTTCCTTGCGTGGCAGGGGTGAGAGCTACTGACTTGCTGCGAGCGGGGTTGAGTTGGATGGTCTTGGGGTCAGACGAGTTGATAAGGAACTGTGACGGCGGCAGGAGCCATTGGCCTTGTTTGGTGACGGCAATCAACAAGGGATTGTATTTGGTTCTATCAATGGCTTGGTAAACGTTCAGAGCTGACTGGAGTGAAACTTCGTGCTCGGCTGATTGTCCGCCGAAGATAAGGGCGACGTTGAGTTTAGGCATGGAAAGATTGTAGCAGAATTTTTGGTGGACCCGAGAGGACTTGAACCTCTGACCTTCCGCACGTCAAGCGGACGCTCTAGCCAACTGAGCTACGAGTCCGTGGCTGAACTTTATTATACAACATGAGGCCGTTGGGAAAAGATGAAATTTTGATGAATATTGAATATGTGGAGTATAATTCTTGAGTATGAAAAAATCAGAAGGTCTGAGGGAATTTGGTGAATTTGCACTAACAGAAGAGCAAAAATTAGCCTGTTATCGAGAATCTATACGCAAGACATCGGCTGTTCCTAGTGGTGTGTATGAGATATTTGGATCTCGAGAGTTGAGAAAAGAAAGAAAGGGGTTGATGAGGATATTAACCCAAGTTACTCGCCGCTAAACCAGAGTTTGTCGTTAACGCGCAGGGAACGACTGGTTTCTTCTGATTCAGGTTCAATATTGAGGTAAATCATTGCTTGGGTAGGGTTGCCGTCGCGTGGATTGCGATCAGAACAAGAGGAGTTAATTGGTGGTGGAGTTTTGTCCAGTTCGCAAGTGTAGTCTCCTCTGTTGATATCATATCCAGCATGAGAACAATTGACACATGGACGTGGTGAGAAATTGGGGAATGCTTCGTGGTTCATGGGGATATTTTAGTATAAAACCACAGAAGTGTAAATATTATAGGTTGATGGAGTAGGTAAATGATGAGACTGTGGCGGCCAAGGTGGGAAAATATAGGCCAGAAACGATTGAAAGTTGATTGGCGAGTAAAGTTAAGGAGCTGGCGATGAAAGATTGAGCCAACAATAAAAGGAATGCTCCAAGGGAGAATAGGATAGTAATCAATAGAGGCAAACTCCGGCGGCGGAAATCCGAGGATAACTGAAAAAGCGAGAGGATTGACGAACCATAAAGCCAAGACAAGCAAGAGTAATAGGGCTGTGAAAGAGAGTGATTTGCGCAAGGTGTAGGCGACAAGAGTAAGAGCGCCCAAAAGATGGAGGATGCCAAAGTAAACAAAGTCTTGGGGCATGATGAGATAGGTCGCAATTGAGATGACAGCGGCAAAAGTTATGAGTTTGAGGCTCATGGCTAGAGGACGGCGGCTTAAGCTATTGGTGAGGGCGGCCATGGAGATAAACAGACTGGCAAATATGGTCACCAGGATGCGGTCAAGCATGGGAGGGAGAGTGAAGGAAGTAAGGCCGAAATACTGCAAATCGAAGAGGGTATGGTAGGCAAGCATGGCGGTTATGGCGAGGCCGCGGATATTGTCCAGGGCGATAATTCGGGATTGTGCTTGCATTTGTATAGTTTACGTGATTTACTCTACTTTGATGGACGAAGATAAACAAACCGAAGAAAACTCGCAGTCACCGTTGATTTCAATTCAGGTAGATGAGACAGTGCAAGAAGGAGAAGCTGTGGGAGGTACATTTGATGCGAAAGTTTATGAAGCGACCCGAGCTATTCTTACTCGGCAGATTGTGCAATTGGAAGAAACTAAGCATAAGATGAAAATTTTTGCCGAGCAGTTGCGGGATATGGTGGAAAACAACGAAGCTCTAGCTTTGGCTGACAAAGAAGCCAAGGAAGCTAGTAAAAAAGCCAAGGAAATCAAAACCAATATCATGCAGAGTCAGGCGGCTAAGAACTTGAAAATGCAGCTGCAAGAACTGCGGGACGAGCAGAAAGATATTGTGGATTCGATGAGCGGGCATCTGTTGGATTTGTATCAGACCACTGGAGTGATGGAATTCGAGGCTCCGGATGGGTCGGTGTATGAGTATAAGATTTTGGCAAAGCTGGGTGGGAAGAAGACGGGGTAAGGAATTGAGTTAGTCTAGCGGCGTGTTGGAGGTATTGGTCTAATATCACGTTCATATTCCCAATCGTCATAGCCCT
>CAYXHB010000093.1:0-2726 GCA_964464795.1 uncultured Gammaproteobacteria bacterium
CACTGTTATCTTCGTTGAAAGATTTGGGTCGAAGTAAAATTAAGACCGGACTGTCGGTATTGGGGATTTTGATTGGGGTGTTTGCAGTGGTGATTTTGCAGGCTTTTGGGAATGGTTTGAATAATTATTTGGTTGAGCAGTTTGAGAGTTTGGGCGCCAACACAATCTATATCATGCCTGGTGACCCATTTGCCAACTCTCCATCAGCTTTGGGAGGGACGATAACTTTCACTCCAGATGACGTGCGGAGTCTGGAGAGGTTGCCTGGAACATTGAGGGTGGTGCCGGTGGCTATTAAGAGAACCAGGGCTGATGCCAATGGGAAACAAGAGGCCACTGATGTTTATGCTACTAGTGAGGAGATTTTTGCTCTGAGGAGTTTGGATATAATACAGGGCAACTCGTTTAGTAGTGCTGACCTTACGGGGAAACGTAAGGTTGTGGTTCTAGGACCTAAAATAGCCAGAGAGTTATTCGGGAGTGAGAGAGGTGCAATAGGAAAAGCTGTTAGACTGGGGACTTCCAGGTATACGGTTATCGGCGTCGTGGAGGAACAAGGCGGGCAAAATCTGGGTGGGCCTGATTTTGATTCTTATACATATATTCCTTACACCGCGGTTGGCTCGCTTATGAACGCAGGCGAGTTCTCCACTATTTATTTACAAGCTCGCAGTTCCCAGGCTGTAGTGGGATTGCAGACTCAAGCTAAAACCGCGTTATCAAGGAAGTACAAAGAAAAAGATTTCTCAGTCATTGAACCGGGACAGGTGATGTCGGCCGCGGGGGAAATTTTTCAAGTAGTGAACGGGGTGTTGCTAGTGATTGGTTCTGTGTCGTTATTGGTAGGAGGAATTGGGATTATGAATATTATGTATGCCACAGTAACAGAAAGAATTAAGGAAATCGGCATCCGTCGCAGTTTGGGAGCCAGGAAGAAAGACATCATGCAGCTGTTTGTCACTGAAGCGATTTTGTTATCTGTAATCGGGGGATTGTTGGGGTTAATACTGGCGGGTGTAACAGTCATAGGTATCCGTTATTTCTTTCCTGTGAGCATGGATTTGAACTCGGTGCTGCTGGCTCTGGGAGTATCTAGCGGCATTGGCTTGTTCTTCGGGGTGTTTCCGGCTCGGCGGGCTGCTGGATGGCCGCCGATTGATGCAATTCGTTATGAGTGATATATTATAGAGATATGGCAGAGAAAACTAAAAGATTAACCAAAAGTAATAACAAAATGCTCTCTGGGGTATGTGCTGGAATTGCTGAGTTTATTAATTTAGACCCTACAGTGGTGCGGTTGGTCTGGGTGTTGCTCACGGCGATGACCGGATTCGTCCCAGGTATATTGGCTTACGTCATTGCCGCAGTAATCATGCCTGAGAAAATAGCCTCTTAATACTTCTAAAATAACTGCCATGAAACTTACTAAGATAGTCGCAACCATTGGGCCTGCCAGTGACAGTGAGGAGAAAATTAACAAAATGATTGATATGGGTGTGAATGTGGTGCGGTTTAATTTCAAGCACGCGGATGTGTCGTGGCATGAGGAGAGGATAGCGCGGGTAAGGAAAGTAGCTGATGAAAGACATGCGCACATGGCTACATTGCTTGATTTGCAAGGACCAGAGATTAGATTAAGAACCAATGGCGATGGGATTAATTTAACTGAAGGGATTGCAATTGAGGTGCAGGCGGTTCTTGACGAGCAGAACAACCAAGCTGTGAGTGTCACCCAGCCTGAAATTATTGCTTACATGGAAAACGACCAATTGGTGATTGCGGACGATGGAGCGTTTCGGTTCAATGTGAAGAAAGATAATGACCAGGTGTATCTGGTGCCATTGCAGACTGGTTTTTTGAAGAATCGCAAGACACTCAATCTGCCAGGAGCGAACCTGCCTATTAATGTATTATCTGATACTGATTACGCTGGTTTGGATTTGGTGTCCAGGTCAAACGTGGATTTTGTGGCCTTGTCGTTTGTCCGCAATAAAGCTGATATTGATACCTTGAGAGATGAAATGGGCAAACGGAATGCCAAGGCGCATATCATTGCCAAGATTGAGAATCCTCAGGCGATTGAGAATTTGGATGAGATTGTCGAGGCGGCTGATGGAGTAATGGTGGCGCGAGGTGATATGGGAGTGGAGTTGCCGTTTGAGGAAGTTCCGTATTACACGCGGTTGATAATTGCCAAATGCGTGGAAACAGGCAAGCCGGTGATTACAGCCACGCAAATGCTGGAGAGCATGATTAGTAGTCCGTTCCCCACTCGAGCTGAGGTATCTGATGTGGCCACAGCTACGTATACTTTCTCTGATGCGGTCATGTTATCAGGTGAGAGCGCTAACGGGTCTTATCCCATGGAAGCAATTGAGGTGATGAGCAAGACGGTTAGTTTCAACGAAGTGAGGCAGTTTACTGATACTAGAACACATTTTAATTTTAAGTTAAAAACTCAAACAGAGTTATTGTGCGAGTCTGCTTATGATTTGTATCGGTCGATGAAGAAGAACAGTGAGCAGCCGCTCGAGGGGTTTATCGTTTTTACACACAGTGGCTCAACCGCGAAAACATTGTCGAAATTTAGGTCAAGACTACCGATTTTCGCGATTTGTCCGTCGGTTGAGATTGCCAGGAGTTTGAGTTTGAGTTTTGGGGTGTATCCGTTCGTGTATGACAATGGGACTACAAGCGATAGCGCGGTCGAGCAGTCGCAAGTGCGG
>CAYXHB010000094.1:0-2572 GCA_964464795.1 uncultured Gammaproteobacteria bacterium
GACGTCAAGCTTGTGGTGTTCAAATTATTTATAGGATGGGGTATATTGGATGGCATGCGGACTTTTCCTACTAATTTAGCGATAGTGGACGTGGAGACCACCGGCGGGAGTGCGGCGGTGGATCGGGTGATTGAGGTGGCGGTAATCCGGGTGGAAGGCATGCAATTGGTGGAGAAATACCAGAGTTTGGTTGACCCGGGAGTGTCTATTCCTCCGTTTATTTCCAGAATGACTGGGATTAAAGACCAGGATGTGGCGGGGGCGCCGATGTTTGGCGAGGTAGCCAAAGATGTGTATCCTCTACTCAAGGACGCGGTGCTGGTGGCGCATAATGCCAGGTTTGATTATGGGTTCTTGAAAAATGAGTTTTTGCGTCTTGAGCAACCGTTTAATCCTGATTTGTTGTGTACAGTGCAGTTTTTGCGTAGGCTGAACCCTGACTGGAGGAAATATAATCTGGATGAGGTGATAAGGAGGTTTGATTTGGTATGCGAGGCACGGCATCGGGCTATGGGAGATTGTGAGGTGTTGTGGCAGTTGCTGCAGGTTTTAAGTCAGACGCATAGCGAAGATTTACTCAAGCCAGCTTTACAATTGACATTGAAGTACCCTACTTTGCCTAAATTCATTAGTGAGACGGATTTGAAGAATTTGCCTGAAGGAAGCGGAGTGTATTTGTTTTATGATGCGGATGATACTTTGTTGTATGTAGGGAAAAGTGTGCATTTGAAAAGTCGGATTAAGAGTCACTTTGCTTCTGATCATACGAATACTAAAGAACAAAAAATCAGAGAGTTGGTTGCCAGGATTGAGACAATTGAGACTGCGGGAGAACTGGGGGCTCTTTTATTAGAGTCAAAGTTGGTGAAGGAGCGGCTACCACTGTTTAATCGACAGTTGCGGTATGCACGTAAGATGATAGTGGTGATGAGTAAGGAAAACGAAGATGGGTATTGGGAATGCAGCCTGGATGAAAGAGAGAATGATCTGGTGAGTGATGAAGCGAGAGATATATTGGGAGTGTTTCGTTCGTTTAGACAAGCTAGTGAGTATTTGCGGGAGTTAGCGAGAGAATATAAGTTATGTCCTCGGTTGTTGGGTGTTGAGAAAGGTAAAGGAGAGTGTTTTAGTTCGCAGTTGGGTTACTGTCAGGGAGCGTGCGCGGGGCGAGAAAAACCACTAAAGTACAACTTGAGGTTTGCGCAAGCCTTTAGTAAAACAAGAATAAAACGTTGGCCTTATTCAGGAGCGGTGGCCATTAAAGAAAATAGGGATGACCACTGTGTTACTCATGTGGTTGACCAGTGGTGTTATTTGGGGGGATTGAACAATCAGGCAGAGTTACAAACAGGTAGGTTTGATTATGATGTTTACAAAATTTTGGTGAGGATGTTGCTCAGAAATAATAGTTTAGAAGTAGTTGATTTAAACAAGCAGATGGAATGTGGATAGGTGGTTTTTATAGTCCATTTTCCCATTCCACGCTGCCGGCTTTGAGAGCGCGCAGAGACTTGTGAAGAGGGAGGAATTCTGTGAAGACTTTGAAATCAAGCAGACGGCGTAGCCACCAGCCAAGGCGACCGGTGATGAGTTGATTTTTGTATTCGAAAGCCGCCCAGCCGGGACCTGCGGGTACGGCCATAATCCAGTCGCCTGGTTGGTAGGGAGCTGGTCTATCGGTTTTGGTAATACGTGAGTAGATATGGCGGGCGATATGTTTGCCGTGAGCCAGGGCGGATTGACCTAGGCCGCTATCCTCTACTGCCGCACCATCACCAGCGATGTAAACTCGAGGGCGGCCTTTGGCTTGTAAGTGAGAGTTGACTGCTCCTCTACCTGACTTGTCTAGGGATAGATTGGGGATTTGGCTGTAGAGGTCGTTAGGTTTGGTGCCGGCTGTCCAGACCAGAGTGCGTGATTGCATCTCCATATCTTTGAGGTAGACTTGCTCGATGTCTTCTTTGATAACTTTGCGGTTGAGGTAGATGTTGACGCCTAGCTGGCGGAGTTGTTGTTCAACCGCCTGTGAAAGTTTTATAGATGCTTGAGGAACGAGGCGGTTGGGTGATTGGATAAGGTCTATGGTGACGAGAGATGGATCAAGCTGGTGAGCTTTGGCGAGCTTGCGGGCGTAGACGGCGATTTCGCCGGCCAGTTCGGTGCCGCTGGGGCCGCCGCCGACAACAACAATCCGGGTGTCGTCGAGGATGGTGTCTTTTTCCTGGCCTGAGGCTTGGCGGAAAAGTTCTTGGAGGTGGCGCTTGAGTTTGATGGCTTCGTGGATGGTCTTGAACCCATGGGCATGTTTATCAAGGCCCTTGATACCGTAGTAACTGGTTTGGCTGCCCAGAGCCAGCACCAGATAGTCGTAGTTGTAGTCGCATTGGGATTGGCCGCAGATTTTTTGGTTGTCTAAGTCAACTGAGGTGACTCTGTCTTCGATGTACTCCACTTGAGGGTAAGGAGCGAAAATTTCGCGCAGAGGTAGGCAGACTTCCATGGGTGATTTTCCGGTGACTACACGGTAGAGAGCGGCGTGGTATTCGAAGTTGGGATTGTCGCTAATTAGGCG
>CAYXHB010000095.1:0-2439 GCA_964464795.1 uncultured Gammaproteobacteria bacterium
GGTGGCTAGAGTGGTGTTTTCGGTTTGGATGACAATGTGGTCTTTAGGTGAGCTGAAACCGCGGACGATGAGTTTGTTGTTGGAAACCAAAGCATTGGGATATGGACTAACGAGGGTAAAGTTGGCAGTTTGGGAGTCGGTTTCTCCGTTGGCGGTGAATGTGTTGTTGGTAGATTGGGTAGTAGTGGGAATACCGTTTGGTTCTGGTGAGATTGGGCCCTGGTCACGCAATGACCTGGTGGCGGTGACCACACCATACATAACGATGATACCTACAGTGAAGCCTACTACAATGGGGATGATGATTTCTTTGTTCATAAACAGGTCATGGGGAGAATAGCATGACGGTGAGGTGATGTCCAGAGTTTGGAGCTGGGGTTGACGAGGAACAGGATGACTAAGGTTGTCAAAGCATCGGCACTTGAGATTTGTGACAAGGATGGTTAGAATGCCTAGGCATGGAGATAGTTTATTTAGGTCATTCTTGTTTTCGATTAAAAGGCAAAAATGCCGTAGTTATTACGGATCCTTATGACAGTGAGATGGTGGGATTGAAGTTGTCACGGCAGCAGGCTGATATCGTGACTGTGAGCCATGCTCATCCTGACCATAATTATCTTGAGGCCGTGAAACCTAAAGGTGATGTGCCCCTGGTAGTATTTGATACTCCGGGGGAATTTGAATCTCGAGGCGTAGATGTGCGGGGTTGGAGGACGTTTCATGATGATAAGCAAGGTGAGTTACGGGGTGGGAATGTGATTTTTTTGATTGAGATTGAAGGGGTCAACGTGGCGCATTTGGGTGATTTGGGGCATGTACCAAGCGATGAGATTATTGAGCAATTGGGAGATGTGGGAGTGTTACTAATTCCGGTGGGAGGTCATTACACGATTAATCCAACTACGGCTATGAGTGTGATTAAGAAAATTGACCCTCGGGTTGTGGTACCGATGCACTATTTGGCTCCTGGGATGAAACAAGCGACTTTTGGCGAAATGGAGGAGTTGTCGGTATTTTTGAAAGAAGCAGGCGTGGAGATTGAGCCGGTTGATAAATTGAATTTGCAAGCTGATAATTTGCCGTTAGAAACGCAGACGGTCGTGCTGCAATTCTAAAAAGACAATTATGGCGGGCGTGAAGATACCACCGCATAGTGAAGATGTCGAAGTGAGTGTGTTGGGAGCGATATTAATTGATAAAGACGCGTTTGTGGATTTGGCAGATTGGTTGAGAAGCGAGCATTTTTATAATGTAGCCAACAGTGCGATTTATGAGGCAATGTTGGAGTTGTACGAAAAAAGACAGCCGATTGATGTAGTGACCGTGAGTGAAGGACTGAAAAAGCAAAAGAAACTCAAACAAGCCGGAGGAATTAGTTATTTAACCGAGTTGACTACCAAAGTGCCAGTGGCGGCTAACGTGTTGGAGTACGGCAAGATTATCAAAGATTATGCGATTAAGCGCAATTTGATTACGGTGGCCGGACGGCTGGCTGACGCGGGATTTAACGACAGCGTGGAGGCACGAGAGTTGTTGGACCAGGCGGAGGCGGATGTGTTTGGGTTGTCAGACCAAGGGACGAGTAAGTCGTTTGTGTCGGTACGAGAAGTGTTGTCAGGGAGTTTTGACCGGTTGGATGAGTTGCAGAAACATGCCGATGGGCTGCGGGGCGTGCCGACTGGATTTGGTGATTTGGATGATGCCCTGGCTGGGATGCAGGACTCGAATTTACTGATCTTAGCCGCCCGCCCGGGGACAGGAAAGACTACTTTGGCACTTAATATTGCGCATTATGCGGCGGTGGAGAAGAATATTCCGGTGGGGATCTTTTCACTGGAAATGAGCAGCGAAGAGTTGACGGATAGGCTTTTGGTTTCTCAGGCTGATATTGATGCATGGAAGTTGAAAACCGGTCGGTTGGGAACTGAAGATTATGCTAAGTTAACTGACGCGATGGGAGTGTTGGCTGAGGCGCCTTTGTACATAGATGATACGCCGGGGTTGTCAATTTTGGAAATGAGAACCAGAGCCAGGAGATTAAAAATGTCGGCTGGTGTACGACTAATTTTGGTGGATTATTTGCAGCTTGTTCATGCTTCGCGTAAATCTGAGAGCCGCGTGCAGGAGGTGGGGGAGGTTTCCCAAGGACTGAAAAATATTGCCCGGGAGTTGAAGATTCCGGTTTTGGCTGCCGCGCAGTTATCTCGCGCGGTAGAGCAAAGAGGCATGAAAAAACCGCAGTTGTCGGATTTGCGTGAGTCGGGGTCGATTGAGCAGGATGCTGACGTGGTGATGTTTCTGTGGCGGGAGAATGACGATGATTTGGAGCGGGTGAATTTGTCGATCGAGAAGCATAGGAACGGGCCTTTGCGGACTGTGCCGCTGCATTTCCGCGGTGACAGGATTAAGTTCTATGGGGTGGATGTGAAGCATAAGTAG
>CAYXHB010000096.1:0-2433 GCA_964464795.1 uncultured Gammaproteobacteria bacterium
GGTTGATTGGCGGGGGCAGTCATCCTATGCCGGGGGAGATTTCTCTGGCTCATCGGGGAGTGCTGTTCTTGGACGAGTTGCCAGAGTTTCCGCGGGATGTCTTGGAAGCACTGCGGCAACCGCTAGAGGACGGGATTGTGACTATTTCCCGGGCCTCGGGGACGATTGCTTATCCGGCAGAGTTCTTGCTAGTGGCGGCTGCCAACCCTTGTCCGTGCGGGTATTACGGCAGTTCGTCGCGGGCTTGTACTTGTCCAGCAGGACAAATCAACCGCTATCAAAAGAAGTTATCCGGGCCGTTGTTGGATAGAATAGATTTGCACGTCCAGGTCAATTCAGTGCCGCTTGATAAGTTGACCAGTATTGAAGAGGGCGAGAAATCGAAAAAAATCCGCGCGCGAGTTGAGGCAGCGCGGGAAATGCAACGGGCTAGATTTGTTAACCTGAAACTCCATGCCAACGGACAGATGTCCAGCCAGCACGTGCGGAAAATCTGCGTGTTGGACGAAAAAAGTGAAGCCCTTCTCAAGAGAGCTGCTAATCAGCTAAACTTATCCGCACGGGCGTATTTCCGGGTGATTAAAGTTGCCCGCACGATTTCTGATTTGGCGCAGAATGAAAGTATCAGCAGTGCCCACATTGCTGAGGCCTTGCAATATAGAACCGTTATGCAGCACGCTTGACCAATTATGTACCTGGATATCTCAATACCAATTCAAATTAACCCAAGTTCGCAGGCTTGGATGAATTCCAATGGCATATTTGACCATAGTATCTTTGTTAATCAGCACGTGGTATTTGGGACCCATATTGATGTACCGACAGAAAGCGCAGCTAAGGTGGAGTTTGATAATCTGATGGGTGAATGTCTGGTGGTGAGAATTCCTGACTCGGCGAAGAAAATTGAGCTGGGGCATTTGCTCAAGCTGCCTTTAGTCCCTGGAGGACGGGTGATTTTTAAGACCAAGAATTCATCAGGATGGAGTAAACCAGGTCATCCCCCTACCCCGATGGGAATTGACGTGCGGGCTGGGCAATGGTTGGCTGACAGGCATTTGAAACTTGTGGGAGTAGATGGATGGAGTGTGGATAAACCTGAGGATGAAGACAGCCCTATTCATAACCTGCTGCTTGGCAGCGGGGCTTATTTGCTGGAGAGTCTGTACCTTGACCACATCGCTCCGGGGTCATATGAATTGTTTGCCTTGCCGCTGATGTTGAGCGATAGCTCACTTGCTCCGTGTCGGGCGGTGTTGAGAAAAGTGGTGAGGATGTAGGCGGTATTCAAATTAATTGCCTTTCTCGTGTTTCACTACATCCAAAAGATGTTGAAGCTCATACACACTTTGTGCATTAAAAATAGCTTTGTTGATGTCAGGTTTTTCCATATATTCTTCAAGGCCTTGTAAAATTTTTACGACTCTGTCCACCTGTCCTTCATAGTCTTCTTGAAAAGTAAAAGCTGCACTATAATTTTCTAAATACTGTGGATTAGTTTTTAATACACCTCCAATATTTGATAATCTCTGATATACTTCTCGACTTGATACAATCGGTTCAGAAACAGTACCATCGCTATTAGTTGCTCGTGATGTCGTCGTATAGATAGTCGGAATATAGGTATCTCGATAATAAGCAGCAAACTCTTCCAATAATCTTTCTTTTGGTTCACGCTTATGGAGATAAGGATCTATTGAATGTGAAATTTCATGCTCAATGTCACGGCTAAGCTTTTCAGGTGCGAAGATTATTCCAGTTTGGGAAATGTCAGGATCCAAAGAGAAACCTCTAGAATGAATAACAAAGCCTGCGGCATGACGACCTGTAAATTTATGACAGAGATTCCCTATCTGAGCTAAGTTTAATGAAAAATATCCACGTCTATAGTCTACGCCATATCGTATTCTAAGCTCCTGTATTTCAGGGGAGTCTGGTACAAATTCTAAACCTTGTACATCTTCCAGCGTAATTACCGGATCATCTGGATTTTGTGCATTATTTAGAGTTTCGGCAAGCCAAGAAGCTAATTCTCCCGACTGAGTCTTTTCAACCATTCTCGCTTCGAGACTTCTATATTTAGCTTCTCTTTCCTGATCTACGACAATTGGCCCTCTCAGTCGATCTATAATGGAGTCAGATTTTTCTAACCCCTCATTCTTGTAAAATATTAAGGCCTGACTGTAATCTTTTGTTCCATCTGGTCTTGTTTTAACTCCTACATGATACGCTCCTGGTTCTCTATCAGACATAGACTTTTATTGTATACACCAGATTGCCACATGCACAAATTGACTGAAATAAATTTGGATAATTTGTGCTTTCGCAATGACGAGTTAAGGAATGAAGTCTTACGACACCAGCGGAGTTTTGCCAGTCCTTGAGGTCTTGGGCTTGATAGGCGCCCCAAATCCGGTAAGAGCAAGGGGGAGAACT
>CAYXHB010000097.1:0-740 GCA_964464795.1 uncultured Gammaproteobacteria bacterium
TGTATATACGGAAGATCACGATAAGATGTATAATCCGGAAACTGGTTATCCAGAAGAGTTGTTAATGACAACGTTACATCGTGAATTAAAGGAGGTAATAGGATATGAGTAGACCAGATTTATTAGATGAAATAATTGTCAAAGTTGAGTCCGGACAATCAATTGATGTAGAGGAAACAGCTTTTTTGACCGATTGGGCTTTCCGACATCCGGAGACGGCTGCACGTATAGCTGAGGTGCTTGAAAATTCACTTGAAGGTATTATGGCAAAATCGGTTTCGGATATTGATCTCAGTGAGGATTTTGGAGATAGTGAATAGCTTTTGGTAGTAGTAGGAGCATGAGATGATTGTGTAATATTGGTTTATGCAAAATAAGGTGCTGCTAATAGTTAATGATGGGTGGGGTTTGGCTCCATCAGGCCCAGGGAACTATTTGGAGCAGGCGAACACGCCGTTTTTCGATGATATTTGGGCAAACTATCCGCATGCGGTCAACAAATCCAGTGGAAATGCTGTTGGAATTCCAGAGGGCAGTCAGGGAAATTCTGAGGTCGGCCACTTGCATTTGGGAGCCGGTCGGGTGGTGTGGCAGATGTATGAGTTGATTAATAGAGCTATGGCAGATGACAGTTTGGCGAGTAACCCTGTATTGGATGAGGCTTTTGAAAAAGCCAAGGGGCATACATTGCACTTAATGGGTTTGTGTTCGGCCGGAGATATTCATTCGCATATTAATCA
>CAYXHB010000097.1:750-2292 GCA_964464795.1 uncultured Gammaproteobacteria bacterium
AGGAGAAGCAGCTGGATGATGTGGTGATACATTTTTTTGCAGACGGGAGAGATGTGCCGGAGAAATCGGCTTTGGAGTATGTGGATTTAATTAATAATAAAATTGCAGAATTGGGAATAGGCCGGATTTCGACAATAGTGGGTAGGTACTACGCGATGGATCGGGATCTTAACTGGGATAGGACAATGGCAGCGTATGATTTGATAGTCAGTGGAGAAGGACATAGGTATGCAGATGCGAGATTTGCAGTTGAGGAGGCGTATGCACGAGGGGACGCGACGGATTATTATATTGAGCCTTCTGTTATTGGCGATTACTCTGGAGTTAAAGATGGAGATGTGGTGTGGTTCTTTAACTTTCGGACTGATCGCCCTAGACAGTTGACGAGAGCTTTGAGCGATCCTGATTTTGATTTGGCTATCAGGAGTAAGTTCCCATATCTACAGGTGTATACCATGACCAGATATGATGAGACTTTTGCCAACAAATATGCTTTTGAAGAGCCGGTGGTGAAGTCATGCTTATCGCAGGTGATTGCGGAGCATAATTTGAAACAATTGAAAGTCTGCGAATCTGACAAGAAACCTCATGTGACTTATTTTTTTAATTCTCAAGTTGAGGAGCCTTTCCCTGGCGAGGAGCGGATTGTGGTGCCGTCACCTAAAGTGCCGTCTTATGATCAGACTCCGGAAATGTCAGCCGAGCAGGTAAAAGATGAAACGATTAGAGCTTTGGAAACAGGACAGTATGATTTTGTCCTAGTGAATTTTTCTAACGCAGATTTGGTGGGTCACTCGGCGATTAAAGAAGCGGTGATAAAAGCAGTGGAAACTGTAGATGTCTGTAATCAGCAGTTGGTGGAGCGGGCGTAGGAGTTGGGGTATGTGGTGGTGTATACAGCTGACCATGGCAATGCGGAGGATAAGTTGTATCCTGATGGGAGTCCTAAACCATCTCATACAACTAACCCTGTGCCGGTGGTGTTGATGAGCAACCATGAAGAATTGCGAAATGTGCGTCTTCGCGATGGAGGGGCAACTGACGTAGCGCCGACTGTTTTGGAGTTGATGGGAATTGATAAACCAGCAGAGATGACAGGGACTAGCTTGATAGCGAGATAGTGGTTTAATGTGTATATTTTTTACTCTTTACTTCTGAACTTGGTTTGGGTTCGGAAGTTTTTGGAAAATGCAAAATAGGTAAGTTTTTAAGAATGAGTGAGTTCGGGAGTGTTTTTTGATAAGAAAATGGGCATATGGAAGAATAAGGGTGGGGTGTGACAAGTGAATGAGGGGTGGGTTTTTTGAGCTAGCAATTGCGGGAGATATCAAAGTTTACGGGGTGTTTGGGTGAGTTTGAGCTTTTGAGAGCGAGGTTTGGTCTTACTACAGAGCTATTCTTGTTTTGAGGTTGGGTAAGCAGTGAGTGTGGGTGGAGTGATAAGAAGGGGGCTAATTCTCGTCATTGCGAAAGCGCAAATTTTCCTAAAAGATTAAGAAATTAATTTGTACATGTGGCAATCTGGTTTTTAAACTAAGCTGG
>CAYXHB010000098.1:0-2197 GCA_964464795.1 uncultured Gammaproteobacteria bacterium
CCCACCGGAATCGCACTCAGCACCATTCCCAGACTAATCCTACGTCCTTGTAAATCAATTGACTCAATATAACAATCAACTTTTTCGCCTGGCGCGAACTCCTTGTCAGTTGACAACTTTGACACATGAATTAAGCCTTCAATACCTCGCTCCAGCTCTACAAACACACCAAATGGAGCCACCCGCACTACAGCGCCCGACACATGCTTATCAATTGGGTATTTATCCAAAATGCCTTCCCATGGGTCAGGCGTCAATTGCTTAACCGACAGCGACAGCTTACCCACATGAGACTCAGTGCTAATGATTTTGACCTTAATATTGTCGCCTACTTTAGCAAACTCAGACGGGTCATTAATCTTCTCCCACGACATCTCACTAATATGCACCAATCCCTCCAACTCAGCATCCTCAGCCTTAGCTTCCTTGAGCTTCTTAGGATCCACCTCCAAACGCACAAACACTCCAAACGGTACAACTCGAGTCACCACGCCACTATAAACCGCATCCTCTCCCAAAAGCTCCACAATCCGCTTGCGCTTCTCCATATCCTCCGCTTCACTCACATTACGCTCAGACAAAATAATCTTCTGGTCATCCCGGTCAAAGTCCATCACCCTGACTTCAATCTCCTTACCCACCATCTCATCAATCCTATCCTGCAAATCCTGACTGAACTGTGACGAAGGTACAAAACCATTCAACTGATCCAACACCGCCACGACAGCTCCACCACGATTTATTTCCAAAATTTTCACTTTAAGAATACTATCAGTATCTTTCCATTCTTTAATCTTATTCCAGTTATAACTGTCAGCGGCTTTGCGCAGTTGAACTAGAATCTGCCCAGCATCATTCTCAGGCACCCCGACCACAGCTTCAATTGTGTCTCCGACTGCCAGTGTCTTAATATACCCTCGAGCCGCGGCAAATTCTTTATCCACCACAATCGCCTCAGTCTTGGCTCCAATCTCCAGCGTCAAACCTCGGGACGTAATCGATGTCACAATTCCCTCAACCACATCGCCCCGATGTAAACCACGCAATTTAACCCCAGAACTCGCCAACAATTCTTCCATTGTCTGCGGTTCTTTATTATTTGAAGTTTTAGTATTACTTGATTTTACTTTAGTTGCCACAAAAAAAGGTTACCTCACTTTCGCACAAATATCCCTCTATTATACACAAATATTGATAATCCTCAAGGCGAAAAAACTAATTTTCTCATCATTTCTTCAATAAATCTCCAATACTTGTCATTTCGACCGTAGCGGAGAAATCTAACAAATAATTCCTTGTTGGTTTTCCCCACGATCCCAAACCGAGAAATCTTTCGGCTTCGCTCAAGATGACAAGAAAGGTTGAATGCAGCACCTCACCTTCCTTGATGGACATCGGGGGTTCTCTCCTCAAGAGGAATTTCCTTCTCCTCCAAGGAGAAGGTGCCCGAAGGGCGGATGATGTGAATAGACTTCATTTGTACAAAAACTTCTTCCCTTCCAACAAAAAAGCCAGTTATTCACTGGCTTTAATGATAAATCGGCTCTGAGCTATTTTCGCGAGACCTTTCGGACTAACTATCGTCACCGCTGTTGCCTTTCATGACTCTGTTCGGAATGGGAAGAGATGGTTCGACAACGCTCCAAGAACCGACAAAATGAATTATACCACAAATTTTTCAATTTTCATTGAAAACTACTTATCAATACTCTAAAAAGTGAAGAGAAAAAAGTTCCTAGTAGTTAGGAATCAGTGGCCAGACAAGTCTAGTCACCAAAAACTAACTACTAAATTATTTGCAAAAGGATAAATTTTAATGCTTTCATTTCGACCAATTAGTACTACTTGGCTAAAACCCTCACAGGTCTTACACCTGTAGCCTATCAACGTGGTGATCTTCCACGGGTCTAACTCCGTCTTGCGACGGACAGGATTCCTTATCTTGAGGTGGGCTTCCCACTTAAGATGCTTTCAGCGGTTATCTCCAAGAAGCGTAGCTACCCTGCACTGCGCCGGACGGCACAACAGGTACACCAGAGGCTTCCTCCACCTGGTCCTCTCGTACTAAGGTGAACTCCTCTCAAGAATCCAACACGTGTAGCGGATAGAGTCCAACCTGTCTCACGACGGTTTAAACCCAGCTCACGTACCGCTTTAATGGGCGAACAGACCAACCCTTGGGACCTTCTCCAGCCCC
>CAYXHB010000099.1:0-497 GCA_964464795.1 uncultured Gammaproteobacteria bacterium
AATCAAGCAACTGGTCAAACATAATGTCTTTTTGAAGTTCAAGGTAGGCTCGGAGAAATTCGTAGTTAGTCATTGCTTGTACTTAAAGTATACCAAAGTTACCAGTCTCTTACTTCATACATCTTTTATTCCCCACTCCACCACTCACCCGTATTTTTCCCTACCCAGAACTCCAACCCCACTTTCGGGTCAACCCCTCCCTCCTGCACATCACACGCCCATATCTCCACCATTCTCACGGCTGTCAAAGAAGACAAACTATCCCCACTACCCCGCACGACACATCGCTCCAGCTCCACGCCCTGCGACTCAACCGCCACCACCCGCGCCCCCAGTCCGTTAATCACTCTTTCTACCTGCCCTCCCAACCCATTAATCCTCAGAGTATTAATCACTTTCACGCTTAACCCTTCTTCCCGAACACGCATATCAACCAGCCGCAAACCAACTTTGGTTTCCACTAACTCACCTGACAACACCAACTGTTCCTCGCCGTC
>CAYXHB010000099.1:507-2144 GCA_964464795.1 uncultured Gammaproteobacteria bacterium
CCGTCAACTTGAGCCACACTCCTCGCTCCGCTATCCCGTACCAAATTCACCGCCACAATCTTACTCCGGCTCAGACTCTGCACTTCCCACCATAACCGTACCCGATCCCACCAGGGCATGTTTGTCAGCGCTTTCGTGCGAGTCGCCGAATACCACAAAGCCTTACTTACACAACTCCAATCCGAGTCTGTACATTTAACTTTCGATTCATCCACATACACCCACCACTCAAAAGGCGCCCCTAACAATTGAGTCACCGACTCATGCAAAATCCGCCTATCATTCTCCTGAGAAGACAAATCCCACAACGACGACAGAGCATACTCCCCATACCCTCGGCTCACCCGCAGCTGCGTCTCACCTGGCAACCTCATCCACACAGCCTCGACGTTGGGCTGATAAGACAACAACATCACTTCCCGACTCTGCTCACTGCTCCATATAAAAACTATCCCCACTCTACTCTCTCCATCCCAATCCGCCATTTTGCGTTGGCTACTGATAAAAAACACTAACCACACCAGCCCCAAAACCGCCCCCAACGACAACAAAATAACCAACCTTCTCATACCATCATCCCTAGACTGAAATTTAACCCACACAAATACATACTATTCTCCATACTACCAAGAAACCACTCTCCTTTTCGAGGGCACAAAAAATTCCACCTACGTCAGTCCTGCCGTTTTGGGTATAATCAGCTTATGAACGCCAATCTCAATCCGCTCAAAGGCTTTCGCGACTTCCTCCCCCAAGACACCCACGCCCGCCAATGGCTCAAAGATAAGCTCGCACAGATTTTCGAGTCCTGGGGTTACGAGCAGATAGAAACCCCCACTCTCGAACCATTATCAATTTTCCAAGGCCAAATCGGCGAAGATGAGAAACTCTTCTACTCTTTCCAAGACAACGGTGGCCGCGACGTAATCATGCGTTATGACCAGACCGTGCCTACAGCCCGCACAGTTGGCCGCTTTAGCCAGACCCTCGCATTCCCTTTCCGCCGCTACCAAATCCAGCCTGTCTTCCGCGCCGAGAAACCCCAAGCCGGCCGTTACCGCGAGTTCCTCCAGTGCGACGCTGATATCTTCGGCTCTGACTCACCTTACGCTGATGCAGAAATCATCGCCTTGAGCCTGGACATCTACCGCCAATTAGGATTTACACAGGCCGTTGCCTACATCAACGATCGCAGTCTACTTGCTGATATTCCTTATCAAGCCATCAGCTCCATCGACAAACTGGATAAATTATCCCGCGATGAAGTCATCGCTGACATGGTCAACAAAGGCATTGAATTAGAAAAAGCCAACCAATACCTAAACTACGTCACTAACTTACAACCCAACGAAACTATTTCCATCATCCTCGACTACCTACGTTCTTACCGCTTTGACGAATCCTGGTTCCGTTTCGAACCCACCATCGCCCGCGCTTTTTCCTACTCACAAGGCCCCATCTGGGAAATCAAAATCCCTGGATATACCGGTACAGTCCTCGGCGGCGAACGCTACGACAGTCTAATTGAAAAAATTACCAACCAACCCATTCCTGGCACTGGTTTCGGACTTGGCTTTGACCGCACCCTCGAAGCTGCCCTTGCCGTCGGTCTCATCCCCGACTATCAACCCATAACC
>CAYXHB010000100.1:0-2014 GCA_964464795.1 uncultured Gammaproteobacteria bacterium
CGTTTGAGCCATATCAAGGGAGTTAGTGTCGTAAAAAGATGTAACTTGATCGCGTTTGGATTGCCAGTCAAGGTTAAGAATCTCTAAGTTCACTTGGTCAGACAGGACACTCGGTTGGCCGCTGAGAGCTGAAAAATAGGCAGTTGACTCGTAAACCCGCAGGGGGCGGGGTTCATCGAAAAGATAGAAGTTACCTTTTTGATAAGGATAAGTTAGAACCCGGCCCGGGGGCAGAGTTTTGAGGAAGCTGAGAGCATGGAGTTCTTCGGCGGGAACTCGGCTAGGAGCACGGGCGGGCAAGTAATGGTGGAGAGTGCCGTAAGCGGTAGGCAGGTTGAGTGAAACTAAAATTAGTAAACTAATGCTAGCTAAGGCTTTGGGCTTAATTTGAGCTAAGGCAAGACCGGTCCAGAAGCTAGCAATAAATAAACTGTAGTACATAAATTGAATTGTGTTCCAGGCTGTACCTCGTTGGATGAAAAATAAAGGAATAATAATTCCTAAGATAAAAATGTAAAACATGAATTTACTTAAAGTATCAAGACGAGGAAAACGAAGGAAAATATAGGTAACACCGATAATGCGGGTGAAAAAATTACCGATGATAAAAATTAGGGTACTAATTCCTAGAGCAGCAAAAAGTTTAGGATAGGCGGCTGTGGCTTGATAGGCCTGGAGTGCGTTAGCCATCCGCGGCCAAAAGAAGTGGTCTTGGTTCTGAACCATGGTGCTAACAAACCAGAAAGGTTGAAGAATGAATGGGAATCCCGAGCTGTTGGAAAAACCCACAAACGGAATAACTATTAAGAAACTTAGTAATGATGAGATGAAAAATAGCTTGGTAATGGGAAGGAAATCTGGTGAGAAAAGTTGAGTCTTTGTCCAGTTGTGACGGCTCGCGAGCATCTCTTGCATGGATAAAATTAGGAGTGAACAGAGAACCAGGATACTTGAATATATTTTGGTTTGGGCTAGCAGGGCGGTGAAAATGGTTGTGATAATAAGATTGGAATAACTCGAATGACGCAAATATTTGGATAAACTAATTCCTGCAGCCAGTAAGAGGATAATCGACAAGGCAAAGGGTGGATTAATCAAAGTAGAGATTGATTGCTGTGCCCAGAACATAGTTTCGCCTCCGATTGACTGGTCGCGAAGATAAGTAAAAATCCATCCGGCACTGCCAGCAGTGAAAACAGACAGGATAGTGAAAACTGCGGCATGGTTTGACTTAGTAAACAGTCGGGTGAAATAGAAAACCAAAACGGCAATCGTGAGAGAAAATACATAGGGCAGCAAGTGGAAATAGGTAGTGAGCTGGGAGAGATTTGTGAGCCGGGAAATGAAAGCCAAAAGAAGATTAAACAAAAAATGGTAATTTTGGAGGGTCGAATTAGAAAGTAAAGGATTGCTCAAGGAAAATTCTCGAGAAAAATGCTCGGCTATGGCAATATGCCAAATAGCATCATGGCCATGAGGACCCCAGAAGCCAAGTCCATAAGGCATGAGTTGGCCGCTTCTGACCATAGGTAGAACCCAGAGTGAGGAAAGTAAAGTAATAAACAAAGGAAGCAGAAATTGTTTGAATGTAAGACACAAAATAATTAAAGTGCCAAGAAATATAGCTAGATACTCCCACCACTGGTATGTTGGCCAATAGGAGGAAAAAGAAGTATCAGTGGTCGAGTTTTCAGTCCCGACAGCTGTGTCCAGTTGGGCGGGGACGGTGTGGTAAAGGTTGGGTAGCGAGTTGCGATTGGCCAAGAATGGTTCGGGTAGAGTCGAGTCGTAATGGCGTAAGTCACGCAAGATAGTTTGGCCATCTTGGTTAGTTAAGAAACCCTGCCTCTGGTTAGTATCCATAACCCAAGTGGCTGTTTGGAGTGAGCCAAGCGGGTCGGTTAAGGTGATTTGATGAGCAGGGGAAGTGGCAAAGCGCTGCAAATACCAGTGGGAGAATTGCGAAACCGTAACCACGGATAACTCATCGTTCCCAGCACGCAGGCTGGAATAC
>CAYXHB010000101.1:0-2003 GCA_964464795.1 uncultured Gammaproteobacteria bacterium
TCAGACCCCGGGATAATGGAGATTGATTTAGGGTGACAAACCTGTCCCTGTGATAGAATTGACTCGTATTAACGGATAGGAAAACAATGCCCAAACCCATAACCAAAATCGCTATCTTCAGAAAAAAAGAAGTCCGTAAAGTTATCTACAAAAATGAATGGTGGTTTGCTGTTGTAGATGTTATCCGAGTACTCACAGATAGCAATAACCCACAAGTATACTGGCGAGTATTAAAGAAAAGATTGAAAGACGAAGGCTCTGATGAAACCGTTACAAATTGTAACGGTTTGAAAATGGTCGCTCCTGACGGCAAACTGCGCTTAACTGACTGCACCAACACAGAAACTCTTTTTCGCCTTATCCAATCCATTCCTTCACCCAAGGCTGAACCATTAGCCAGACCTAGGATAATGGCGAGTAATTAAGGGAGAAATCAGATGTTAAAAAAAATCGGAAAATTGAGATCTAAGTTTACATACTCCAGATTGAATAATTTCACGTACAACTACTATAGCTTATGAAAACATAAGAAGAACAGTATTGACAAAAGCGGGTTGCTCCAATACACTCTTGGTTATGACAGCTGAGGCTATCGACAACGACACAGTCCGCGAGCACATTTTAACTGCTCTACACAATATCCAAACGAAGGCCAGAAGCCGCAGCTCCCAGATGGTTGGCATTCGAGATCTGGCGCAGGAGGTTAAGAGAATTGACGCTTCATTAAAAGAAAACCAAGTTGCTGACAATGTTACTTTCCTTGTCCAGAATGGTTTTGTTGAAGAGGTGCCTATTGAGAACTATTTTGCCAAAAAGCAATTTGGCGGTGCCAAACCTACATATAAATATCGGTTGAGTCGTAATGGGCTGGCCTACTTCGACCACGGGTCTAAATTTGATAAGAGCGGGGTCTTTGCCGGGATTGGCGACATTAGCGGGAATGGTAACAACATAATCATCGGCAATCAAAACTCCATTACAAGTATCGCCAATACTCAATACTCTGAAGGGCATGGACTTGCTGAGGACCTGCGCCGACGAGTGAACGCTCTGGGTGAGTTAACAGATTCTGAGAAAATATCTGTCCAAAGTGATATTGAGACAATTAAAAGCCAGTTGGCGAAACCCGAGCCGGACAAGACCATCCTACAGAAGGCAAAGGAGAATCTTTCCTTTCTAGCAGATATCGCTGCCGTCGCTCCTGCTGCGGTAGCATTATTTACTTGGTTAAGTACACATTTCCATTTTTAATTATGAAAGTAGATCAATTTTTACCATCAGAAGAACTTTTATCTATCGGCGACGTTGCCAAGCTGTTTAACATCCACAGAGATACACTTCGCAACTGGGAGAAGGCAGTAAAATTAACTCCTCTTCGTGTTGGTCCTAGACAAGATCGCAAGTATCGTCACCAGGATATTCAGGCATTGGCAGATAAAATGGGTAGCCAGCTTACTCTTGCACAGCTTGAGCAATTTCTCTGGAAATCGGCGGACATCTTGAGAGGTAAGATCGATAGCTCCGACTATAAGAAATATATTTTTGGACTATTGTTTTACAAACGGATCAGTGATGTTTGGGATGAAGAATACCAATTGGTCATGGATGAATATAATGACAAGACTCTAGCCGAGGCCGACTATAACCACCGTTTCCAAGTCCCAAAAGACTGCAAATGGTCAGTGATTGCTGAAACATCAGAGAATATTGGGCAAAAACTCAATGAGATTTTTGACAAGATTACTAATGTAAATAGTCCCAAACTAGATAAGATTTTCGGTGACTTAGATTTTGCTAACAAAGACCGTTTCCCCAACGAAACACTCCAACGGCTCATAAACCATTTTTCGCAGTACAACTTTGGCAGCAACTACATTAGCTCAGACCTTTTAGGTGACGCCTATGAGTACCTCATCAAGCAATTCGCGGCTGATGCAGGCAAAAAAGGGGGAGAGTTCTATACCCCTCGAGAAGTGGAGCGGGTCATCATTGGCATTGTCAAA
>CAYXHB010000102.1:0-1983 GCA_964464795.1 uncultured Gammaproteobacteria bacterium
GTCATTAGTCCAGACGGACGCTTTATTGCAGCAATTTACTACATCGCGAACGAGCGCGGCGAAGCTTTACGCCAAGCAATCCGACTTACAAGTTTTCTCCGGATATGTTGCATGTCTTGCGGAACTCAGCTCCCTGATCGAAACCCGCGCCTTGAGCTGAGGGCGGCCACGTGAAAATTTTCGCGGTCAGCACTACTATGATGGTCACTCGCCTGCCGAAATTGCATAGACAATCTGAATTCTTCAGATTAGGTGGGCGAAAATTGGAGCATTGCTGATCGACGTTCATTGGGCGCATAATTCTGAGTTGCTATCGATGCGATTAAAAGCCAGCGCAAAATAAAAAGGCCGCAAGATTCGCAAATGGAATCCTACGGCCTTCGTGCCTCCGGCAGCGGGCAAAAGTGTGCCGCCCATGTGCCTGAAATGTGCCAACCTCCCGCGACGTCGTGTGCTTTTGCGTAACTTCCGGTTTTGAGGGATCGAACCCGCTCCTGTTATCTCAGCAGCTTAGGTTTGGTGTGTTTCTGTTTACTTATTGATTTTCGGTTTTGACCTTTGATTTCTTGACTTTGAAAGTTGGCGGAGAGGGTGAGATAGTAGGCGCCTATTTAAAAGCAAGGAAAAAATAAAAAGATCCACTAAGCAATGTATTATTGCCTTGTTGGGCCTCCGGGTACTGGGTTTGAGTTTCTCTTTTTTTGTTCTTTAAAAACTTGTCTGGTGATTCTCTTCTTTACACAACAGATTTTTCCTATGCGCCTATCTGAGCTCTAAGCCACAAGGCTTGGCTATTGTAAATGTTTAGGAAATAGAAACAGGGGCTAACCGAACTCAGTGAGCTAGAGTCAAACGAATAACTTGCTATCGCCTACCTTGAGCACTCTCTGTTTCTCCCACAGAACCAACCATCGATGACGACTTCTTTGAGAACATTTAAAAAAGTCTGTTGACCCTGCAGATCTGTATTAACTTTCTATTTTATGACATTTATTCTGCCTCTTTGGATTAAATTTTGTTTTCGTTTTCATAATCCCAAACGCCAGAGTCGCAATCCTGCGACTGACAGCATTGGCTGCATCATGGGTTGAGAGCCTCTTAGTCTCCGTTAAGTAAACAAAGTAATCCCGCATAGGATTACTCTTGTCACTGCGGATTGAAGTCACCGCAGCTGTTTTAAAAACTCCCTTTAACTCTCGACAACAACGTGGGGATTTCTTTCCATAACTCCGACCACCGCTGATACGATCATGTGTAACTAGTCCACAGTAACTCAAAAAATGATTCCTGGAAGGGAAGCGTTTTGCATCCACAACCAGAGCTGCGATTTTTACAGCATTTATATCCGCAATCCCAGGCAAACTCTTTAGCGCTCTTATGACTTTATGTTTGGAAGACAAGCGTATAAACTCCGCTTCGTAGCGTTCCCGCTCTTCTTCGTAAATATTTATGGCCTTTTCAATTCCCTCCAATGCAAAAAGATCTTCTGTTTTTTCGAGTTGATCCCACCTAGGATTTTTTCCCTTACTATAGAATAGAGCGGACTTTTGGTTTTTAAGGCGTGTCCCCTGTTTGACCAAAGATTTGTATCCACTGGCAAGTTTGCGTAAATAAATGAACTCATCGCCGGAATGATAGACTGGCTTCAAAAGGCCTGCCCGCAAAAGCTGCACGAGTTTCCTGGCGTCAATGCGATCAGTTTTAGGTCCTTCCTTCAAAAGGTGGTTCCGATATGGATCACAAACAATGAGTTCATTAACGTGGTCTTTGAGTTCCGTATAAAGCCATTGAGAGCTTGAGGACTCCTCAAAGGTCAAAACGACTTGGTTATGAAGTGCATCGAGATAGTCTTTTATCACCCGAACATCTGCTGGGCCTTCATGAATATGAATCTTGTCGGACTTTGGTGACATTCGTGCAATGGCGATATTGAACTGTGACCAGTCGATAGCTATATAAATAATGTTGATACATGGGGTCTCC
>CAYXHB010000103.1:0-1962 GCA_964464795.1 uncultured Gammaproteobacteria bacterium
CGGATTATTCAACAGCGGTATCCGCCCAGCTATCAACACCGGACTCTCTGTATCCCGCGTTGGAAGTGCGGCCCAAACCAAAGCCATCAAACAAGTTTCCGGCACCATGAAACTCGAACTAGCCCAGTACCGCGAGCTTCAGGCTTTCAGCCAATTTGCCTCAGACTTAGACGCCGACACCAAGGCTCGCCTGGACAAAGGCGCCCGTATTACCGAAATCCTCAAACAAAACTGGGACCGACCCTACTCCCAATCAGAGCAAGTTGTAGTTGTCTGGGCAGTCAACAACGGCTATCTTCAGGACATTCCCTCTGACCAAGTCACCCAGTGGGAAGCCCGCTTCCTCGAATACATCCATCTCAAGAACGACAAACTCATGACCGCCCTTGACCAAACGCAGGACAAAGTTTCCGACGCCCAAATCAAAGACTTAACCAAACTAGTCACTGACTTTAACAAAACCGTCGGCGCCAGTTTGAAAGAATAAAGCAAAGTATTTTCTTTTACTTTTTAAATCGACATTCCTTAATCTAAATTATTAATAAGCATGTCGTCCTGAGCGAAGCCTCGATGACCATCGGGGCGAAGTCGAAGGATCCATTCCTTAGTTATGGCCCAGTCCTCACTCAGACTCAAAACCAGAATCAAAACCTCACGCAACATCGCCCAAATCACCAGGGCGATGGAGATGGTATCGGCCAGCAAAATGCGCCGGGCTCAATCTTCTGCCATCAGCGGCGCGCCTTTCAGTCGCGAACTAGCAGGCGTCCTCTTGCGTCTGACTGCCCACTTGAGCCTTGAGGCTCATCCATTGTTAACTCGTCCTGAATCGGGCCAGCATGTGTTTGTCCTTATGTCTACAGACCGCGGCCTGGCTGGTAGTCTCAACACTAATATTTTCAACTTCACCCTCAAGTTACTCGCCAACCGCCGTATCAAAGACCCGCTCTTCATAACTGTCGGTAAGAAAGCCCGCGACTTCGTCGTCCGCTCAGGTCACGAACTCATCGCCAGCTTCACAGATTTGCCAGTTCGTCTCCAGTCATCAGACCTAAGCGCGCTCAACCAACTGATAATTTCTTCTTTCCAAAACCAAGAGTGGCACTCAGTTGATGTAGTTTACCCCGATTTCATCAGCACTCTGGTACAGAAACCCAAAGTTGTAAATTTACTTCCCTTTGGCACGCCAGAAGTCCCCGACTCCGTAGAGTCGCCTCTGAATTTAGCGACCGTATCCGAATATCAATTCGAACCACAAGCCAGCCAAATCCTTGATTGGCTGCTGCCGTATTATCTTGAGAACCGTCTTTATCAAATTTACCTCGAAACCCAAGCCAGCGAACACTCAGCCCGCATGGTAGCCATGAAAAACGCCCGAGAAGCTGCAAATGACTTAGTCGATAACCTTACCCTCGTGTATAATCAAGCTCGGCAAGCCAAAGTCACCAGCGAACTCCTGGATGCTTACGCGGCTCGCATTACTTTATCCTAAAAAATTATGCAAACTGGAAAAGTCACCCAAATCACCGGCCCTGTCATCGACGTGGAGTTTCCACAAGGCGCTGATATCCAAGTCTACGAAGCCCTTATCATAGACACCAAATCAGGCGAACTGACTCTCGAAGTCGAGCAAATTCTTGACGCATCCACTGTCCGTACCATTGCCATGGGACCAACCGAAGGGCTCACCCGCGGACTTCCTGTCCGCACCACCGGCAAACCCATTTCCGTCCCAGTCGGTGATGCTACCTTGGGTAGAATTTTCAACGTCCTAGGTCAACCCATTGATAACAAAGGGCCGGTGAAAAGTAAAGAATTCCAACCTATCCACAAACCAGCCCCTTCCTTAACCGACCAAAAACCCACTCCCGAAATCCTCGAAACCGGTATCAAAGTAATTGACTTGATGGCTCCATTTGCTAAGGGGGGCAAAGTAGCAGCCTTCGGTGGCGCCGGAGTCGG
>CAYXHB010000104.1:0-1916 GCA_964464795.1 uncultured Gammaproteobacteria bacterium
TACAGCTCCGGAACCTGACGCACCAACTCATCAATATACGTCTCAGCCC
The DNA here is from genome assembly GCA_964464795.1 of uncultured Gammaproteobacteria bacterium. Lineage (GTDB taxonomy): Bacteria > Patescibacteriota > Microgenomatia > CAYXHB01 > CAYXHB01 > CAYXHB01. Next base: position 50 of record CAYXHB010000104.1, read on the forward strand.
GACCCAAATCCGCACTGACACTTACCACTTCCCCAATTACATATCGCACCGTCCCTGGAGCCTTACCCGGCAACTCCACAATTCTTGACCAATCCCCTACATCCCTTATCAACAGGCTTGGCAGCAGGCGCGCGTACTCGTCGTCTCCGACGGCAGCAATTTCCGTCACCTCAATCGCCGCTTCCACCCCACGTGTATCCAACCCAAGCTCAGCCATTTCTCGGTACAATATCTGGTTAAGTTCCTCATCACTGGACGCATTCGCAACCTGCGTGGTCATTTCAATCAACACAGTCCCAGATTGTTCAGCGTTCAAAGCAGAATCTATCGGCATCTCAATTCCCATCACCTTCACTCTATATACTTTAGTCATAGCCTCATAGCCTTGCTGATAAAGCGCCAACTCATACGCTCCCCACACCTCAATCAATCCATTCTCACTGGCTTCTTTAATCACCGCAGCTTTTCTCTTCACCAACTCAAGCGCCGCGTCCCAGTCGGATTCACTATCCGGAAACTGACCAAACAACTCTACATATGCGTCCACCACATCAGAAAAATATATAACCATATTCTCATACTCCTCACCCGCTACAAACCGCTCCAGATCAGCTCGAGCAGCCCCTTCCTGATTGAGTGCCTGCCACCAACTAGCTGATTGGGCCGCCTTATCCACTCCCCCTACAGCATCGGCCGTATCAACCACGCTCACCTCTTCCAAACTCACATGCCGGGTGCTTCGCGAGTTTGTGTATCTCCACACCAGAAATAAGGAAGCAAAAACTACTATCAACCCCACTCCCACCATCACCAACATGGTGTAATCTTTCTTCTCCATTTTGGGCACCTGGTCAACCATAACTTAAATATAGAACAATCTTTACCCATTCGTCGAGTCACAAAAATATATTCCCCCCGATTGCTTTGACTCGACCCAAGTATTACTATAAATATACGAAGATGAACAATCTGCCACCAGCCCGCTCAGGCTTCACTCTAATTGAAGTACTAATAGTAGTCGTCCTCTTGGGGATATTAACAGTAGCCGGAGCAATGAACTATATCCGCCTGCGCGAACGCCACGCTCTGGAAAATATAGCGGAACGCATCGCCAGCGAAATCAAATCTGCCAAAACTACAGCAGTCAACGGCACCGACAGTAGTCTGGATATAAATGTCGCCGCAGGAACAATCACCCGCAATCCAGGCGGCCGGGCAATCAATCTCCCCGCAAATATCGCCATTACAGGATCATCTACAATTTCTTTCTCAGGAAACGTCATCAATCGCGGCCGGTTCACTGGAACACCAAACCCAGTCATCCTGGAGAGCAACACTTTCCGAATCGAAATCACCCTTGATGCCCAAGGCAACCCCACATTAGGCAGACCAAATCCTCTATAACATATGAACAAAAAACATACCCAAAATCAAGGTTTTTCCCTTATCGAGATTCTCTTAACCTCCATGTTTATTGGCTTAGCTTTCATCCCTCTGATGATTAGTTTGTCCCGCATCCAGAACCGCTACGCATCTCTGCGTCATCAGTTCTACGGCCAACTCATCGCTCAATCCAATATGGAACTCATGACTAATTATCTCCAAATGAAGAATTGCTCAGGCACGTGCAGCGAAGACGATTATCGACTTTTCGTCCACCAGGTAATTAAAAACTCAGCTACTAGTGGAAATTTATTAACACCGACCGACAACATAGCCACTGCTTTCGCTGTTCCAAACATACCCACACCTGCCGCCCCCGAACCACCGCTCCCTCGAGCCATAATCGGTAGCCAAACATCTAATTCACACAATGGCATTAACTACAGTTCCCAAATTATCTCCCAACCCCTCTGCCGTGACGCTG
>CAYXHB010000105.1:0-466 GCA_964464795.1 uncultured Gammaproteobacteria bacterium
TGAACAAAAAGTTTGGTTGGCTCGGGCGGCATTGAAAAACTGGAAAGAAATAGGTATTGGAAAGAGAGTTATAGCGTTGCGGGAAGTGGTGAAAAATTTAGCTAAAAGACAGAAAGAATTTGCCGAACTTATTTCCAAGGAAATGGGGATGCCGATTTCTCAAAGTGTTTACGATGTGTCGGGTGCGATTGATTATTTTAATTGGTACTTTGATAACGCCGAGAAGTACTTGTTGCCAGAAGTCACCTATGAAGACGAAGAGCAAGTCCATGAGGTTCATTATGAGCCCGTGGGAGTGGTCGCTGCCATTACTCCATGGAATTTTCCTGCGTCAAATTTTGTCTGGATGCTTGGGCAAAACTTGATAGTTGGAAATACTGTAGTTTTTAAGGGTTCGGAAGAAGTGCCTTTGTGTGGCAAGTTGATTGAAGAGATATTCACTGAGTCAGGGCTGCCAGATGGGGTG
>CAYXHB010000105.1:476-1884 GCA_964464795.1 uncultured Gammaproteobacteria bacterium
TGGAGGCGGAGATATGGGTGATTTTCTGGTTCATCAAGATATAGATATGATTTGCTTCACGGGAAGTACTGTAGTTGGCCAGCAACTGTACAAAATCGGAGCGGAAAAGTTTATCCGGGTGTTTCTTGAACTGGGCGGCTCTGCTCCTGGGATTGTATTTGAAGATGCTGACTTGGATAAAGTCTTGGATACTATTTATGCCAACAGGTTTGATAATTGTGGCCAGATTTGTGACGGATTGAAACGGTTGATTGTCCACGAAAGCAAGTTTGACGAAGTTGTTACGAAACTTGCTCGTAAACTTGACGAGATTGTGATTGGAGAAGCAGGTGATAAAAAAACAGATATTGGACCGCTTGCTGCGGAAAGGCAACTTAATGTTTTGAAGGAGCAAGTGGAAGATGCTTTGGCAAAGGGTGCAAAGAAGTTATATGAGAAAGACATGCCTGCGGGTTTGGGCGGATTTTTCTACCCACCTCTTCTCTTGACGAATGTAACCCGAGATATGAGAGTCTGGCAGGAGGAAGTTTTTGGGCCGGTCTTGCCGATTGTGACGTTCAAGACGGAAGACGAAGCAATTGAGATGGCCAATGATACCAAGTATGGTTTGGGTGGATATGTGTTTACCGAGAACAAAGAGAAATTTGCCCGAGTGGCTACCCAAGTTCAGACTGGTATGGTTCAGTTAAATAATACAGGGTACGTTCAGCCGCCAACTCCTTTTGGCGGTTGCAAGGCTTCTGGTATTGGACGTGAACACGGGCGGTTTGGTTTCCATGAGTTATCCAATATTAAAGTTGTGTCCAGGGAAAAATAAACTATGAAAAATAGTCATCCCAGGCAAGAACACGTGATTTTTGAGACCAGAAATTTCACTGTAGAGCGGCATCCGCAGCCTTTTGTATCCAGGGAGGAAGGTGGGCATCTGCGAATTTTTCCTAAGGACGAAAATGTTTCCTGCATTAATGACCTGACGCCAAGCCAAGCTAGTGAGTTGATTAGACTGGAGATGTTGGTTCGGGAAGCAATAATTGCGGCTATGAATGAACAAGGAATACCGGTGGTCTGGGTAAATTTGGAAGACTTAGGCAATTGGGCTTTCAAGACTAATGAACGTCCGAAGTTGCACATTCATGTTTTTGGGCGAGCGGCAACTGCTACCAAGCAAAAGTGGCCCGAGGCTCCTTATCTGCCAGACAGGACTACTGGGTTTTACGATGATTTTGTACCCCTAACAGATGAGGATATGGCTGTTATCAATAGGACAATCAACCAATTGCTTACCGAGGAGAGATACAGTGATTTTGAATGGAAGGCGAATTAATTTTTGGAATAAGGAAATCATCCTAATGGCATGATAAACTATACATATGGTCGTGGGCATTGATACCAGGCCGCTTGCAAACGA
>CAYXHB010000106.1:0-1829 GCA_964464795.1 uncultured Gammaproteobacteria bacterium
CCCAATTGCAGCCGCCATCGGCTCCTCAACCAACCACACCTTCCGCGCCCCGGCCGTAAAAGCCGCCTCCTGCACCGCCCGCCGCTCAACCTCAGTAATCCCCGAAGGAATCCCGATAATAGCTCTAGGCCTATAAATTCTAGGCAACCACCCTCGCGGTTCATGCACCGCCCCAATCCACGCCTGTAACAAAGCCTCAGTCGCGTCAAAATCAGCAATCACCCCAGAACGCAAAGGTCGTACCGCTTCCAAATTAGCCGGCGTTTTCCCCAGCATCTTCTTGGCCTCGTGACCAATAGATAACACTTGCTTGGTTTTCTTATGCCGCACTAACAGAGTCGGTTCCCGCACCATCACTCCCTTACCGCGAATAGCCACCAATGTATTCGCCGTACCTAAATCAATGGCAATGTCATAGCTAACCAAATCCCAAATTTTATCCATCATATCAACTGCATTCTACCATCTCTAAGCATAAATCCACATGCACCTTAATCTTTCCGCAGCATAAATTAGCCGTCTTCCCGCACGCGGATAGCGGGATCCGGGACTTGTGGCAGCTGCCGTTCATGAAAACCAGATTGCCACATGTACAAATTAATTTAGAAAAAAGATTGATAATTTGTGCTTTCGCAATGACGAAAAAAGGTTGTCATTTCGAGCGCAGCCGAGAAATCTAACAAATAATTCCTTACTGGTTTTTCAAACCATAAAGATTAACTACCCATTCTTTATTCTCTTTTTAGTTCTTCTCTTTGCTCTTTAAATTTAAAAACGTATCATAAACCAATGCGCTACTTCCAACCCCTAATTCTTGGCCTCCTCATCACTCTCCATTTGCTTGTCCCCATTCTTTGGCTGCCTTGGACATCCGAATTATTCGAAATCCCCAAGATGGTCACCACCTACCTCATCACCAGTTTACTTTTACTTACTGCCTCAATCTATCTGCTCACCTGCAAAAAAATCCCCGCATTCACTCCCCCCTTACTCATTCCTCAGGCCATTTTCCTCTTCTGTATGTTTCTTGCCACTATTACATCTATCAACCCCCACACTTCCCTCTGGGGCTACTACTCACGCTTCCACGGCGGCCTCATCTCGCTTATCGCCTTCACTCTCCTGACTTTCATTACCGCCGTCTATCTCAACCGCCGTCCCCAGCATCGCTCTCTCCTCATAATCACCATCATCTCAACCGCTACCTTAGTTAGTATCTACGGCATCCTTCAGCATTTCGGTATCGACGCCCACCTTTGGCGCCAGGATGTCAAAGCTCGCGTATTCTCAACCCTAGGCCAACCCAACTGGCTATCAGCCTACATCGTAGCCGTATCACCCCTGATTTGGATATACACTCTTGCCTCATCGCAATTCAAAAAATACCTTGCCTTATCCTCCGCCTCAATCCTCTACCTAGCCCTACTGTACACCAAATCCCGCTCCGGCTTCGTGGCTTTTGTGTCGGCCTTCGTCATCTTCTGGGGACTACGTCAAATAACCCGCCACAACTCTTGGAAAACTTTGGCTCTTAACCTCATTCCCTTAATTGTCATTTCTACCATAGCAAACACTCCTTTCGGCTCAATCTCCAGCTTCATTCAAACCAACCCTGTCCAAGAAATCACCATTCCTCCTTCCCAAGAAGGCGGCACAGAATCAGGCGTCATCCGCCAAATCGTCTGGCAAGGGGCCATAGACCTCGGTCTTCAATACCCATTCTTAGGCACAGGTCTAGAAACATTTGCCTACAGCTACTACTGGACCCGGCCTGTAAGCCACAACCTAGTTTCCGAATGGGACTTCCTATATAACAAAGCCCACAACGA
>CAYXHB010000107.1:0-1827 GCA_964464795.1 uncultured Gammaproteobacteria bacterium
TTAACGACTTTACGATTGCCTGGGTCGGCTCAAGCTTTGGTCAGAGTTGCGAATGATGGTGATTTGAAGGAACTTTTTTCACAGTCTGAATTTGGGTCAATGAATAAATTCGTGCTAGGTGAAGGCAGTAATACATTATTATCAGGTGATTATCAGGGACTTGTAGTTAAATGGGAATCTCTGGGGCGAGAAGTGGTTGAGGAAAACGAGCACAATGTGTTGGTGAAAATTGCCGGAGGGGAGAGTTGGCGGGAAATTGTGAAATGGGCAGTGGACAATAACTGGGGCGGGGTTGAGAATTTGGCTTTGATACCAGGAACAGTGGGAGCAGCTCCGGTGCAGAATATTGGAGCTTATGGACAGAGTTTGGTGGATACTTTTGAAAAGCTTGAGTTCTGGCAGTTTGATACAGGAAAGACGATTGTTTTGGGTAGAGATGAGTGCGAGTTTGGGTATCGGGATAGTGTTTTCAAACATGCTCTCAAAGGCAAGGGGTTGATTACCAATGTTTATTTGCGGTTGAGCAAATTGCCGACTTTGGCGACGGATTATTTTTCGATGTGGACGAAATACGAGTCGATTGAGGGAGAACTGGCCAAAATTTCGGCACCACCCTACTCTATTGCTGATGTGTACCAGGCGGTGGTAAATATTCGCACGAGGCAATTGCCGGATTGGAATAGCGTACCTACGGCTGGGTCTTTTTTCAAAAATCCGATTGTAGATAAGGAAAAATTAGCAGATTTGCAGGCCAAGATTCCTGAATTGCAGTACTACCCGGCTGACCAGCTGACTTATGTGCAGTTGAAAGACAAATCATTTGATAGCGAGCAGTTTGTGAAATTGCCTGCGGGGAGATTGTTGGATTATCTGGGATGGAAGGGGAAAGTGATTGGTAATTGCTCGACTTATCCCACTCATGCTCTGGTTGTGACGCATAATGGACAAGCTAGCGGACGGGAGATGATTGAATATGTGGGGTTAATGAGTGATGACGTGAAGCTAAAGTTGGGAATTGAGCTGGAGATGGAAGTTGTGGTGGTGTAGAGACTGGTTGCTTTGGATAAGGTAAAAGGGTAATCTGAATATATGGGATTTGCTGCACCTACAAGTTGGGATAAATTGACTGTTTTTTTGAGTGTGTTTAATGATGTAACAAATATTCTGTTGTTAGTTATAAGCCTCCTTGTAGGAATGGGAATTGGATTTTGGCTGGTAAAAGGGAAATATAGACTCTTGGTGTCCGTGCTATTGGGATTAGTTCTGGCTCTAGGAATGGCGCTTTATTTAGGGTTCTATTATATGTCGCAAATTAGATATTAGGCAAAAGAAAAGCCCGACCCCGCGGTGTGCGGAATCGGGCTCTTTACTACTCTATGCTAGCGATAAATAGACGTCGTTGTCTACTGCGCGCTGAGCATAACCAAAGATGCATTAGGCTTATTCTGAGGCGGATCGACGACGATAATGATGAGCGCCTTGCTGTAGCACTCAGGCACATTCTCATTCTCTCGATCCCCAGGCCACTTCTGCCATTCAACAGTTGCAAGGAGTGTCCTGCCGGCTTCGTTGTGGGTTTCAGTGTACACTGGTGTGTATCTGAAAACTCCCTCTTCGAAGTATCCAACCAACCTCTGCTCCGTATCGTATACGGCTCCATGGACTTGGTAATGTACCAAGTTTTGGCTCAAGTCGAGGATGACACCTGACTTGTCAGGCCCCGTTGCCAACTCGTTCCAGTATAAATGGGCGCTGAAGTGAACGTCGCCATCGCTCAGCTCCCATCGATTGGGAAAGACGTTCCAGCCTTTGATGTACAGCGTGTCG
>CAYXHB010000108.1:0-1797 GCA_964464795.1 uncultured Gammaproteobacteria bacterium
TTTTTGTGGCCGCATACTCTGTTAAGGCTAATAAAACACACACACATCCCGTTCTCTTGTCTTCCTCTTCTTTTAACTCTGATTCTTCCCTTACTTGGACTGCTCCCGATATCAAAGGAGGAGACCATACCCCCAGACCAGGTTACCCTCTATATATTGGCGAAATTGATGAATTGCTTATTCCTCCTGTCCAAGCTGCCATGCAAGGTGAGAACCCTGCGTACAATTGTCAGTTTAAAAAAACTCCTAATCCAAGTGACAACTATGGCGACTTAATGACAGAGAATCTATCTCACGTAGAAGTTGTTGAGTGCCCTAATAAGGTTATTGGAGTTCAAGTCTGGTCTTCTTGGGCTGGCAGACCTACACATAGTGAAAACTTTGATCAGCAAAAACTTTCCTACACGATCAGGATTGTTAAAGTCAGCAACGGATCTCAGGTAGTTACTGAAACCAAAGAGATTATGAACAAGCCTGCTGAGCAAGGGGTTTTGGGGGCTTATTACTATTACCAAATGCCTCCTGGTGATTCGTACAGGATTATTGCCACAGCCACTATGCGCCAGAATGGTTGTAACAACGGTGACGGTAGTAGTGCTGTTGAAGTTCAATATGCCGGAGTTGGCTTTACTCCTACTCCTACCAAAGTTCCGACCCATACTCCGACTCCTACCCCAAAACCGACTAATACTCCTACTCCAACTCCACGGCCGGCCACTCCAACACCTACCCGTGCGCCTACTCCCACACCGACACGCATTCCGACCGCGACTCCTACACCTTGTATTCCTCCCATGATAAAAAGTCCGGTCACAGGTCTATGTATAGATCCTCCAACTTCTGACCCTCCAGCACCTGAGCCAGTGCCATAGCATGGGATGATGCGGTACAATTAGCGCATGCAACTGTTTTTTTCCGAATTTCCACCTGATTACTCACACTACAGTTTCCCTTATCAGGTTTATCTTAAACTTGAACCAGGTGACGATTTATCCAGGATTTATTTCTCAGGTTTTCTGCCTATGCGCAGCCAGCAAGGAATTTTTTACTTGGCTCGCTCCAGTCGGGTGAAACTTTCTCAATTCTCCCCAAGCAGCGAAAATCGCCGTATCTTGCGCAAGATGGACTATTTAACTTACCAAGTCGTCCCAGTTGATGACTTCCAATATACTGCCACAGTACAGAAATTCTGCCTCCAGAGTGCCCGCTCTTTGGGCAAAGGTCAACCCATTATGAGCGTATCCGCTATTCGCAACATTTTCACAAGTCAAGCCAATGTCACACACATCATGATTTTCAAATCCAAAGAAAACAATGACATTGTCGGATATGCCGGATTGGTAGTCCATGGGACTTTCGCGCATTACGCCCATCCTTTCCCCACGTCAAACTCAGATGACCATAACCTCAATATCGGGATGCTGACTATGGCAGTTGAGTGGGCTTATAACCAGCACAAACAGTTTATCTACCTTGGTACAGTCTCGACGCAGGGGCTGATGTATAAGAGCCAATTTAATGGTTTTGAGTTTTTCGTCGGCAACGGTTGGTCGGACAATCTGGATGAACTCAAGTACATGGTCAATCGCGCGTCAGCAACCCATCTTTGGGACGAAGAGGCCTATATAAATAGTTATCACTCGAGTGAGCCCAAACTGACGGCCGCAATCCCGCCTTTTCGCGCCAGGATGAAGTAGAGGAGGGATAGGATAGTTTTTTTGCCCGTTCCATCTCCCCAAGGCAGTCACTTTTCTTTGCCATCTCGACTCGCCTCGATTCGGCGAAGCAGGCCAGAAT
>CAYXHB010000109.1:0-1765 GCA_964464795.1 uncultured Gammaproteobacteria bacterium
GATCTCGTGGGAATATGAACACCTAAAAGTATCAAATATTATTGTCGTGTGGTTTAGTAAAGGTAGCATTAACCCAATTGTCCTGTATGAGCTCGGACGCTGGGTCAACTCACGACCAGAGATTCCAGCCGTTATTGGTATCGACCCAGATTACGAACGAGCTGAAGACGTACTAATCCAAACGAAACTTGCGCGCCCAGAAATCACAGTAGTCGGCAGCTTAGACAAGCTTATAACTCAAGTTAAACATTTTTTACATTAGTAAACAGGTGTTTCTCACGTTTATCTTTATGGAAAAGTTTTTTTACTCTCTTACTCCGTTGGAGGTAAGGCAGCTGCGGAATGCTCTGGCTGCTCCATTGCTCTTCTTGCTTCGTAATGCTTTGGTGGCGGCCCTGCGCTCAACAACACGAAGCCGGTTTGTGGTTCAACTGATCTAGGCATGGCCGTGTGCGCGAGTTCATCTGCCATTTCCTTACGCATTCTTCGGATCCGCTCAGTTTTTGCAGGATTCTCTTGAGTATACGGAGGATAGAATACTTCATGGCCTTCGGCTTGAGCATCTAAAATTGCCTGTTCCTTGTAGGCCTCTTCGTGATTTCTAAAATGTCTTGACGGAGCCACTGTGTGTTTTTCTGGTCTACTCTCGGCAAACTTTTTATACCTTTTGTGTAATCTGTTTGCTGTTATGCCCTGGAGAGGACCAAGCCCTTCTAGTTTTTCGCTCATAATTATTTCCTTTATTGTTTCTATTTTACCAACTCTATCACATGATAGCATATCACTAGATATTTGTCAATAGCAAATAACCTAAGCCGGGGGTCATATAGCGTCATCCCCGCGGAAGCGGGTATCCAGCTATGTATTGGCTCCTCGGATCAAGTCTGAGGATGACATCAGGAGGTTTCGAGACTCAAGCTATTTCTTTTTGGCGAAAAAGACTATTTTGTAGCCATCGGGGTCTGTTAGAATAAACTCACGTCGACCCCAAGGAAAATCTCGCGGTTCGCTTTCTGGAGTCACGCCTACGCCTATGATCTCTTTGTAAAACTCATCAATGTCGTCAACGCTCATATGTAACAGTATGCCCGCACCTTTTTCTGCAACTTCTAAACCTGCATGTTTTTCAAATGTCGACTTTTCAACCTTATCTTTTGGTATAAACTCAATCCAAAACCAGTTTACATAGCCTATGGCGTAGTCATTTGTACGTTTTTTGAAATCAAACCCAAGCGCCTCATAAAATACAACTGTTCTGTCGAGGTTCTCAACAGTACATAACGCGCCTGATACTGCCTCCACTTTTGCCATATACGCACTATTTTACAATACAAAAGAAAAAGAGTCCTGTTAGGACTCTTTGTTCTATAATTCGGCGCCGTGCTACCTTCCCCGTAGAGAGTATTATCGCCGCTTCTGGGCTTAGCTTCTGTGTTCGGAATGAGAACAGGCGTTTCCCCAGCGCTATGAGCACCGAGCGACAAGCTCGATTCACGCGTCTTTCAAGAGGCGGATGAGCTTGTGGCTCGGAAATCATAACACTTAACCCCGGAGTGATCTCCAGAGATTAAGTAATATTTGGTCTAAATTCATAAATTGGAACAAATTGATGTGTTATTTTCAACAACTGAAAATAATTGATACACACCAATAACTGGTCAAACATTCTCTTGCCTTCACCCGCCAAAGCGGATTCAAACAAGAGAAGCATAAAAAATCGATGGACCTATTAGTACGCTTCGGCTCCATATGTTGCCACACTTCC
>CAYXHB010000110.1:0-1564 GCA_964464795.1 uncultured Gammaproteobacteria bacterium
CATCCGCCCAGGATGTTTTCCATTCTATATCGCCAAATAGAGGATTCATCTCAGTCTGCCTGATATATTCGTCAATATCCCCCTCCAACCCCGCAACCGTGCCATTAATCCCTTCATTGGAAACCAAAATCCTACCCTTAATCCCCAACTCATCACACAACAACCGCTGCTGATTCATCACCTCGACCGGACCAGGAATCTCAACATATTTGTAGTAGAGAAGAATCTTGTATTTGCTTTTCATTTGCCAATAAGATTATACCCGACAGACACTTGAGCATAAAAAAACACCCTCATGATTGATAAAACCATGAAGGTGTCTGTTATTAAGTTGTGGAAATCCTTACGCATAGCGAAGGCTCAAAAAAATCTCATCGCCTTCTTTCCTCAGAGATAATGCAATCACATTTTTAATGTCGTTGTGAATTTGCTTTCTCTCATCCAAAGCAAAACTCAACCCAACAAGCTTCAATGTTGCTTCAGACAGAGATTGTCCATCTTTGCTGTGTGCCAGGAGGTTCACCAAAGCAAAATAATAACGCAAGTCTCCCCATTCGTACTTGCGGTACATATCGTGGAGAATTAGTAGCGTAGCTCTCGCAGTGGCTTTAGCGACCACATACCCATTGTCCAACGTAATGGTGTTCATCTTTATCCTTTACTTTGAATAGAACCCACTCGGTTCAGGACCAATCTTCTTCTCGATGTCACCATCAAAGGCCAAGAAAAAATCTTTCGCGAGTAACTGCACATCAGAACTTTTGTCAACCGTAACAGCAACTCCATTGAACTGAAATGTTACTGTCTGGTTGTCGCATACAGAGGCTTTAGCTTTCTCGATCGCCTCATTTATATCCATTCCACCAATCACCTGAAACATATTTGACCTCCAATTAACGTCCCACAACTTGTTAATGTGCAAAAAACTAAGTTCAGCTCGCGATTGAGCTGAGTAGTTACTTACTGGCACGATACTAACACAAATTCAACTAAAATCAAACACTATAAGACAACTGACCGTTGACGTAGAGACACTCGCCGAGTATCATTCCCACAATTCCGTACGCATTTACGCTCAACGGGAATCCTAGCCCAAATCTCGCACATTTCAATCCAGGAGGTGTCACATGACCCGCCAAAAAATCAAAGACGGTCCCTCCAAGACCGGTCTCATGAATTCCTTGAAAGACTCAAAGCACCACGTCGCGTTCACGAGCGTTTCAGGCGCAAGAATTGAAGTGCAGATACACCAACTGCATCGTTGGACTGTCTCGGATGAAGACTGGATATTCCAAGGCTACATAGTCACTTCTGGTCGACTAACTCAACCAGTCAAAGGACACTATGATGCCAGAAGCAAAACTGGCTGTATTGAAGATATCTAATCACAAGAGGGCTCTATCTCCTGGAGCCCTCTACTTTCTTTTGCTAATAATCCTTAGATTCTAAAGTCCCTTGTTCCTGCAAACTTAGAACAACGAAAGTGTTCCTATATCGAACTCCACAAATTAACGTAGCCCAAATCAATACTCTTAATACCCTAAATCATACAAATGTGACCCCA
>CAYXHB010000111.1:0-1553 GCA_964464795.1 uncultured Gammaproteobacteria bacterium
CCCCCACCCAAGCTACAGTATGTACCCAGAACCTTTTCTCAATCAGCGAGTAGACTACCAAGGCCGCCCACATAGCTGAGAAGGCATACATTCTCAGTTCTTGTGAATAATAAACATGGTAAGGATTGGTCGCCAGGAGCAATGCCGCCAAGTTACCTCCTGTTTCGTTGGTCATCTTTTTCCCTATCAAATAAATTAAATAAATAGTCACCACTCCAGGTATTAAAGAAGCAATTCTCAACCACCATTCGGTAGTTCCGAAGTATGTAAACACGTGAACCCAGATATGATACAAGGGCGGATGAAAATCATTGGATATTTCCAATTGCTCCCCCCACGGCCTGACGCTCTCTAGAGCTTGAGCTGCCTCATCCATCCAAAACGACTGGTTGATCAAAATTAGCCTTAGAATTACTGCCAACGCCAAAATCCAGATAATAGGCTTCTTGGCAATGGCAACTACTTTTTGGTTTTTCCGGTTGTCCACATTTCTATCATACCCAATGCTAAGCCAAAATCCCAAACAGTTTTATATATCAAAAAACCCATCTCCAAATGTCTGGCCGATTTGTATATTCCCAAGAAGATAGACACTGGGAAACTTACTCTCGCCAAAGCCGCCAGTTTCCCCAGAGTGCCCAGTTTGTATCGTCGTTTGCTTACCCATTTCGCATGGTCAAAAGCTTCTTTTAGACTCGCGCAGTTATGGTGATAAAAAACAGCCTTTTCTACGTCAATAGGCTGGTAACCTAACTTCGCCACCAGTGACCAGTTATCGTTATAGCCTATATCATCAAAGCCGCCAACGCGCACAAACTCACTTTTTAATATAGCTTGGAAGTAACTACCTAATTTGGGTGTATTTACAATCAGCCGTCTTTTCACAGGCAAGTCGTTATCCCAGTTCCAGCATCGGGCCACCCAATTGTCCCAATTAGCTACATATTCCTCGCTGCTAAAGGTTCCTTGAGTTACTTTGGCTTTGATTGGTTCTACTAGTTTGCGCATAAAGTCATCTTCAAACTCCATATCCGCATCAAGAAAAATCACAATTTCCCCTCTGGCATACTTCACTCCCAGATTACGGGCTAAAGCAACTCCTTTATGGTCTTGATGGAGCAACTTTACCTTAGCAAACCTCTTAACATTAGCAGTCGTGTTGTCTGTAGAACCATCATCAATGACAATAATTTCCAATCCATCCTTGAAATCAAGTTTTTGTTTCTCCAGTGAAGCCAAAGCTCGAGCGATGTACCTGCCTTCGTTATAAGCGGCAATCACTACCGAAAGTATCATTTGCCTTAGCGTATCACAAAACTATTAATTTAATTCATTTGTTTAGCCCAATCCTGATAAAGCTCAAACGCCATTTGCACAGAAATACTTGTTTCTTCATCATCTTCGTTGACATACTCACCTATATTTTCACTATGTACCCAAGCAAACTCACTGTAAGGCTCGTCAACTAATGGTTCAAAATTTTCATTCTCATCTACCAACTCCACAAGATAAACTATTGTTACAGTATGTTCATCACCACTCAGGCTAATTTC
>CAYXHB010000112.1:0-1538 GCA_964464795.1 uncultured Gammaproteobacteria bacterium
CTACAAATAACCCTAACAAAACAATCAGGGCAATATTTTTCATGTCACGATTGTATCAGTTTTGCGATATTATCGTTACACAAAAAGTACCACGCCATAATCGCGCTAATAATCATGCAACTTTTTTCGTCATTGCGAAAGCTGCCTCAACTCAGGAATGCACCACAGCGGTTGTCATTCCGAGCGTAGCCGAGGAATCTCTTCTGTATTCCCATTCCCATACTTCTTTCTTCATTCATCTTTATTCTATTTCCTACTCCTTACTCTTCCCATGAAACTGAGCGTGTACACTCTTCAGTTGCCGATTCGTCACATGAGTATAAATTTGCGTGGTGGCAATATTTTTGTGCCCCAATAATTCCTGCACGCTGCGGATATCCGCCCCCGCAGTCAACAAATCAGTAGCAAACGAATGCCTAATTACATGCGGCGTTATCTCAATCGCAATCTGGGCCTTCTTAGCGTAGCTCTTTACAATTCTCTGTACACTTCTGGCCGTCAACCTCCTAGCTTCTCCATAGCTAGGGTCAAACTTCTTCATCTCTTCCTCGACCGATTCGCTTGAAGCGCTACCGCGATAGTTTATAAACAACGGCTCCCAATAATCATCCCGCGTCACCAAATACTGCTCCAACCACTGCGCCGCCCGCTCGCTCAAAAACACTACCCGTACCCGTCCTCCCTTACCTTTGACCCCAAATTCCAGTCTCTGCACATTAATCTGCTCACGGTTCACGCCCACTAACTCACTTACCCGCAGTCCTGTACTAAACAGCATTTCCAAAATAACTTTATCCCGCAAACCGGGTAGAGTAGAGGTAATCGGCATATCCATCAACCGCTCAACCTCCTCACGTGTCATAAACTCCACCCGTCGGTTTTTACCTTTGGGCAAATCAAGCTGATCAGGCGCCAAAACTTTATGGTCAGTTTTCACCAGCCACCGCAAAAAAGACCGCAAAGCAATCACATGATAACTCTGGGTCACAGGGTCAAGCACTCCGCCACCCTCAGTGGGTAGAGAAGCCAACCATACCCGATATTTGCGGATAAGTCCCTGGTCAATCTCTTCCACGTTAAACTTCGTCTTGCCCGAGTTATATACCCACATCGCGAACCTTTCCAAATAGTGCCGGTAGTTTCTAACTGTCAAACTAGAAACCTGTCGCTCAACCAACAGATAATCAAAAAAATCACCAAGTAAAGTTTCCAAATTCCCCTCGGGCAACACTGCTGCATTGTGCGACATAATTAATTGTTAACACAAACACCGACTCCTTGTCCAACCGCGTTTCCTTGACAGAGATGTTCTGTAGACGTCAATATAACAGTAAACATATTGACTATGAGCAAGCCATACCCTGATTTTCAATTGTTGCGTAAAGGGCGGGTGGAATTCAGTTGGGGAAAGTTCTTGAAAGCCACCGCGGCCACTTTACGGACCCCCAAACTCCTATTTCTAGTCGTATTCTTGGTCTTGTTGGAAGCTTATGGCAACGATCTGCCGAGAGGTGGTCCTGGCCGCAGCGGTGGCATGA